>JAYSPT010000106.1:0-2871 GCA_043721995.1 Salinibacterium sp. | reverse complement strand
GTGGCAGAACTACGCCGCAGTGTTCGAACGCCTCCCCTTCCTGTCCCAGCTGGGCACGTCGGTGCTCGTCACGACGATTCGCACACTGGCGCAGATCATCCTGTGCACCATGGCCGGCTATGCGTTCGCTCGAATGAAGTTCTTCGGCCGCACCGCACTTCTCGCGATAGTCCTGTCGATCCTGCTCGTGCCGTCGCAGGTCTACCTCATCTCGCAGTATCAGATCGTGCAATCCTTCGGATGGCTCAACACCCTGATGGGGATCGTCGCCCCTGGCCTGTTCAGCGCCTTCGGCACTTTCCTCATGCGCACTGCCTTTCTGAACATGCCCGCGGAACTCGAGGAGGCCGCACGCATCGATGGGGCTTCTCCCTTCCAGACGTTCTGGAGCATCATGCTCCCGCTCGCCCGGCCGAGCATCAGCGTACTTGCCATCACAACCGTGCTCTGGTCGTGGAACGAATTGCTCTGGCCACTGGTGGTGTCCACCTACGCGAACGCGATGCCCCTCTCCGCTGGCCTCGCCACCCTGGCAAGCGACGTCACGGTCAACTATCCCGTGTTGATGGCAGCGAGTCTAATGGCCATGGCGCCTGTGCTCATCATCTTCATCGCGCTGCAGCGACGCGTCATCGACGGACTCGCATCCTCGGGCCTGAAGTAACCCTACGCATCGCCGCCCTCCCATCAGGCTGCCGAGGAACGCCTTGCGCCAGCCGCTCCGAGCCTGACGTCGTGATTTCCGGATCTTGGACTTGGCCCGTGTGGGCGTAGGGCTCGTTGTCGGAAGATGACCCCACGCTATGAACCGACAGCAACGCCGAGGCCACGAGGTTCAAATCACCCGAAGAAGCACTCGCCTGGCAGAAAAAGCGTGCAGGCAAGACATCCTCCGTACCGGTCTACAAAAGTGAAGACGGGACCAAAGTAGGTGAGTTCGTCATTAACGGTTGAGACCCGTGATTCCAGTCTGGCCGACCTGATTGAGCATGTCGGTTATGTGAGAGGCAATGTGAAACCGGATGTCTGATTCAATTTGCCGAAGGGGAATTCTCCGAAGGCGGCCTGAGAACGCTGCGAAGAAGGACGTCGAGAGCCGCGACCTCGCCGATCCCCGGCGTATTTCCGGCTGGGCAGGAGACCGACCATAAGGGGAACCGCAACCGCAATGAATCGGATACCACGCGCTTTCTTTCTGCACACTTGACTCTCGGGGAGGCTTGGTGGACGCTTCCAGCCGCCGATCAATATGGCGGCATCATCTCAACCAGTCGCACCGCACGATCCGCGATCGCCCGCGCCGCAGGAATGGCCTGGTCGACGTCGTCGACCCTCGCCGAGGGGCGATCGATGTCGGGGTACTGAGTATCGTTGCGGAGGCGGCGCATCCAGTCGAATTCGCGGATTTCTGTCTGTCGTGGTGGCTCGAGCTGAGCGATCGCCGCCTCCAGCAGAACCGCGTGCGCACCTTCGCCGCGGGGCTTGAGTCCCTGATTGACCAGCACTGCGGCCAGCGCGAGGCGCGCGGCATCGTAGGCGAGGGTGAACGCGCCAGCCGGGTCGAGATCGCGGAGGGTGGCGGCTGCGGTGAGGTGGGTGTCTGCCTGTGCGAGGTGGCTTTCGGCGAGGTCACGGTTGGCTGCAACGCGGGTGAGGCGACCTTGTTGGATGAGCTGATCGATTTCGGCGCGGCCTCGGTCCCAGCGACTTATCATGAGGGCGTCTCCTGGAGGTCGAGGCGTATGAGTGGGCGCTCTGTGAGTGTACGAAGGAACGGATCGGTGTCGGCCGCCTCCCAGGCAGCGTCGCTAACGATGCGCGGGTTGACTTCACGCGCAAGGACAGAGCCGGCGACGCGGGAGGCTTCGTAGACCTCGCCGCGTGGCGGGTTACCCACGATGAGCAGGTCAATGTCGCCTGGGGTGTCGCCGGGTTCGCCCTCTCTGCGGGCGGCCCACGAGCCATAAATGTAGGCCTCGTCGATTCCGGAGATCCCTGCGAGGTGTTTGGGGATCACGACGGCGGGACCATAGGTGAGGACGAGCAGTTCGGCGAGGGGCCGAAAGACGGGTGTATCGCGTCGGGCCTTTACTTCGACGGCTTGGCCGCGCTTTTCGGTGGTTGCGAGTCCCATCTCCGCGATTCGGGAGACTTCGCGGTGCGCGCTCGCGTACGGTGTGCTCGCTATGCGCGCGAGCTCAGAGATCGTGAACGCCCTGTCGGGGTTCAGGAACAGCCGGGCGAGGATCTCACCCTGAGCGTCCGAACGGAAGAGTGGCGCAAGCGTCGGCGCTTTAATATTCACATACGCGATAATACTATCGCTTATGTGGATAGGCAAGGTGAGGTTTCGTTTGTCTCGCTATTGTCACCTTCATGCATCACGGTGCGCCCAGCCATCGCGCGGACGCTGTCGGCACCTCCAGCAGGAAACCGATCGCTGGTGCAGCGTCGTCGATCTCGACGAACAGCTGTGCGCATGTGCGCTCTACAACCGCAACCCAACGCGTTAAAACAATAGAAATGCTCTCCAGAAGGCGATTCTCGTGAACCATCCGCCCACAAGCCGGACGGCAAGTGGGACAGGTCTGGTGCCCAACCACTCGACGGTCGATCGCGCCGATGCTGTGTCACAAGGGAACGGCTTTCGGGCACAACAAACCTGGATTTCCGGATTGGTACAGGCATGCCGGTTGGCTCCGCATTATGCACAAAGGTGCGGTGTCGAGGATGGTAGGCAATTCAGCCCGTGTGAGACGATTGCGCGATGCAGACGGTAGTAGAACCGGTACGTTCTCGCATGGAAGGCCGAGTGGTCCTCGTTACGGGAGCAGGGAACGGTATCGGACGAGCTTGCGCAACGCGGCTGGC
>JAYSPT010000105.1:0-2052 GCA_043721995.1 Salinibacterium sp. | reverse complement strand
TGTGCTGATTCGGCGGGGCGTTCGCGAGTTCTTCGTCATCGGAATGTCGAGTATCTCGACTGCGGCATCCGCGGGGAGCGCTGTTGCTTTTTCAGCGCGGGTGGACAGTTCTGCGGTCGCGGGCAGTTCAGCGACCGCGGCGGATGCCCCTGCAGATTCTGAAATCACGGGGATCTCAGTCGTGTGCGGCACCGTGCTGGCGGCAACCCGGGCGAGTGCGTTGCGCACATCCTCGGTAATCGCGTGCGTTCCGCTGCTTCCTACGCCATTCTTCACACCACCGGATGCGGCGGCGCTCGCACCCCCGCGGTTGCGGCTTCGGCGGCCCGCGCTACCCTGCTCGGGCTGGGCGGTCTGCACCTGCGGACGGTGTTTGGTCACCGGGTCGTGGTGCACGACCACGCCGCGGCCAGCACACACCTCGCACGGCTCACTGAAGGTTTCGAGTAGGCCGAGGCCGAGCTTCTTGCGGGTCATCTGGATGAGTCCGAGCGAGGTAACCTCGGCAACCTGGTGCTTGGTGCGGTCACGGCTCAGGCATTCAACGAGGCGCCGCAACACGAGGTCGCGGTTCGACTCGAGCACCATGTCGATGAAGTCGACGACGATGATGCCGCCAATGTCGCGAAGTCGCAGCTGGCGCACGATCTCCTCGGCGGCCTCGAGGTTGTTTTTCGTGACAGTCTCCTCGAGGTTTCCCCCGGATCCGACAAACTTGCCGGTGTTCACATCGACGACGGTCATCGCTTCGGTGCGGTCGATGACAAGCGAACCACCTGAAGGCAGCCAGACCTTGCGGTCGAGCGCCTTCTCGATCTGCTCCGACACGCGGAATTCGTCGAACGAGTCACCCTGGCTCTCGTAGCTCTGGAGCCGGTCGAGCAGATCGGGAGCGACCGAACGCAGGTAGCTCTCGATCGTCTCGCGCGCATCATCCCCTTCGATGACCAAACGTTGGAAGTCCTCATTGAAAACGTCGCGCACGATCTTGATGAGCAGGTCGGGCTCGGAGTGCAGTAGGGCGGGTGATTGCACCGACTCCACCTGCTGGCTGATCATGGCCCATTGGCTGGTGAGCCGCTGCACATCGAGGGTGAGCTGCTCCTCGGTTGCGCCCTCGGCCGCGGTGCGCACGATGACGCCCACGTTGTCGGGGAGCACATCTTTCAGGATGCGCTTCAGCCGTGCGCGCTCCGTGTCAGGAAGCTTGCGGCTGATGCCCGACATCGATCCGTTCGGAACGTAGACCAGGTAGCGGCCGGGCAGCGAGACCTGGCTGGTGAGGCGCGCACCTTTGTGTCCAACCGGGTCCTTCGTGACCTGAACGAGCACACGATCGCCGGGCTTGAGCGCGAGTTCGATTCGCCGCGCCTGGCTCCTGCCGTCGCTATCGAGCGCCGCAGCTTCCCAGTCGACCTCGCCGGAGTAGAGCACGGCGTTACGGCCTCGCCCGATGTCGACGAACGCCGCCTCCATGCTCGGCAGCACGTTCTGCACGCGACCGAGGTAGACGTTGCCGATAAGGCTCGCATCCTGCGATTTGGCGACGTAGTGCTCAACGAGCACTCCATCTTCGAGAACGGCAATCTGGATTCGCTCGTACTTGCTGCGGACCACCATGACGCGGTCGACACTCTCGCGGCGCGCGAGGAACTCGCTCTCGGTCACGACCGGACGACGACGCCCGGCATCTCGTCCGTCTCGACGACGCTGCTTCTTGGCTTCGAGTCGCGTGGACCCCTTGACCCGCGTCGGCTCATTGCTCAGCACTGGCTCGGGACGCGGTTGACGCACCCGCACGACCGTGTTGGGTGCTTCGTCGCCGGGGCGGGCGTCCTCGCCTGGGCGACGCCGCGAGCGACGACGTATGGTGCCGGGCGCATCCTGATCATCATCCAGCGAGTTGAGGCTGCCGTTGCCCGGGTTCCCGTTTCCGCGCTGCTGCGTTCGCTCCGGCATCGGAGGCAGATCGGGAGCCTGGAAGAGCAAGGATGTGCCGGGGCGGGCGAGTGCTGCGGGTGCGATCGGTGGCACCTCCCACTGTGGTGCGGA
>JAYSPT010000104.1:0-3078 GCA_043721995.1 Salinibacterium sp. | reverse complement strand
GCTCCAAGAATGCGCTCTCGTATGACAACGCGAACGCGCAGATAGCGGTACGCAAGGATGTCGCCGCCGACCCGTCGTACGTCGCGGCCAACCCGTTCGTGCAGGCGGTCACCGACGCGGTGTCAGTCACGCACTTCCGTCCGGCGACGAGTGACTACGCGCAGATTTCGACTGCGGTTCAGAAAGCAACAGAGGCAGTAATCACGGGACAGGCGACTCCGAAGGATGCCGCTGCGGCATACGATACCGCCGTGACCGGCATTGTCGGGGCCGATAAAGTGACGAAGAAATAGCACGTCTCAACCGCTAGACAACGAGGTAGAGCGCCGGATGATGAAGAAACGGGAACGTTGATGACTTCCGAAATCGTCTCGACCATCTCGTTGGCATCGGGCCGGAGGGGGAAGGAGCCGAAAGGCGCCAACCCCCTCCGGGGCACGAGGCACCGACTCGTGAGAATGATTCCTCTGGCACCGGCCATTGTCTTGATGGCGGTGTTCCTACTCGGGCCGATCATTTGGTCGTTCTATGGCTCGTTCACCAACGCGGCTCTCACCGGACCGCACGCGAACCACGTCGACTTCATCGGTTTCGCGAACTACCAGAAGTTGTTTGCGGACCCGGTCTTCCCCCTTTCGGTCGGCCTGACCGTCATTTTTGTTCTCGGCTCCGCAGTGATCACGCAGACCACCCTCGGCCTCGGTCTCGCGCTCGTGATGCAGCGGGCCAACAAAGCTCTCAGCGCGGTTGTTGGCACCGTGGTGGTGACGGCCTGGGTGCTTCCCGAGATCGTCGCGGCATTCGTCAGCTACGCGTACTTCAGCAAGGATGGGACGCTCAACCAGCTGCTCGCTGGAATAGGAATCCCGGCGATCAATTGGCTCTACAGCTATCCGATGGTGGCGATCTGCCTTGCCAACGTCTGGCGCGGCACGGCCTTCTCGATGATGATCTACCGGGCCGCACTCAATGATGTGCCGCCAGAAATCACCGAGGCGGCCGAGATTGATGGCGCCGGTGGCATCAAGAGACTCTGGTTCGTCACGATTCCGATGATCAAGCAGACGATCAACACGACGCTCATGCTCATCACCCTCTCGACGCTGTCGGTGTTCACTCTTATTTACGTGATGACTTCGGGTGGGCCGGGCAACCTCTCGACGACGCTGCCGATCTTCGCCTACAAAGAGGCGTTCAAGTTCAGTGACATCGGCTACGGCACGGCGATCGCGACGGTGATGCTGATCGTCGGGGCCGTGTTCTCGATCTTCTACATTCGCGCCCTTCGGCCGGAAAAGGACTGAGCGCGTGACCGCCACCCTGACCGCTGAACCTCCAGTCAGTACCAACCTGCCGAAAGGACGCGCTCCGCTGTCCGTCGCTTCGCCGCGGAAGTCGGTAGCCAAATACTTGGCGAACATCGTGCTGGTCATCGTCGGCGCATGCTTCCTTCTGCCGTTGAGCTGGCTCATTCTGGGTTCGTTCGACACCAAGGCGACGTACCAGACGCAGTTGCCGGCGAGTTTCTCCCTCGATAACTACACCGCCGTGATGACTCCCGAACTCACCTTCATCCCGCTGCTCAACAGCCTCCTGCTGTCGACGGGCGCCGCGGTCGTGACGGTGGTTGCCGCCCTACTCGCCGCCTACCCGCTGTCGCGGTACCAGTCACGGTTTAACAAACCGTTCATGTACGGGGTGCTCTTTGGCACCTGCCTTCCGATCACTGCCATCATGGTGCCGGTCTACAGCCTGTTCGTGCAGTTGAACCTGCTGGACTCGCTGCCAGGCACGATCTTCTTCCTGGCGGCCTCGTCGCTGCCCATGGCGATTTGGATGTCCAAGAATTTCATGGACTCCGTGCCGATCAGCCTCGAGGAAGCGGCATGGATGGACGGGGCATCCTCAATGCGCGCCCTTCGTTCGATCGTCATCCCGCTGATGCGCCCGGGTATCGCGGTGGTGGCGATCTTTGTGTTCCTGCAGGCGTGGGGCAACTTCTTCGTGCCCTTCATCCTGCTTTTGTCGCCCAGCAAGCAGCCGGCCGCAGTGTCGATTTATAGCTTTTTTGGCCAGTACGGGGCGATCGCTTATGGGCAGCTCGCGGCCTTCTCCGTGCTCTATTCCATCCCCGTGGTCGTGTTGTACGTGATTGTCTCGCGGGGCATCGGCGGATCGTTCGCACTCTCTGGAGCGGTCAAGGGATAACGCGCCGCAGGTCTCAATTTTTTCACGGTTCCCGCACAACAGCCGATCTTTTGGCTGGGAAAAAGGACAGTTTATGCACGATAAGTCAGCCCTCATCGAGGCCAGAATCGGACGCTTTATTCGTGAGCGAATTGCTCCTGCGCTCTATCGCGAGACCGCTCCCGTCACCATCTTGGCTTGGGATGTTCCGGGTGAGCCTGTGCCATTTTCGCAGGCCAGCGCCGCGACTTACCGTCCGTTCGCCGTGGGCGACGAGTGGGGTGCGCCATGGGGCACGACTTGGTTGCATGTCACGGGCGCGGTGCCCGCATCGTGGACCCAAGCGGGTAGCAGGCCCGAACTTGTTGTCAACCTCAGCTTCAGCCCGGCGGGGCCCGGTTTTCAGGCCGAAGGTATGGTGTTTTCGCCAGATGGCGAGATTATCAAGGCGCTGGAACCGCTCAACACCTACGTTCCGGTGGGTGGGGCTGGTTCGGTGGTCGACCTCTTTATCGAGGCAGCCGCCAACCCGAATATTGCCGTCGATTTCACTTTCATCCCCACGGTCTGGGGAGACCTCGCGACCGCGGGGACAGACCCGCTCTATCGCCTACGTCGCCTTGAATTGGGCCTCCTCGACGTGCCCGTGTGGGAATTGCTCCAGGATGTCTGGAGCCTGGAGGGCCTCATGCAGGCGCTGCCAGCGTCGCTGCCCCGTCGGGCCGACATCATGTACGCGCTCGACCGGATGGTCGATGCCCTTGATCCCGACGATATTTCTGGCACGGCGCTTGCGGGGCGCGCGATGCTCGCTGAGGCGCTTGCCCAGCCGGCCTATGCGAGCGCGCACCAGCTCGCAGCTGTGGGACATGCCCACATCGACAGCGCCTG
>JAYSPT010000103.1:0-14591 GCA_043721995.1 Salinibacterium sp. | reverse complement strand
CCACAGCCACAGCCACAGCCATAGTCACGCATGCGTTTGCAATCGCTCGGTACCGATCTGAGTACGGGTAGACGATGACGAGCGATGAGTTACGGCAGTGTGCTTCCTGAACCGTTCTGGCCAGCGTCAAGGAAGTGGGTAGACCGAGCGAGCGATAGTGGTGGCGACACCGGCCGAGTCACTACCGGGGACCGTTTCACCTCGGTCACGCGATGGGGCTCTTCCAGCTCGCTGCGCAGGATGTCGGCAGGAAGCCGCCCGCTTCGTGTGCGTCGCTTAGTCCCACATCCGCAGGAGTTCCCAGGAGGTCTCCCGGCGACAGACGTCAAACATGTGCGACGCGCCATCCTCGTCTGTGCCCTGGAATCGCCAGCCGGAGACCGCAAGGGGATGAGTGAGGTTGGAGAGTTCATCCTCGAGTCGCGTCGGCATGTCGGTCACCCGGTAACGCACGCCAGCGCAGAAGAACCGCTCGGGGATCTCGACCTCGAAACGCACGACCACGTTCTCGCCAGATATAGGAAGGCCAGACTTCACACTCATACTTATTCTCACAAACACTAGAAGATATGTTCGAGAGCGTAACCCCGTGAAGTCCGACACGCCAAGAGCCGGCGCGGAATTTATTCGACCGGAGTGGGCCGTCGTTTCGCTGTGCCTGCATGGCGCTGATCGTGTTAGGCCAAGCTCGCCGCCCGCAGTAATTCCGACCCTATTCTGCAGCGCAGTGATGTTCTGCAGTCCGAAGTCACCATCGGGTCGGCGCGTTGTGGGGCGAAGTCTTCTATGGGTACTCCTGCCGTCTGTAGAGCCCAGTGGTGTTCGGTATGGGCGCAGTAGCAGAACGCCATCGTCCCGCTTCCTGCTCGACTAGGTGAGAAATATCCAGCGCAATCAACGTACGATCAGGGTTCATGAGCATCATGGATGCTGCGTGGCGTGGCCTCGGCGAAGATCCTTCAGCCCTGGCGCTCGTGCGCGATCACGGCGCCTCGGTTCCGCTTCACTCGGCGCTGCCCGTGGGGCGGCTCGTGCACGACGCAATCGCAGCCGCATCCCTGTCGGCGGCTCTCCTTGCCGCGCGACGCACCGGATCTGCGGTGCCGGTGGTGGAACTGGATCCGCTGCGCATCGCCACAGCTGTAACGAGCGAGCGCCACTTCCGCCTCAATGGCGAGCCGGTGAGTGCCTTTGCCGAACTGTCGGGTTTTTGGCCCGCGTCAGACGGATGGGTGCGCACGCACGCCAATTACCCGCACCATCGCCAACACCTGCTGGAGGCGCTCGAGCTGCCACAGGCCACGACTGCTGATGAACTTCTCGCCCACGTGAACTCCCGGCCGGCCCTCGAGATAGAGCGGGTCGTAACCGAACGTGGTGGGATCGCCGCAGCGGTGCGGACCGAGGCTGAATGGCGCGCAGAGGGGCAGGCCGCAACGGTGGCAGCGCATCCGCTGGTCTCACTCGTGTCCATCGGCGAAGCACCACCTGCACCGCAGCGCCCGACCGATATTGAGGCGCCGGCTCGTGGCATGCGCGTACTCGATCTCACGCGGGTCGTCGCGGGGCCTGTCGCGACGCGAACTCTCGCGCTGTGGGGAGCGGATGTTCTCCGCATTGACCCGCCGCAGTATCCCGAGATTGAGTGGCAGCACCTCGACTCGGGCGCTGGAAAGCGCTCGGCGCTCATGGATTTTGACACCCGGCGTGACGCTCTGGATGCCCTGCTCCAGCATGCGGACGTGGTCGTCATCGGCTACCGCCCCGGCGCGCTCGACCACTACGGACTCTCCCCGGCTGCACTTGCCGACCGCTGGCCCGGCATCATCGTGGCGCGGCTGAGCGCCTGGGGCACCGACGGACCCCTCGGCGGCCGCCGCGGCTTCGACAGCATTGTGCAGGCAGCCACCGGAATCGCCGCAGTCGAAGGGGAGAGCGCCTTCGGGGCACGGAATTCCAAGCCCGGTGCAATGCCTGCCCAGGCGCTGGATCACTCCGCGGGTTACCTCCTCGCCGCGGGTATTACTTCCGCACTGAGGCGCCGTCTTGATGCGGGCGGGTCGTGGCTCGTCGAGACGTCCCTGGCCCGCGTTGCGGCGGAACTACTCGCGCAGCCCCGCAAGAGCGCCGCGCATCGGGCCGATGAGCCCGTCTGGGCGCCGACTGTCGTCACCCGCATCCTGGATGACGGCGCGGTCCTTACGAGCGCCGCCTCGGCTCCCCGCTACGACGGTGGCCCCGACGATTGGGCTGTCGGACCGGTGCGCATTGGTATCAGCATGCCGCACTGGCTACCCCGCGGATAGCTCCGAACCACTACCGTAGAGCGATGACGAAGTTTCAGCGTTCTGGTCCGCTGTTTGCGATCGCCGCATTGGCGATAGTCGGGCTTGGCGGATGCTCGCTGGTCACTTCACCGAGTAACACCGGTTCGGGCTCGCAAACGCGCACCCCCACGGCAACTCCGAGCGCATCGTCATCCGTCACACCCAGTCCGACTCCGCCTCCGGATGTGACGGCGGCAACCGTCGTCATCAACGGAACTTCGTTGATCGTGGAAAACGCGCATGCGACGGTGCTTCTCACCATCCCGTTCACCACGGATACGACAACTGCGGTGACGCAACTCGGCCAGGCGCTCGGAACAACGCCGCTCGCTACATCCCACCCCGACACGAAATGTGCTCCTGCGTACACCGACTACAACTTTGGTGGCATCACCCTTTACAGCGGGGCATTGACATCGGGCGCGCATTTTCATGCGGCGATGTTCACCCCCACTACCGCAACCGGTGTCGCGCTCGACATGCCGGGCGGCTTCTCGGTCGGTGACTCGATCTCGGCCGCTCAGGCAGCAAATCCCGGCTCCTCCACAAATTCAGATGGAGCGGGTACTACGTTCCTGTACTTCGACGTGCAGAGCACCGGCCCGGACGGGCCCGACTCATGGGGGGCGATGGCAGTCGCCACCGTCGGCGACACCATCCTGAACCTCCGGTCACCGACGTATTACCACGGAGACTGTTAGCGAGGGAATTGCACGACGCCCGTGGTGTTGCACTCTGAGACAAACAGATCTTTTGCGAGGATGAACTCATGACCGACACCACCCTGCACGCCGCAACCCCCGAACAACTACTTGCGACGTACCACTCGCGACGGGAGGAGTCGGTGGTGCAGCCCAAGGGCAACCTCGCGCTGGTTAACACGCAGTGGATCGACTCCGAGCAGAGCATCTGGGGCGTACCGGGACGCTGGGCACCGAACCGCGACGGCGGACTGCTCGTGACGGCGGATGCGACGGCTGGAATCGTCGTCGACGGCACTCTCGTGGATGGAAGCGCGATCGTACGCGGGAAAGACGACCCGAATCCGAGCGAGATCATCTTCAGCGAAACGGTGACTGGCTTTGTCATCGCCGGCGACGACGGCACGTACGCGCTGAGGGTCTGGGATTCCAGCTCCGAAGGTATCCAGGAGTTCGGCTCGATCGACTCATTCGCCTACGACCCAAACTGGGTAATCACCGCTAAATTCACGGAGAACCCGGCTGGAACGACCCTGGGCTTTGAGCACCTCAAAGATGACGGTAAGACAAAGCACCAGGTCATCCCGGGTGAGATCACATTCACGAAGGATGGCACCGACTACAACCTCGCCGCGTTCAAGTCCGGCCGCGCGCTTGAGCTTGTTTTTGCGGATGCGACGAATGGTGTCGATACCTACAGCGTCGGGCGTTTCCTTTTCGTGGCGCCGAATCGCGACGGCTCGATCGTGCTCGACTTCAACCGCGCCGTGCTTCCGCCCTGCGCGTTCAGCTACAACTTCAACTGCCCGCTGCCTCCGAAGCAGAATCGCTTCGCCGTGCCGATCACCGCAGGTGAGAAGAACGTGCTGAAGAAGGACGGTTCGCTCCTGCACGAGATGTAGCCCGGTTCGACCACTCAGATGCATGTCGTTGCGCCCCCGTCTGAAAACGCAGGAGTTTCTCCTCGAAAACCCGGATTCGTGCGTCTTTGGCGCGATACGGATGTTTTCTCCTGCGTTTTCAGAAGACGCCGCGTCACATCAGCAGCGGGAGGCAGACTTATTGCGTGATCATCCTTCTGAGCCGCGTACGGGGCGCGATCAGCGCGCTTCGGCTGCAGGATTCCGGGGAGACTGTAGGTGAACCGAGGCCGGTGGCCGATGTAGTCCAGTTCGTGCGCGTCGAAGAGGCCTCTCACCCGCGTTGGGTGTGGGATGACACGTCCTGCTGGTACCCGGAGCTGCTCGCGGCCCGGGTGCGGGTCGACCGATGCTTTGACCTGCGGCTCTGTCATGCCATCCTGCGGTTCTCTGCACTGACCTCGGGGTCAGATCTAGCAAAAGCGGAGGGCGGAGCCTGGGATTCGACTCCGATTGACGCTATTCAGGACGCGGACGACGGGCTTTTCAGCCTCGAAGCCCGCGGCGGCGGCGCGGAGCGCGACGTTCTCGCGGAACTCCGGTTGCAACTCGCTGCGGTTGCCGCCTGCGCCGAGCCCGCGCGCATCACGCTGCTCCTGGCCGCGGAATCCGTGGGCGCGTTGATCGCTGCAGAAATGCGCTATTCGGGCCTGCCGTGGAGCGTTGATGCACACGATCGAATTCTTGAGGGGATGCTCGGGCCGAGACCGCGAGACGGTACGCGCCCGGCAAAAATAGCTTCCCTGCTCGAACAGCTGAGAGAGCTGCTCGAGGCCCCCGACCTGAATCCGGATTCGCCGCCAGACCTGCTCAGGGCTTTCGCTCGGCTGGGGCTCACGGTGTCCTCCACGCGCTCGTACGAGTTGCGGGCGTTGAATCATCCTGCTGTCGAACCGCTGCTCGCCTACAAAAAGCTTTCCCGCCTGCAGTCGACGAACGGTTGGCACTGGCTCGACACCTGGGTATCCGACGGTCGGTTCCGGCCCGACTACGTGCCGGGAGGGGTGGTGACCGGCCGATGGGCGACGAGTGGCGGGGGAGCGCTGCAGCTGCCCAAGGAGATCCGCGGCGCCGTGATTGCCGACCCCGGCTGGAAATTGGTTGTCGCCGATGCCTCGCAACTTGAGCCGCGCATCCTCGCCGCGATGGCGGGTGATCGGCGAATGGTGGAGGCCGGAGCCGCGGGTGACCTGTACGCCGGAATCGTCGCGAGCGGTGCGGTCGAAACCCGCGACCAGGCGAAAGTCGCGATGCTCGGCGCGATGTACGGGGCGACGACGGGGGAAAGCGGGAGGCTCCTGCCGAAGCTCGCACGGCAGTTTCCCGATGCCTTGGGCATGGTCGAGGATGCCGCGCGCGCAGGTGAACGCGGAGAGGTCGTCACGACCCGGTTGGGCCGCAGTTCTCCGCCCGGCCACCAACCTGCGAGTTACGACGAAACGCGTACCCTCACCGTGGCAGAACTCGAACGTGCACGTGAACGGTCACGTTCGTGGGGCCGCTTTACACGAAACTTCATCGTGCAGGGCACTGCGGCCGAGTGGGCGCTGTGCTGGATGGCGAGCATCCGGCGCCGCCTGAACCGTGAGTTGACCTGGATAACCGATTCGCCCCACCTGGTGTTCTTTTTGCACGATGAGATTGTCGTGCACACCCCCGCTCAGTTCTCGGACGAGGTCGCGGCACAGGTGCGGGAGGCGGCGGCCGAAGCCGGACGACTGCTTTTTCGGCCGATTCCTGCCGAGTTTCCGCTCACCGTCGCGATAGTGGACAACTATGGACAAGCCAAATAGCGTGATGTCGACCAATACCTATACTGTGTAGGCATAATGGCGATCCGAGAGTGTCTGCTCGCAATCCTCGATCTTGGCCCGTGCTACGGCTACCAGTTGCGTATCGAGTTCGAGGAACGCACCGGCGGCACCTGGCCGCTCAACGTTGGGCAGGTGTACACGACGCTTGATCGGCTGGAGCGCGACGCACTGGCCACGAAGGGCGCGGTAGACGACGCCGGTCACATCCGGTATGCGATCACCTCGGCTGGGAGCGCGGAATCGAGCAGCTGGCTTACAGCATCGACAGAGCGGGAACTGGGCGATCGCGACGAACTCGCCGTCAAGGTCGCCCTCGCATTCACTCTGCCCGGGGTGGATGTCGCGGCACTGCTGCAAACGCAGCGCGAGGCCACTGCGGCGAATCTCGAGCGCATGCGCGCAATCACCTCCGGAAATCTCTCCCGCGAGGTCGTGAACGACTCGCTCATTCGCGCCGAGGAGGCCCAGCTGGAGTGGCTTCGAGCGTGTGAGCGTCGGTTGTCGGATGCGTCACCACACGGAATCAGGCAGGGATCACCGAAACGCGGAAGACCGACACGCACCGCCACCTGAATCACACGCTTGTCATTCGGTTCGATTATCCGTCATAATTACCCCAGCGGCCCGGTTTGTTCAGCTCAACGTTAAGCCGCACAACTTAAGACAGGTCACACACCGTTCCACGGGTCGATGGGGAAGTCGCATCCAATCGGAATGGAGTTCTCGTGACTGTAGTGAACGCTCGCGGAGTGCTGTATGTGCACTCTGCTCCTCGCGCGCTGTGCCCGCACATCGAGTGGGCCGCCGGCCGCGCGCTCGATCGCGCAGTCAACTTCGACTGGGATGCCCAGCCGGTGCTTGCAGGCTCGCAGCGGACCGAGTTCTACTGGGACGGCGCTCGCGGAACCGGAGCCAAGCTCGCCTCGGCTCTGCGCGGCTGGGAGCACCTGCGCTACGAAGTCACCGAGGATGCGGGGCTCGGCACGGATGGCTCTCGCTGGATGCACACTCCCGACCTCGGCATCTTCTTCGCCCAGACCGACACGGTGGGCAATGTCGTGATCCCGGAAGACCGCATCCGCTATGCGATGGATGTTGCCGGTGCCAATGCCCTCGAGCTGCACCGCGAATTGCGGCTCGCACTCGGCCAGGCATGGGATGACGAACTCGAGGCATTCCGCCACGCTGGCCAGGACTCGGCAGTCGTGTGGCTGCACAAGGTCGGCTGAGAATCATGGCCTGGATGCAAACGATTGCACTCGAGAGCGAACTCGACGAACTGACCGAAGAAATGGCGCCAGCCCTGGTCGACCTTCAGCTGCTCGAGCGACTGGCCACAGCAGAAGATTTCCGCCAGTTCGACGGTGAGTGCCTCATCCACGAAGGATGCCGCACGATTCGCTAGGCCCTGTTTCCGTAGCTCCTGAACGCGGCAACGGCGTTATGGCCACCGAAGCCGAACGAGTTGCTGATCGCCAACAACGGTCCGTCGCCGAGTGCGCGCGGCGCGGTAACCACATCCAGAAGAATTTCCGGGTCCTGGTGGGTCAGGTTGATCGTGGGCGGCGCGGTGCGGTGGTACAGCGCGAGGATTGTGAAGATCGCCTCAAGGGCACCTGTGCCACCGAGCAGGTGGCCTGTCGCTGCCTTAGTGGCGGAGACCGGTATACCCGGCAGCAGGTCACCGAAGACGCGCAACAGGGCTCTGTACTCGGCAATGTCACCTACCGGCGTGCTGGTGGCGTGAGCGTTGATGTGGCGCACGTCTGCGGGTCTCGCACCCGCCTGCGCCAGCGCGCCGAGCATGGCTCTCGCCGCAGCGGACCCCTCGGGGTCTGGAGCGGTGATGTGGTACGAGTCACTCGTGACTGCGCCGCCAGCCAGCTCGGCATAGATGTGTGCACCCCGAGCGAGTGCATGCTCTTCGGTCTCGAGCACGATTGTGGCCGCACCCTCACCGAGCACGAAACCGTCGCGGCTTACGTCGTAGGGTCGTGACGCTGTGGCGGGATCATCGTTTCTCTTCGAGAGCGCCTGCATCGCCGCGAACGAGGCGATCGGAAGCGGGTGGATGACCGACTCGGTGCCGCCCGCCAGCACAATGTCTGCCAGCCCCTCCTGGAGGTGGTTGTAGGCGTTCGCGATGGCCTCAGTGCTCGATGCGCACGCCGAGACATCGGTCCGCGCGAAGGCTCGCGACGGGATGGACATACTGATCGCGGCTGCCGCGGCATTGGGCATCAGCATCGGAATCGTCATCGGCATCACACGCCTCGGACCTTTCTCCTTCAGCGTGTCCCACGCATCGAGGAGCGTCCATAGCCCGCCGATTCCGGTTGAGTAGTCGACACCGACGCGGGTCGGGTCGGTGTCGGGGGTACCGGCATCTGCCCAGGCCTCGCGCGCCGAGATCAGGGCGAACTGACTCGACGGGTCCAGGCGCTTGTACTCGACGCGCTCGAGCACCTCTTCGGGTCGTACGCGCGCCTCAGCGGCGAACTTCACGGGCAGGTCGTACTTCTCGACCCATTCGTGCTCGAGAGTGTGAACGCCAGATTCGCCCGCGATCAGTGCGTCCCACGAATCTTTCGCGGTGCCCCCGAGAGGCGAAGACGCACCGATCCCGGTGACGACTATCTTCTTGGTCATTAATTGGGGGCTACGCCTGGGCGCTCGTGATGAAGCTGACGGCATCCCCGACAGTCTTGAGGTTCTTGACCTCGTCGTCCGGAATCTTCACGTCGAACTTCTCCTCGGCGTTGACGACGATCGTCATCATCGAGATCGAGTCGATGTCGAGGTCATCGGTAAACGACTTGTCCAGCTCCACGGTGTCCGTCGCGATACCGGTCTCGTCGTTGATCAGCTCGGCCAGGCCGGCCAGGACTTCTTCTGTAGACAATGCCATTGTTACGTCTCCTTGTAGGTGTGATCTGTCAGTGAGCAAGTTTAGGGGAGCACGACTACCTGAGCGCCGAACACGAGGCCAGCCCCGAACCCGATCTGCAGGCAGAGGCCGCCGCTCAGTTCTGGATGCTCGGCCAGCAACCGGTGCGTAGCGAGAGGAATCGAGGCGGCACTGGTGTTCCCCGTGGTCGCAATATCGCGACCGATGAGCACCGAGTCGGGTAGCCCCAGCTGTTTGGCAAGCTCGTCGATGATGCGCATATTCGCCTGATGCGGAACGAACGCCGCCAGATCGCTTGCTTCCACACCGGCGACTTCGAGGGCTCGCTTGGCGACCTTCGCCATCTCCCAGACCGCCCAGCGGAAGACGACCTGGCCCTCCTGGCGCAGGGTCGGCCACGGGGCTGAGCCATCCCGGTACTGGATGAGGGTGCTGCTCATACCCACGGCGTCAGCTTTGGAACCGTCCGATCCCCAAACCGCTGGAGCAATTGCGGGGGTGTCGCTCGGACCCATCACGACCGCTCCGGCACCATCGCCGAGCAGGAATGAAATGGATCGATCCGTCGGGTCGACGACGTCGGAGAGCTTCTCCGCTCCGACCACGAGAGCGTAGTGGGCGGCCCCGGCACGAATGAGGGCGTCGGCCTGCGTCACGGCATAGCTGAACCCCGCGCACGCCGCGTTGGAGTCGTATGCTGCGGCGGGGTTTGCTCCGACCCGGTCGGCCACCACAGCGGCCATCGAGGGCGTTTGCTGCACGTTCCCGATGGTGGCGATGATCACGAGGTCAATGTCGGAAGGAGCGACACCAGACTTCTCGATGGCCTCGGTCGATGCATCCGTCGCGAGGTCGACTGCGAGTATGCCCGCTGACGCCCTCGTGCGCGTGATGATGCCTGTGCGCTGCTGGATCCACTCGTCGCTGGAGTCGATCGCAGCGATGAGGTCATCGTTGGGCACGATGAGGTCGCCGCGAGCCGCACCGTAACTGTAGATACGGGTGAACTCGGGCCCATGGGACTGCTTCAGGGTCGGGTGGGTCACGGTGCTCCGTCGATCATCGCGTGTGCGGCTTCGAGGTCATCTGGCGTCTTCACGGCGACCGACGGGATACCCTTCATGCCGCGTTTGGCGAGGCCTACGAGCGCGCCCGCAGGTGCGAGTTCAATAATGCCGGTGACGCCGGCCGCGAGAAGGGAGTCCATAGTGAGATCCCAGCGTACGGCGGAGGAGGCCTGGCCGACCATGAGTTCAACGAAGCGGGCGCCGTCGACGATGCGTGTGCCGTCTCGATTTGTCCAGATTGGCATCGTTGGATCGTGTTTCCTGAGCCCCGAGGCGAAGGCCTCGAGCTGGGCGACCGCTGATTTCATATACCTCGTGTGGAATGCGCCCGCAACCTGTAGCGGGATCACGCGCGCTCCGGGGACAGATTCCTCGGCCAGGCTCGCGAGGGCACTCATCAAACCGGCAACGACGATCTGACCACCGCCGTTGAAATTCGCTGGCTGCAGCCCGAGGTGCTCGAGTCGCTCAAGCAGGGCTGTCCTGTCGCCGCCTATCACTGCCGACATGCCGGTGGGTTCCACAGCCGCAGCATCTGCCATTGCACGCCCGCGCTCGCTCACGAAAGCGACAGCATCCGTCTCGCTGAGGATGCCCGCGGCAGCCGCCGCCGTAATCTCGCCAACCGAGTGGCCGGCGACCCCGCCGACTTTTTCGCGCCGTCCGTCGGCGAACAGCGCGCTCAGCGTCAGAAGTCCAGCGGCAACGATGAGCGGCTGAGCCACCCTGGTATCGCGGATGGTGTCCGCATCGCTGGTCGTGCCGTGAGCGATCAGATCCATGCCCGCGCCGTTGGATATCTCCGAGAGGTGATCGCGCATGCCCGGCGCGTCGAGCCACGGCTCAAGAAAACCCGGGGTCTGGGAGCCCTGCCCGGGCGCGACGACGACGATCACGTGCCTAGTCTGCCAACGAATCAGATTCGGCGTTGGGTCGGACATCCCAAGTATCGCGCCAGACGTTGTGGGATGCGTTCAACTACTTGTGCTTGGCTCCGCCATCCGGGTCGGCGATCGAGCCGACGATGAGTGCAGATTGCAGGATGAGCGCCTCGCGAGCGCCCGTTGCATCCCACCCGATTACGTCGCTCACTCGCTTCAGGCGGTACCGCACGGTGTTGGGGTGCACGAAGAGTTCCCGAGCTGTCGCTTCAAGTGAGCGCCCGTTGTCGAGGTAGCACCAGAGCGTCGCGAGCAGGTCGGTCGAGTGCGCCTGGAGGGGGCGGTAAATCTTGTTGATGAGAGTGGCGCGCGCGAGGGGGTCACCCGCGAATGCGCGCTCGGGCAGCAGGTCGTCGGCGAGGGTTGGCCTCGGGGCGTTGCGCCACGAGCGTGCGACTGCGAAGCCTGCGAGGGCACCTTTGGCGCTTTTGGATGCGTCCACAAGACTGGCCACTTCATGCCCGAGCACGAGATGACCCGGTCCGAATCCCGGCTCAAGCTGCTCGGCGATGGCGAGGAACGACATCGGGGCTATCGAATCCGGGTCGTCGACCTTCACGGGACTGGCCCTGCCAATAACAAGAACGAGCCTGCTGCCCTGAACGCCGATCAGTACATCTGCATCGAGGTGTCGGGCCGTGCGGCGCAGCTGATCGACATCGAGCATTTTCGGCGCCCGGCCGACGAGCACGCACACTTCGCCGTGGCCGTTCCACCCCAGTGCAGCAATACGTGAGGGTAGTTCATTATCATACTCGCCCGAGAGGATCGAGTCGACGACGAGTGCTTCGAGCCGGGCATCCCACAGTCCGCGTGCCTCTGCCGCGCGGGCATACACGTCCGCCGCGGCGAATGCGATCTCCCGGGAGTACAGCAGGATCGCCTCCCGGAAGACGCTGTCACCGTCTTTTACGCGCTCCTCGACGACTTCGACAGTGATACGGATTAGTTGCAGGGTCTGCTGCAGGGAGACCGACCGCAGCAGTTCGCGGGGGGCCGCACCGAAGACATCCGCTGCAATCCACGGGGTAGACGTTGGATCCTCAAACCAGCTGATGAAGCTCGTGATGCCCGCCTGCGCGACGAGACCCACCGCGGAGCGGCGTCCCGGCGGCATATTGCCATACCAGGGGAGCGTGTCATCCAGTCGCTTGATGGTCGCGGTGGCAAGCTCGCCCGAGATCGTCCGCAGCCAGGCGAGCGTCTGTTCCTTCGTCTTGTGCACGGTGGCGATTGGTCGCGCCTAGCTCTCTCCGCCGACGGACCCTGTTGTACCGGCATTCACGTCGTACAGGCGGTACTTCGCGATCGCTTGTGCAGGCACCGACCGATCGAGAGCGCCGCGCTTCACGAGAGCTTCGAGAGTGCGCACCACGAGGGATGGTCCATCGATCTTGAAATAGCGACGCGCGGCGGCCCTCGTGTCAGAGAAACCGAAGTCGTCTGCACCGAGGGTCGAATAGTCCCCTGGTACGAACGGTCGGATCTGGTCGGGCACTGAGTGCGCGAAGTCCGTCACCGCGATAAACGGACCGTCAGAGCCCGAGAGCTTGCGCGTGACATACGGCACGGCAGGCTGCTCGTTGGGATTGAGGAAGTTGTGCTCCTCGACGGCGAGACCGTCGCGACGCAGTTCCGTCCATGACGTCACCGACCACACGTCCGCCGACACGCCCCAGTCCTGGGCGAGCAAATGTTGTGCCTCGAGCGCCCATGGCACTGCGACACCAGAAGCGAGCAGCTGAGCGCGCGGCCCGTCGCTGGGAGCCGCTCGAAGATGGTAGAGGCCCCTGATTGCACCCTCGACGTCGAAGTTCTCGGGCTCGGCCGGCTGAACGATCGGCTCGTTGTAGAGCGTCATGTAGTACATGACGTTGGGTTCCGGATGCGTGCCCCCATACATCCGGTCAAGGCCTGAGCGCACAATATGTGCGATCTCGTACCCGTACGCGGCGTCGTAGCTGACCACAGCGGGGTTGGTGGATGCGAGCAGCAGCGACTGGCCGTCGGCGTGCTGCAGGCCTTCGCCCGTCAGAGTGGTGCGCCCTGCGGTAGCGCCCATGATGAAGCCGCGCGCCATCTGGTCGCCCGCGGCCCACATCGCATCTCCCGTGCGCTGGAAGCCGAACATTGAGTAGAACACGTATACCGGGATCAACGGCTCACCGTGCGTCGCATAGGAAGTGCCCGCCGCGATGAAGGCCGATACCGCACCGGCCTCGTTGATGCCGACGTGGATCATCTGGCCCTGCGGGCTCTCCTTGTACGCGAGCAGCTGCTCGCGGTCAACAGAGGTGTACTGCTGACCGAAAGGGTTGTAGATCTTGGCTGTTGGGAAGTACGCGTCCATACCGAAGGTACGTGCCTCATCCGGGATGATCGGCACGATGCGGTGCCCGAACCCCTTGGACTTCAGCAGGTCCTTGAGCAGGCGGGCAAAGGCCATGGTGGAGGCAATCTCCTGCTTGCCTGATCCCTTGCGCGACAGTTCATAGATCGAGTCGTCGGGCAGGGAGAGCTGGACATACTTCGTACGGCGCTCCGGCACGTAGCCACCGAGCGCGCGGCGTCGCTCCTGCAGATACTGGATCGCCTCATCGTTCTGACCGGGGTGGTAGAACGGAGGCTGGTACGGGTCAGCTTCGAGCACGGCATCCGTGATCGGAATGTGCATCGCATCGCGGAACTGCTTGAGGTTGTCGAGGGTGAGCTTCTTCATCTGGTGGGTCGCGTTGCGGCCCTCAAAACTCGGGCCGAGGCCATAACCCTTGACGGTCTTGGTCAGGATGACGGTTGGCTGGCCCTTGTGCTCCGACGCCGCCTTGAACGCGGCGTAGACCTTTCGGTAGTCGTGTCCACCTCGCTTGAGTCCCCACAGTTCGTCGTCCGTATAGTCCTTGACCATGTCGAACGTTCGGGGGTCGCGACCGAAGAAATTCTCGCGCACGTAGGCGCCCGACTCGGCCTTGTAGGTCTGGTAGTCCCCGTCGGGAGTGCGGTTCATGAGGTCACGGAGTGCTCCCTCTGTGTCACGGGTGAGGAGGGCATCCCATTCACGGCCCCAAATCACCTTGATCACGTTCCAGCCCGCGCCTCGGAAGAAGCTCTCGAGCTCCTGGATGATCTTGCCGTTGCCGCGCACCGGCCCGTCGAGGCGCTGCAGGTTGCAGTTGACGACGAAGACGAGGTTGTCGAGCTGCTCGCGGCCGGCCCGCGAGATCGCACCCATCGATTCGGGCTCGTCCATCTCGCCGTCGCCCATGAACGCCCAGACCCTCCGGTCGCCCGGGTCGACCACGCCGCGTGCCCCCAGGTACTTGAGGAACCGCGCCTGGTAGATCGCCATCAGGGGGCCAAGGCCCATCGACACGGTCGGGAACTGCCAGAACTCCGGCATCAGCCAGGGATGCGGATACGACGACAGGCCGCCGCCGTCGACCTCCTGCCGGAAGCGGCGCAGCTGTTCCTCGCTCAGCCGCCCCTCGAGGAACGCTCGGGCGTAGATGCCGGGGGACGAGTGCCCCTGCATGTAGACGAGGTCGCCGCCGTGCTCCTTCGAGCGGGCCCGCCAGAAGTGGTTGAACCCGACCTCGTACAGCGTCTCGGCGGACTGGTAGCTCGCGATATGCCCGCCGAGCTCGGACGACTCGGCGTTCGCCTGCAGGACCATCGCGATCGCGTTCCAGCGGACGAGCGCTGTCGCGAGCCGCTCGAGCTCCGGGTCGCCGGGGACAGGCGCCTCATCCTCGACCGGGATCGTGTTGACGTAGGGAGTGCTGAGCCCGGCCGAAACCTTGACGCCGTACTCCTGCGCGTGGTCGATCGCCTTGTCGAGCAGGAACCCCATTCGCTCTCGCCCGTCGGACTCGACGACCGCCTCGACGGAGTCGAGCCACACCTGGGTCTCGACGGG
>JAYSPT010000102.1:0-2340 GCA_043721995.1 Salinibacterium sp. | reverse complement strand
CTCCGCATAAGAAGATCCGCCAGGTGGCATTCATCGAAACCATTCCGAAGTCGTCTTCGGGCAAGATCCTGCGCAAGGACTTGCGCAACCAGGAGGTATCCGCATGAGCACTACCCACGTCGGCACCGTCGACACCTTCGACTACGTCGTCGTCGGCGCCGGCGCATCCGGTGCCGCCCTTGCGGCCAAACTCTCCGAAAACGGCACCCATACGGTGCTCCTTCTCGAGGCCGGGCTCGTCGACAAGAAGACCGAGGTGCACATCCCGGCCGCGTTCTCGGCCCTGTTCCGTTCCGAGCTCGACTGGAACTACGACACGACGCCCCAGCCCGAACTCGGCGGCCGCACCATCTATTGGCCGCGAGGCAAGATGCTCGGAGGCTCGTCGTCGATCAACGCCATGATGTGGGTGCGCGGGTTTGCCGCTGACTACGACAATTGGGCCGAGACGGCGGGCTCGACCTGGTCGTATGCCGCGCTGCTTCCCTACTTCCGCAGCGTGGAACGGGTGGAGGGCAACACCGATCCCGACCAAGGCTCCGGGGGCGCCATCAGCATCGAGCACCAACGCAGCCCGCGCTCGCACACGGCGACCTTCCTCAGGGCGGTCACGCAGGCCGGATACTCGGTGGTGGCCCCGAATACGGCGCTGCCCGATGGGTTCAGCCAGACCATGGTGAGCCAGAAAAGGGGCAAGCGGTTCTCCAGCGCCGATGGCTATCTCACGCCCGCCAAGGAGCGGAACAACCTCACCGTGCGAACGAGTGCGCAGGCCACTCGCATCGTGTTCGAGGGAACTCGCGCCGTCGGTGTGGAATACCTCCTCGACGGGGTAAAGAAGCAGGCGACGGCTCACAACGAGGTCGTTCTGTGCGGCGGGGCCGTCAACACTCCGCAGTTGCTGATGCTCTCGGGCATCGGCAGCGCCGGTGAACTCGCCGCACACGGCATCCCGGTGCTCGTCGACTCGCCGGAAGTGGGTAAGAACCTGCGGGATCACCTCCTTTCTGGCCTGATCATCGAGACCGCCGGAGACACTCTGTTTACCGCGAAGAAGATCCCCGAACTCGTGAGCTTCCTCGCCCTGGGCCGGGGTATGCTCACCTCGAACGTCGCAGAAGCGTATGGTTTTGTGCGCTCGGACCCGTCGTTGGAGCTTCCCGATATCGAGATCATCTTCGCTCCGGTGGCATTCATCGGCGAAGGCCTCATCCCCGCACCGGCTCACGCACTGACCGTCGGAGCGATTCTGCTGAAGCCGGAGAGCACAGGCACGATTACCCTCGCCTCGGCCGACCCGCTGGAAAAAGCGATCATCGACCCGCGATACCTTACTGATGCCGGCGGCACGGACCGCGCTCGGCTGATAGCGGGCCTCGGTATCTGCGAGGACATCCTGCAGGCGCCAGCGCTTCAATCGACCACCGGGCCGCGATTCGTCGCACCGGAGGGGGGCCACACCATGAGTCGGCTCGAGCGTGATGGCACCGCGCTCGAGACCGCAGCGCACACGCTCTACCATCCGGTGGGCACCGCCCGAATGGGCACGGATGCCGCCTCCGTCGTCGACGAAGAGTTGCGGGTGCGCGGAGTGCAGGGCCTTCGCGTCGCCGACGCCTCAGTGATGCCCGACATCATCCGGGGACACACCCAGGCCGTATCGATGGTCATCGGCGAGAAAGCCGCCGATCTGCTGATGGCGGCGGCGAAGGCCGATTCGCTTACCGCAGGCGCCCGACGGTAGTTCCTCTGGTCGCCACCGTTCCTCCCACTGCGGGATCCTCCCACTGCGGAGCGAGCGGTGGCGCCTGGTCTTTTCCATTGCGGCCGCACGATTCGCGACATTCGCCTGCGAATCTTCTTGCGGCTACGGTCAGCCGTTGCTTCGGTCCCACAGGGGAAGTCGCTATGGGGTGGGGTCGTTGGTCAGTCCTTCGTGAGCAGGGACGGGCTTCGCGGTTTTCGAGACGATGACGGCAGCGATTGAGCCCAGGACGATGACAACTCCTGCTATCTGCAGTGGAGCGAGGTCCTCCCCGGCGATCATCCAGCCCAGGAGGATGGCCACAACTGGGCTGAGTAGGCCGAGGAAGGCCGTGGTGCTTGCGGGAAGCCGCGCGATCCCGCGAAACCACATGACATAGGCGAATGCGGTGCCGACGACGGAAAGATAGCTGAACCCCATGATGTTCGGAAGCGTCAGAGGCGTCGTGGGAAGCCCCTCGATCGCGATCATGAGGACCAGGAGGAAGAGTCCGCCGGTGATCAGCTGCCACGCCGTTGTGGTGAGCGGGGACGCTGGCTGCCCCCACTTTTTAGTGAGGACGATCCCGGACGCCA
>JAYSPT010000101.1:0-9399 GCA_043721995.1 Salinibacterium sp. | reverse complement strand
TGCGGGGCGCGCGATGCTCGCTGAGGCGCTTGCCCAGCCGGCCTATGCGAGCGCGCACCAGCTCGCAGCTGTGGGACATGCCCACATCGACAGCGCCTGGCTGTGGCCCGTGCGCGAGACTGTGCGAAAGGTGGCCAGGACTTTCTCCAACGTGTTGGCGCTCATGGAGGAGGATCCGGACTTTGTCTTCGCCGCATCTTCTGCGCAACAGTATTACTGGTTGAAGCAGCACTATCCCGCGCTGTTCGAGCGAGTGAAGGCGCAGGCAAAAGCTGGCCGTTTCGTGCCGGTGGGCGGCATGTGGGTGGAGTCTGACACCAACATGCCGGGTGGTGAGGCCCTTGCGCGGCAGTTCGTTTATGGAAAGCGATTCTTTATGGAGGAGCTTGGCGTCGAGCCGCTCGAGGTATGGCTGCCCGACTCGTTCGGCTATTCGGCAGCGTTGCCGCAGATTGTGGCTGCGGCAGGTTCGAAGTGGTTTCTTACCCAGAAGATCTCGTGGAATGAGACCAACCGGATGCCGCACCACACCTTTCTCTGGGAGGGGATCGATGGCACGCGGGTCTTTACGCACTTCCCGCCTGTTGACACCTACAACTCCACGCTCTCGGCTAAAGAGCTTGCACTGGCCCAGGCCCAGTATGCGGAAAAGGGGTTGGGGAAGACTTCCCTCGTGCCGTTCGGCTGGGGTGATGGTGGGGGCGGACCGACCCGCGAGATGCTTGCCGCGGCAGCGCGCACCAAGAATCTCGAGGGTTCACCGAAGGTGACGCTGTCGAGCCCGCGCCAGTTCTTTGAGACCGCAGAACGGGAGTATTCCCGACCTCCCGTTTGGGTGGGCGAGCTGTACCTTGAGTTGCACCGCGGCACGTACACCTCGCAGTCGAATACCAAGCGCGGTAACCGCAAGAGCGAGCATCTGCTGCGCGAGGCAGAGTTGTGGGCGACCACCGCAGCCGTTCTGTTCGGCGACGAGTACCCCTATGAGGTGCTGGATGCCGCGTGGCGCACTGTCCTGCTCCAGCAGTTTCACGACATCTTGCCCGGCTCGTCCATCGCGTGGGTGCACCAGGAGGCCGAGCGTAACTACGCGGAAGTCGCAGAGGCGTTGAACGCCCAGATCGGGGCGTCCATCGCATCGATCGCCGGTGCGGGGGAGGTCGTCCTCGCCTTCAACGCGGGCCCGTACAGTCTCGATGGCGTTCCCGGGCTCGGGGCAGGGCCGCTGGCGCGCCCCAAGCCCGGTTCTGTCGTGACGGACGGCAACGACATCGTGCTTGATAACGGCCTCATGCGTGTGCGCATCGATAGCCGCGGCGTGATTATCTCGTTGCTCGACCTGGTCGCCGACCGCGAACTTGTTCCCGTCGGCGCTGCAGCCAATGTGCTGCAGTTGTTCCGGGACACGCCCAACCAGTGGGATGCATGGGACATCGATGAGAGCTACAAGCAGGACGGCGTCGACCTTCTTGATGTTGTCAGCATCACCGTCGAGGATGCAGCTGTGCGGGTCGAGCGGGAGTTCGGTGCTTCTCGAGTGGTTCAGCTCATCACCCTCAATCCCGCGACGGCCTCCGTCGACATCACGACCACCGTCGATTGGCATGAAAGGGAGAAACTATTGAAGTTGGCATTCCCGGTGGACATCCATGCGGAGCGTGCGGCATCCGAGATTCAATTCGGTCACCTTTACCGCCCGACTCACACCAATACGTCCTGGGATTCCGCCAGGTTCGAGACCGTGGCGCATCGTTGGGTGCAGGTTGGTGAGCCCGGCTACGGCGTCTCCGTGGCCAACGACGCAAGCTACGGCCACGACATCCGCCGCGGGCACCTCGCCGATGGCCAGAGCGCGACGGTCGTACGCCTATCGCTGCTGCGGTCGCCGTTGTACCCCGACCCCGAATCCGACCAGGGGCTTCACGAATATGTCGTATCGCTTCGTGCCGGAGCGGGGATTCCCGAAGCGGTGCGGGAAGGATACCGACTGAACCTCCCGCTGCGGATCGTTCGTGGTGCCGCAGCATCAGATCCGATCATCACGGTGAGCGACGGGGGTGTCGTCGTTGAGGCGGTGAAGCTCGCCGAGGACCGCTCTGGCGATGTGATCGTGCGACTCTACGAGGGGCACGGCTCCCGTTCGGCGGCCACCCTGGTAGCTGGCTTTGCGTGGACGTCGGTAGTGGAGACGGATTTGTTGGAGCGCACCCTCGACAGCGACGCCATCGCATCGAGCACGGACACGAGCCTGTCCCTGTCGCTGCGTCCTTTCCAGCTGGTCACCCTGCGCTTTGTGCGAGCTGCGCAGTGAGCCGCCTCACGGCCAGCGTGATCGGCGCTGGCGCCGGCGGGTCCCTCAGCATTGACGCGCTTATCGCTTCCGACCGCTTCGACCTGGTCGGTGTCGCAGACATGAGCGAGGCATCCCGCGCACGGGTCACGGAGAAGACCGGCGCAACGGTGCCGACGTTTTCCAGCTACCAGGAGATGTTCGCGGCGGTCCCCTCCGACGTGGTCTGTGTGTCGACCTATGCTCCCGCGCATCTGGAAATGACGAGGGCAGCCGTGGCCATTCCCGGCCTGCGCGGAATGCTCGTCGAGAAGCCGCTCGGCGAGACCGCCGCTGCCGGAGCCGCAATTATCGAGCTCATGAAGTCACGTGATCTCCCGCTTGTCGTACCGCACGGTCTCATGGCGCAAAGCGCGGCGCTCGAGATTGTCGAACGCGTGCGCGGCGGCGATATCGGCGCCCTTCGGGTAGTCGAGATGGAGTGCACCGGGTGGGACATCATCAATGCGGGCATCCACTGGCTCCAGTTTTTTGGTGCGCTGGTAGCCCCATCGCCTATCGAGATGGTGCTTGCGGCCGCAGACACATCGACGAGAACCTATCGTGATGGCATGCAGGTCGAGACCGAGGCAATCACAATGGCACGTACGACGAGCGGCGTTCGCGTGCTGCTCAACACGGGTGACCATGTGCCCATTTCCCGTGACGGTACCCCGTGCCTGATGAGGATTGTCGGCGATCGCGGCTACATCGAGTTCGGGGCATTTGAACCGCGATATCTGCTGGTCGCGGACGGTCATGATCGCGAATGTGTCGAGGTCGAGCCGTTTGCGGTCAGCGGTCACCAGCGTCACCTCGAGTTCCTTGCCGACCAGATTGACACGACATCCCGCGACTACCTCATCCCGGAGACATCGCTACAGGCGCTGCAGATCGTCGAGGCGGCCTATGAGTCAATTCGCGTCGGTGGCTCGGTCACCTTCCCGCTCGATTCGCGCCAGCCTGGGCGCGATGCGCAGTGGAACCCCGGCGAGCCGTATTCCGGTGTTGGTGGCGGCAGGAACGGCCGAGAGCTATGACTGACATCTACCCCGTAACGATCGGTGTCGTGGGCGGGGGGTGGCGGGCCGAGTTTTTCCTGCGCATCGCGCGTGAACTCAGCGACCGATTCGTGGTGTCCAGGGTGCTGGTGCGATCGGATTCCTCGGCGCAGCGCGTCGTGCGTGATTGGTCGATCCCGGCGACCACGAGCATGATGGATTTCCTCGCCGCCGGCCCCTACGACTTTGTGGTCGTTGTCGCGCCGCGGGAAGTCGCTCCCGAACTCATCGGCCAACTTGTCGACGCGGGGGTGCCCGTTCTCGCCGAGACGCCGCCCGCTGCAACTCTGCCGGCGCTCATTGAGTTGTACGAACGGGTCGGATCGGCTCCGGTGCAGGTCGCGGAGCAATATCAGTTTCAGCCCCACCATGCCGCCCGGCTGGCTCTCGCACACGGTGGGCTGATTGGCGATGTGGCCAGCGCCCGGGTCTCGGTCGCCCACGGCTACCACGGCATCAGCCTCATTCGGCTGGCTATCTCTGCCGGTTTCGAACCAGTGCAGATCACGGCGGTGACGTTGCCCGACATCGTGGTCTCGGCACGCGGTCGGGATGACTGGAACACCGAGTCCATCGAGAACGATTCGCGTCGCACGGTTGCGGCCTTCGATTTCGATGGCAGGACGGGCTATTTCGACTTCAGCGTCGAGCAGTATTTTTCGCCGATCCGGGCCCGCCACATCTCGCTGTACGGCACGATGGGGGAGGTCGAGGATGACCGGGTCGGCCGCCTCGTCGGCCCGGCCCGCGCCGCACACGAATCGCTGTACCGTGAAGCGACTGGAGTAGACGGTGACCTGGAGGGCAGCTTCCTGCGCCGCATCCTTCTCGGCAGCGAGGTGCTCTGGGAAAGCCGCTTCGTCCCGACGCGACTGAGCGATGATGAGCTCGCGGGAGCCGAGACACTTCAGCGGATGGCCGAGTATGTTGCGGGTGGCCCGGCCTTCTACGGGCTCGCCGATGCCAGTCACGACCAGTACCTCGCGCTGCTCATGGACGAAGCGGCCGAGAGCGGCGTGGCCGTGCGATCGGCGGCGGTGCCGTGGTCGGGCACTGCTAGTGTGGCGTCCCGCCGTGGCTGACGTTATCGAGCTTGCCAACGAGCACATCACCTTGCGGGTGGCGATCACCGCTGATGGGCTCGCGCGGATCGTAGCGATCGGCCCGACTGCCGGGCTGCCTGCCGATGTTCCCATCGCCATGGCACTGAATCCGGTGGAGTTGCAGTTCGCGGGCGATGAGTTGCCGCAGGGGAGCAGACACGTGCAGCTGGGCGGTACGGCCGCGCTGCGCTACCTCTCGCACTCGCTTGACACCTCGTCGCTCACGCTGACCCAACACGACCACATCCGTTCGATCCTGGTGACAACGAGCTGGCAGTTATTCCCCGGAATTTCGGCGGTACGGTCGAGCACGACCGTGAGCAATGCAGGCACCGCACCCGCGACGCTCGAATACGTATCGTCTTTCGCTTTCAACGGATTTGTCGACTTCAGCGAGGTTGGCTGGGAACACAGCACCCGCGTCGCGGTCGCGAATAACACGTTCTTTGGCGAGTTCCAGTGGGTGCAGCACCGCCTTCCCGACGTGGGAATCATTGATGTTGGGTTCTCGCCGCGTGGCATCCATTCGACCAAGAAGCGGCACGCCGTGACAAGCATCGGCACGAACCCCACTGCCGAGTATCTGCCGATGGGCGCCGTGCTCGACTCGAAGCGCAGGCTCGCGTGGGGGTGGCAGCTCGAGCACAACGGCTCGTGGCACTGGGAGTTGGGTGATCACCTGACCGGCATCTACGTCACCGCAGCCGGCCCCACCGATCAGGAACACCAGTGGCGGGTGGTGCTCCAACCCGGGCAGGAGTTCCAGACGGTTCCGGCCTGCGTCGTGGCCGTTGTCGGTGAACTGGAGGACCTGTTCGTGCCCTTCACACAATACCGACGAGCGATCCGGCGCTCAAATACCGATAACGAGAGTCTTCCCGTGGTCTTCAACGACTACATGAACTCGCTCCTGGCCGAGCCGACAGAGGCGAAACTTCTGCCCGTCATTGCTGCCGCGGCACGGGTCGGCAGCGAGTATTTTTGTGTCGACGCCGGATGGTACAGCGACGAGCCCGGCTGGTGGACGACCGTCGGTGAGTGGGTCGAGTCGAGCGAGCGCTTCCCGCACGGGTTGCGCGCAGTCTTCGACGAGATCCGAGCGGCAGGCATGATCCCCGGGCTGTGGATCGAGCCGGAGGTGGTTGGCGTGCACAGCCCGGTCGCGCGGGAATTGCCCGATACCGCATTCTTCGTGCGCAATGGCGAGCGGGTAAACGCTGCAGGACGCTTTCAGCTCGACTTTCGCGCCCCGGCGGTGATCGAACGAATGGATGCCGTCATCCACCGTCTCATTACTGACTATGGCCTCGGCTATCTGAAGTTTGACTACAACGTGAACGCGGGTATCGGCACTGATCTGCTCGCGGACAGCGCCGGCGATGGGTTGCTCGGCCACAACCGCGCGTTCCTGGCGTGGATCGACGGGCTCTTCGGCCGCTACCCCGGCCTCGTGATCGAGGCATGCGCGAGCGGCGGCGGCAGGGCGGACTACGCGACCCTCCAGCGTCACTCGATCATTTCCACGAGCGACCAGACGGACCACCTGCGCTCCGTCCCCATCGCCGCCGCGGCGCCCAGCGCCATCACCCCCGAGCAGGCGGCAATCTGGGTATATCCGCAACCCGAGTTCGGTGCAGATGAGTTTGATCTGAGTATCGTCAACGGCCTACTTGCTCGCCCCCAACTGAGCGGCGGAATTTGGAAGCTCTCCGAGGCCCAGCTCGAAAGACTTGCCAGCGCGGTACGCGTCTACAAGTCATACCGCTCGGATATCCCCTGGTCCCTCCCGTTCTGGCCGCTCGGCCTTCCGCGCTGGGGCGACGACTGGGTCGCCCAGGGGCTGCGGGCCGGGCAGAGCCGATACGTCTGCGTGTGGCGCAGGGCCGGTGAAGCCAGCGTGCTGCTACCGGGAATCGAGGAGGGTACGGTTGATCTGCTGTTTCCCTCGGACAGCGCAGCGGGCGTGCGCTGGGTCGACGGGGTACTTCAGGTGACACTGCCCCACGCGCCATCCGCGGTGCTGCTTCGGGTCGGCTAGGTGTCGGCGCTACTCGGCGAGCAGCAGCGCCTTCGGGTGTGGGGTCAATGCGCGATCAAGAATGAGGCATGCGGCACCGATCGCGGCGACATCCTCACCGAGCTCGCTGCCGGTGACCGTGATGCGATGGATGCTGCGCGTCGCGCGCGCCTGCTCAAGCAACTCGGGAACGCGGCGCAGGTAGTGCTCGCTCACGCGCGACCAGAACGGGCCACCGAAAACGACTCGATCAACGTCGAGCACGTTGGCCACGACAGCAACCGCCTTGGAGATACGCACAGCCGAGCGATCGATAATCTGCATCGCCACCGCGTTGCCTGCCGCAGCCGCATTGCAGAGTTCTGTGAAGCGCGCGTCTACCGTGTGCGTGTCGCTTCCCATGCTTGTGTCATCCAGAACGCCCAGCAGTTCGGCTTCACGCACCAGCGCTTGCGGCATACAGGTCACTGCGATGCAGCCGCGCAGGCCGCAGAAGCAGGGCGGCCCGGCCGGGTCGGTGACGATGTGCCCGATCTCGCCCGCATTGTCGGAGCTTCCGCGTACCACTTCATCCTGCAGAACGAGCCCGGCCCCGATGCCGGTCCCCAGGTAGAAGAAGATGAAACTGCCGACGCCATTGGGCCCCCCAGCCCACATCTCGGCAACCGCCGCGGCCGTGACATCCTTGTCCAGCAGCGCGGGAAGGCCGGTCGCCTCGGCGAGCGCATCGCGCAGCGGAACACGATGCCAGCCGACCAGGTGCGGGGGGTCCACGACGGTGCCGCGAACCCGGTCGATGGGCCCCGGCGTTGCGATACCCACCCCGCCGATCTTTTCGCGGGGCACGCCGGAACGCTCGATGAGTTTGGCGAGCGACGTGCCGATCTGGGCGATGATGCGTTCGGGATTCGTGATCGCGGGCGTGCGCTTGCGTTCGTGCGCTACGACCGCTCCGGTGAGGTCGAGCATGACGAAAGTCATCACGGTCGGGTCGAGATGAACCCCAAGCGCATAGCGCCCCTCGGGGTTGAGGCGCAACAGGGTACGCGGCTTGCCCGGACCACTGCTCGCCCGGCCCGCCTCGACGATAAGTTCGGTATCGAGCAACCGTCGGCAGATATTCGAGATCGTCTGGGCCGCGAGGCCGGTGGATTTCGAGAGCTCCACGCGACTGAGCCCCGCGGGCGCACGGCGAATAGCGTCGAGGATGACCGACTGGTTGAAGTCGCCCATCGCCGGCAGGTTAGTGCCTCTGCGCGCCAGTGCGCCGGTCTGCTCCACCTGTACGCCTTCCCGATTGATGTCCTCCAGAAGGATAGACCCCACTTCACCGTCGTACGGAAAGAGCAGCGATGACCGTTCCCAGCAGAACTCTTAACGATGGTGGCACCATTCCGGCGATCGGGCTGGGCACCTTTGGAATGACCGGAGATGAGGGCATCGCCGCGGTCGTTTCGGCAATCCACATCGGCTACCGGTTGCTCGACACGGCGCTTCGCTACGAGAACGAGCGGGAGGTCGGTGAGGGGATGCGACGGTCGGGGGTCGACCGCAATGAGCTTATGGTTACGACCAAACTACGCGGAAGAGATCACGGCTATGAGCAGACCCTGCGAGGGTTCGAAGAGTCTCGCGCGAACCTTGGGCTGGACTATGTGGATCTTTATGTCATCCACTGGCCGCTTCCGCGGCTCGATCGCTATGTCGACTCGTGGCGGGCGATGATTCACCTGCGTGATGAGGGCGTGATCCGCGCCATCGGTGTCAGCAACTTCACGGCCGAGCACCTCAGGAGGCTCATCGACGAGACGTCGGTGGTGCCGGTAGTCAACCAGATCGAACTGCACCCGCAGTTCCCCCAGGCCGCCCAGCTGGCCTTCGACGACTCGCTGGGGATCGTCACAGAGAGTTGGAGTCCGCTGGCTGACCAGCGCTCTGGCCTCATATCCCAACCGATGATTCGGGCTGTGGCCGACGCGCACGGGGTCACGCCGACGCAAGCGATCCTGCGTTGGCACGTGCAGCGCGGAGCCGTGCCCATTCCCAAGTCAAGCAATCTCGAGCGACAACGCGAAAATCTCGACGTATTCGATTTCGAACTGGCGCCTGACGAAGTCCAGTCGATCTCGTCGCTCGAGTCGGGCAGGCTGTGGGACGCTGACCCCGACACGCACGAGGAGCTCTAGGGACGGGTCTGTACGAGCACCGTGCGTACCTCGAAGGCGGCGAACGGAAGTACGACGTGACCGTTGTGCTGCGGAAGCGATTCACCGGGCTCACCGAAAAGATCGCATATTCGCACCAGCCCCTTCCCGAGCCCGGCGAGGGTGGCGACGCAGTCGCGGCCGGTGGTCTCGCTTAGGCGCATGAGCATGCCGTTGGCCGCGGGTTGCATGCCCGCGATGACAACGCCTGAGCCGGGAATGAGCGTTGGCCGCAATGTCTCCGCCGGGGCTCCGCCTGCCCCGGGAGTGAGCCGGACGGGATGGTTGAGGCCGGCGGCCAGCCCGATTACGTCGGCAGCCTGCCAGCCGCCGGCGTGCGGCATGACCCGAAACCGGCTGGTGATGGTGTGCCCGACATCGCTTGAGGGGTCGGGGTCATAGGCGCTCCTGACAAGTGGCACGCGCATCCTTGGCCCCAGGGCCTCTACGCCGTACTTGGAATCGTTCGCGACCGCGAGACCACCGTTGGCCGACCCGAGATCGGCCCAGCGCAGCATGGGGCGCAGGTAGCCGTCGGCGGCCGATCGCGCTGCGCCAAAGGGCGTTTCTGTCCACAGCTCGACCGCCGGGATGCGACTGCCGAACGAGATAGCGAGCCCGGGCACTCCGACCAGCTCGCCGCCGGGCTCCGCCCACTGCACCACGACCTCGAACTCGATCCACG
>JAYSPT010000100.1:0-87230 GCA_043721995.1 Salinibacterium sp. | reverse complement strand
AAGGAGTAGCTCAGCCGAATACTGAGCGCGCGACCGAGGTGACCTCCAGCCGCATGCCTTCCGGAACCAGAATCGACAGGATGGGCGGCCGCCAGTAGGCGGAGAGGCGCACTGTCGCGCTGCGGCCGTCGAGCGTTCCGGCCTGTTCGAGCGTGAGGAATTGAAGCTGGGCGGTATCCGAGGTTGCCAGGTAGGTATTGACCGCGGCAACGACATCCTGATCGCGAAGGGTCGCCCTCGGGCCGTCGGCCGTCAACGCAACCGTGTCGAGGGTGAATGCCTCGGCTCCGGCGAGCGCCGCACCGTCGGCGAGCGTGAAGAGCCGCTTGCGCTCGAGGTAGAGCGAACTGGCAGATGCGACGAGCAGTATCAGCACGAGGCTCAGGAACCCGAAAAAGACGGTGAGCGGCAGAGTCGAGCCGTCGTCGGACCTGAGTTGCTGCCATGATGCGGGCCGTGTCATTGCGATCCCCAGAAGCGCGAGACCTGCTCGGTTGCCGTCGCGTGCAGCGGAACCGCGAGCGGAAAGTTGCCGGTGAGTACCGCAGGGATTCCGGGTAACGCAACGCTGAGATCGATGTCAACAGTCACGAATCCCTGCCGGGTGAGGCACACATCCGGCCGCGGATGGCAGGTGACGCTCACGACGGCCGACTCGGTGCCAATGCCGTGGTCGGCGAGCGCGAATGCTACCGCCGTGGACGCGGACGCCGACGCCGAAGTGGTACCGGGCGACTGCACGAACACCCGCGCGGCCTGCCGCGCGGCGCTCTCCACCGCATAGGCACCGGCCTGGATTGCGGCGAGAGTGAGCACGAGATAGACAAGCGGCACCAGTAGAACCATGCCAACCGTGATGAACTCGAGCGACGCTGAGCCGCGGTCTTGCCTGAATCTCTCAGTGAAGTGACTCAATTGCGGCATGACCGGACACCTCCAGCCCGCCATCGACGCCGACGAGCCCAATCAGGGGCAGGGGAGAGCGCACCGTGATAACAACCGCGGGATGTCCCAGGTAGCTGCCCGTCGATGCCGTGACATTGCCGGCATAGCTCGGGCCTAGTGCGGTCGCGATTAGCTCCCGTGTGCGGTCGATCCCGTCTGCGGGCGAGTTGTCAGCGAGGGCGCCGAAGCGGGCGCCCTCGGCGGCCGCGTCCACGATGGTGTTACGGATGAGAAGGGCTAACCCGAGCTGCATAACGCTCAACGTGAGCACGGTGAGGAGAGCCACGACCATCGCGAACTCGGCGATGGCTGAGCCAGCATCATCCGTCAGCCTGCGTCGGATTAGCCTGCATCGGATTGGCCCGACTCGTTTCAGCCCGGGTCGCATTAGAAATTCGTGACGCGGTCAATCGCTTGCTGGAATACCGCACTGAGCGCTGGCCCGGCGATTGCCCAGATGATGATCACCAGCCCAGCCGTCATGAGCGTGATCAGCACCCAGCCGGGCACGTCACCGCGCTCGTCGCTCTTCCAAAGTCGTGGGGCAGCCATTCGCATGCGCTGACATTCGCAGAGACGCGCGTCTCTCGGTCACGTTTGTCCACAGGCGAAGCGCGTCGATGCTGCCTGCGCAACTGCGAATATCGGTGTCGTGCTGCCACACGGCCTCGAAATTCGGCGCAGCTGTCGGCTGGCGAGGTCGCGCAGCAGCAGACGAAAGCAGTTTGGCAAACTAGATGTGCAGGTGCCGGGGATCGATGAGGGTGAGTCCCGGCCGGGCAAAATCACTAGTGTTCCTGGTCGCCAAAGCGGCACCGCCGACCCGACAGATGGCGGCGATCATGATCGACTCATCGAGCTCGCGCCAGAGGAGTTCAGAATCCCACCTGCAGCACGAAGATGCCGGGGAAGATCGCGAATACGATCGTCGTGGGCAAAATTGCGAACACCAGTGGGAACATCATCGCAAGTTCCTTCTTGCCGGCGAGTTCGAGCAGGTTGCGCTTAGCGTCATCCCTCGAATCCTGCGCCTGAGCTCGCAGCACCTCCGCCAGCGGGGTGCCGCGGTCGAGGGCTCCGACGATCTGCTGAACGCAGCGGCTGAAGGCGGGAAGCTCCAGACTCGCCGCGAGCGAGAGCAAGTTGTCGCCAAACGGCAAGCCGCTATTGACAGCAACGATCACACGCGCGAGTTCGCGGGAGAGCTCCCCGCTGCTGACGCGAGACACTCTGCGAATTGCATCGAGGATGCCCTCCCCCGCAGACAGGCTCAGGGTGAGAAACTCCAGTACCACCGGCAGCTCGCTCGACAATCGTTCGAGACGCTTGCGCGCGGCTACCTGTAGGACGTAGTCGCACACGACGACGCCCGCGGCAAACCCCAGTACACCAGTCGTCGCCTGCAGCCACGGTGCAGCGGCGGAGGTGCGACCGGCGATGACTCCGACTGCGACTCCCGTCGCGGCGCCCCCGAGTCCCCACAACAGTTGACGCGCTCTGAATGCATTGACCGTGAGGCGCGTGCCGGACTGCCGAAGTCTCCGTTCGATGACGGGTGCTCCCCCGAGAACACTGCCGAGCAGCGCCACAGCACGGGATGTCACGGGCTCAACCAGCGCGGCGAGTACGGGCAATGGCCCTGGAGCCGGCGGCGCAAGCGACTCGCGCGCGCCCGGTGAGATGTCCGTGAGATACGGGGCGATGCGCTTGGAGAGCCGTGGACGATTCATGCGCGGTGCGAGGCTGGCGAGCATCCAGAGCCCGAGACCGAGGGTGAGTCCCGCGAATACGCCCCACACAATCGTGGCGCTCAGGCGAACCACCGACGTTTGTCGGGCAGTCGGCCGAGGCGCATCATCAAGCGGTACGCGAGCAGCGTCACAACGACTCCGCCGATGATCAGCAGTATGCCCGCCGGCGAGTTGTACGCGACAGCAGCCTCCGGCCGGGTGGCCAGCAGCAGCAGGACTATCCACGGCGCGGCCACCCCGAGGCGGGCAGCGTTCACGATCCAGCCCTGCCGCGCCTGCACCTCTGACCGGATCGCGGCCTCCTGGCGCAGGTACGTGCTCAGGTTGCGCAGCACCGTCGTCAGCTCGCCACCACCGACCTCGCGTGACATCCGCAGGGTCTCGATAATGCGATCCGCCGTCGGATCGGCCAGCCACTCTTTCAACGAATCCAGGCACAGCGAGAAGTTGCCCGTCGCACGATAGTCGGCCTCGAATGCCGCGAAGGCTTCACGAGTGGCGGGCGGCCCGGTGTAGGCGAGCGTCACGACGCTGTCGGCGAGTGCGAGGCCGGAGCGAACTCCCGAGACGAGCTGATCGACGGCATCCGGCCAGACGACACGAGTCTCGCGCCGACGGGCTTTCGCGCGCGAGGCGATCACCATTGAAGGCACGAATAGCGCGACCACACCCGCACCGACTGCGAGCGCCACTACCGAGAGCGTGGCGAACACGATGGCGGAGGCCGCAACAGCAAGGACCCCGGAGACCGCGACCACCACCCCCGGAGTGACTCTCGCAAGGCCCGCCTGGGCCAGTCGCTCGCGGATCACTTCGACCCATCGCACGTCTCGGCGCTGAGCCTCACGATCACGCGGCCACAGCAGCGGAGAGAACGTGAGGAGCGTGCCGGCCGCGAACAGGAAGCCCAGCTCCGTGCTCACAACCGCTATACCCGCGGACGCGGTACTTATAAGCGCCGTGCTTATAAGCACCGCGCTCACGAGCGCTCCGCGAGCACGGCGGCCGGGTCGAAGCCCGTGCTCGCGAATTTCGCCAATCTCGCGGGATAGCCTCCGGTAGCCTCGAGCATCCCCTCCCGCAACGCGAAAATCGGGCTCGCCTCGATCACACCCGCGTTAACCTGTCCGCTCGGCGCGAGAATCTCGACTACCCGCCGTACTCCGCCGCGTCGAAGTTCGCAGTGCACGACGATGTCGATGCACCCCGCGACCGTCGGTATGACGAAGGATGAATCAATGTTGCCGCCCGCAAGCAGTGGCAGTGTAGAGAGCTTCGCGAGGGCATCCCGCGCACTGTTCGCGTGCACGCTGGACATACCGGGCAGTCCACTGTTCAACGCGATCAGGAGGTCAAGCGATTCGGCTTCGCGCACCTCGCCGACCACGAGTCGATCAGGCCGCATTCGAAGCGCCTCTTTGATGAGTCGTCGCAGCGTGATCTCGCCGGTGCCTTCGAGGCTCGGCTGCCGGCACTGCATACCAACCGTGTCTCGAGTTGCCACCGCAAGCTCGAAAGTCTCCTCCACCGTGATCACGCGCTCCGACTGGCGCACGGCCGAGAGCAACGCGTTGAGCATTGTCGTCTTGCCGCTCTGTGTGCCACCAGACACGAGGATGTTCTGCCCAGAGAGCACGCACATCCGAAGGAACTCGGCGGATTGCTGGGTGAGGCTGCGGAGTTCGACCAGCCGCGTCAGATCCCGGATGCTCTGGCTGAACTTGCGCACATTGACCGCCCAGTGCTTGCGCGTGACGTCAGGAATGACGACGTGCAAGCGCGAGCCATCGGGCAGCGAAGCGTCGACGAATGGGCTCGATAGATCCACGCGCCGGCCCGAGGACTGCAGCATCCTTTCGACAAGGTCTCGAATCTCGGTGTCCGTCAACCGGATTTTGGTCAGCTCGGGAACCCCGTCGCGCGCAACGAAGATCGCGCTCGGGCCATTGATCCATAACTCTTCGACAGCCGGATCGTCCAAGTAGCGTTGCAGCACCCCGAACCCGGTGAGGGTGGCCATGACCTGGCGCGTGGCATCCGCTTCATCGGGCAGCATCGGCGCCGATCCACCGAGCGCGTGTTCACTGTAGCGGCGAATCTCGTCATGCACGTAGCGCGCGGCGAGCCCATCGGCACCCAGATCTGCCCCGTCGAGGCGTGCCCGCTCGCGAACATTCTCGGCGAGCTGGGCGAGCACGTTCGACATGCATCGATACTGTGCCACCCTCGGCACCATCGTGGCCGACTATCCACAGGTGCCAGCGGTGGCTGCGTAGGGCTAGGCCGAACTGAATGCGGATGTCACGGCCCGGTACGGCCTGCGCGGATAACCGAACGCTTGGCGGCCTCGACCCCCATCAGCAGAAGCCCGGCCAGCGGCGCCATGATCACGAACATGCCCAGTAGCCCACCGATTGATATCGACACGAGTGTCATCACCGCGGTCGCGGCGAGCGCGACGATCGTCAGGATCAGCCAGATTCGGTGTCCCGACAGCGCGTAGCCGATGAGGGCAGCGCAGAGCACGGTGAGGCGCACGATCGGCTCGGCAATGGTGAGCGGAGTGGGCTCACGGTAGATCAGCAGGAAAACCGAGAGCAGAAGCAGCGCGATCCAGGTGCCCAAGAGCGCGGGGCTGCGCGGTCGAACCCCGCGTACCACGACAACCGGTAGCGCGGCCTGCCCGAGCAGCACATCGCGCGCCGTGGTCACCGCGATGAAGTCTTGCGCATGTGTGTGCCCTGGCTCCCCGACGAACCTGTCGGGGTGGGTGCTGCGCGCCTGCCGCTTGTAGGCGGCTTCGATCTCAGCTGGAGAGGCGTCCGGTGTGACTCCGAGAAGCTGTGCAGCTACTTCCGGAGTCATACAGGAAATGTTACCCGTGGCCGCAGAGATGCCACTGAGTTGGCGAAGGCACCGCGAAGGGGGCGCGAGTACAATTTAGGGTGCCAGCGGGAGTGGTGAAATTGGCAGACACGCAGGATTTAGGTTCCTGTGCTCTAGGGCGTGCGGGTTCAAGTCCCGCCTTCCGCACTTGGTATTCCAGTCAAATTCCCCAACTAACTAGCGGCTTTTGCACGCCTCTGAAGACGCTTCGAAGGTACCGTGCCCGCGCCTTGCCCATAGCTGCCGGGGCCCAATTCGAAACAGCCGCTCCAGCGGAGCGACCTTGCATGGGGCTAGGTCGAAGATGATGCAGGTTTCGAGGTTGCGCGAGATCTTGAAAAATTGCGAGGAAGTCGACCTTGGATCGCGGGGATACGAGCGGGATCACTCGTTGGGAGGAAACCTCGGTTCATACTTTCAATCCGTCCCGAGGCACCGGCAGCGTGAGGCTACAAGACCCGGCCCCCTGAGGCGCAGTGGCATGCTCCGAAGGATCCGATCACCGTGAGCGCTCAAGCGAACTCAACCGTAGGCCAAACGGTTTTCGACGCATCCGGACGCTCAAAACCGAGCAGAGAATCCGCCATCCGCGTTGAGAAGTTGCCCCGAAATCCAACGACCTTCGGGCGAGATGAGGAATGCCACTACGTTTGCGACGTCGGCGGGCTCGCCGAGTCGGCCAGACGGATGCCGTACCGCGAGATCTTTTCGAATGCCCTCGTCCATCCAGCCCGTATCGATTGGGCCAGGATTGAGTACGTTCGCAGATATCCGGATCGGTCCGAGCTCACGTGCAGCAGAAATAACGATGCGATCCAGCGCTCCCTTCGACGCGCCATAGGGAAGATTGCCAGTCGTGTGATCGCTGGTGAGTGCAACTATCGCCCCACCCTCCTCGGGAATCTGCCGGGCAAACGCAGCGATGAGCAAGAGACTCGCTCGCGCGTTGACCGCGACGTGCCGGTCAAAACTCTCGAAGGTGGTGTCAAGAATTCCAGACTCGACATCATGAGCATGGCTGAGGACGAGCGCGCTGATGGGGCCTCGATCCAGCGTGACCGCCGCGATCAAAGCCTCAGCACCTGTCGGAGTCGACAGGTCGACGAGGTAGTCGGCACTTTCCAGATCACTGGTCACCACCTGCCAACCGTCCGCAATAAGCCGCGGCACGATGCCGGCCGCAATACTGTTCGCTCGTGCAGAGCCGGTCACCAGCACTAGAGGCATGCGTCGACACTATCGAGTTGGAGTAGCTGGATTGGGCGAGCGCACCGGGCGAATAACGAGCAATATTTCTAAGTTCTCGCCGGGACGGCTTCGAGGCCGTTGGCGAGGCGTGCGCGCAGCACGACGCTCTACGGAGTCGAGGAGTTCACCCAAAACCTGTTTCCGACGATGTGTCGGGTAGGGAAATAGATCGGAACCTGTTCGGTCACCAGAGCCGGGGCCATCCGTAGGGAGAGCAGTTGGGATCTGCTGCCAGGGAGAGGGCGTGACGTATCAACAGTGCTGGTACGCATAGTCTGCCGAGCCCGGCGAGGTGAGCTTGCGGTCTCGAAGGATCGTGGATGACGGAGTGGCCGGATCAGAGCACATCAAGGCGAAAGGACGACGCAACGCATCGGTGTATTCGATATCGATCACCCGCGCACCGTAAACATCGGTGAAACTTGAACATTCCCGAAACCGATCGCATTCCTCGGCCACCGCGAAGTCGAAGCCGATCTGGTCCCTGCCACGTGCCCCCAACTCACCGGTATTCTTCTGGCCGGCCGCGAGGCCAGCACTGTGAGCGTGCTGCACAAGCAGGGTGGCGAAGGCGACAGCGTCATCCAGTGAAAGCTGCTTGGCTGAGCGGGTGTAGGAGTCCAGGTTGTCGAATTCGACGGCCGCATATCCGGCGGCGGCGCAAGAATCGATCGAGGCGAACTGCCGGCTGGCAGCACTCGCGCGCTTGGCTGACGTGGAGATGTCGATGACGTGCTCATCGGGCCAGTTGGGGTCAACAAGAAGTCCGTCACCGCTATGGATCAGTAGGTCCTCTGGCCAGACCACCCCCGGCTGGGTCTGGAAGCCGTTGATGTAACAGATCGAGTACATCTCGGCGGCGACCGGCTCGGTGCTGTCACGTATGACCACGGCCACCCCGGGCGGCGGATCGTACGGACCGCCGAGCTGGTAGTCCGGAATCGCCCCCGCCGGGAAGACGGCGAATGCCGCGCCCGCCGGGGCCGCTGAAGGAGCGAGGCCCTGCGTTGTAGCAACTGGACCGGCGGACGTCGGGAGCGCCGCTGGCACGCACCCACCCAAGAAGATGAGGCAGGCAGCCGACGTGATCGCAGTAGACACCATGCGAGTCACCATGCGCTCAAACATACGTGACCGATCTCGTTGCGTTTGGGTGGCGTGGCGTCCCTGTGCCCGCAGGGGAACGATGGGTGGGACCCTGGTCTCCAGTGGATCCAACATCGAATAGACGCAGGTTGGCCGCGAATCTCTTGGGTCGCGGCAAGGACCCGTGACAGTGCCGGTGATCGACTCTGCACCGTTTGAGCCCGTCGTGGCGTAGCTGTCGTTGGCGTTAGATATTCCGTACGCAGCGACCATGATGCCACCCAACCCGACGCTCAGGGTCGGCCACAATCAAACCGCCGTGTCCCGCCACGATTCTCTCCTCAGGTACCGCTCGATGCGCGAATTGCTTGAGGTAGAGCGGCGGTAACTGGTGGCAGGCCCGAGGGATACAGCGTGTGAAAGTAGATCTGGAGCTACAAATGGCCATGGGAGATCGGGCATTCGGAGGTCGAGTCTCTACTCCCCGACTGCGCCGTCGATCGCTTCGCGCAGAAAATCAGCGTGGCCGGCGTGGCGGGCGGTCTCCTCGATGAGGTGCAGCAGCACCCATCGAAGTGAAAAATGACGCCCATCTCGCATCGCCGTAGCCGACAGTTGACCCAAACCGGTCGAATTGGCCACGACCTGCCGACTCCGATCGCACGCTTCACGGTAGCGGATCTGCAATTGCACCGGCTCGAGGGAAGCTGCCGCGCTGAACTCCCAGTTCCGGTCCGCATCCCAGTCAACGCTGGCCCAGGGCTCGCGATCGGGCAGGCCAGCGAAGCGAACTTCCATCCAATCTTCTTCCACCAGCGCCAGATGATAGAGAAGACCCGCGAGGGTCAGCTCAGACGGAGGGTTCTTGAGCGCCAACTGCTCACGGGTCAGGCCGTCGGTCTTCGAAAGCAACGTCTCGCGCTGGTAGTCGAGATACTGCGCGAGCATGCCAAACTCGGCACCAGCGGGGTCAGGATCGATTCGCATTCGCCCATCCTTTCAAACGGTGGCGCGACAAACGCTGCGCATATCATCCTGCAGGAATCTGACGCGTCGGGACCGAGCGTTTTTTGCCATGCGAGCTACCCGAGCATCATCCGAGTCTTGTCAGTCGGGTCTGCCTGCAACGCTCTGCCCTTTCTCGGCTGCCAGTCGCCGAGGGCAGCCGCGGCAATCATCTGCCGGTGCCCGACCCGCGCTTTGCGGCGTTCGTCGCCGTGCCATCGCCAGAGGAGCAGAGCATCGTTGACGGGATGATCTGCTTGAGCTGTACCTCGGATGCGCTACCGCCCTCGGGCACAACCGAGAGTTCAAGCACATGGGTCGGGTTGCCGCCTGCGGCTTCCCCGGTATCCACCTTGCCGATAGTCGTCACCTTCGCCTTCGCCTTCGAGCCGACAATGAGGATGCGATTCTGCTCGTGAGCGTGCTTCCGGGAAGCGCCAAGCAACCGACGGGTACTCTAGTGGAACACCACCGTTCCTCGGCGGCCAGACGACTTGGAGTTCGCCCGTGCTGCACTCAGCCCTCATCCCATGGCTCAATCCCGTGAACCTCATCGAGGGATTCGGGGCATTCGCGCTGCTCGGTGTCTGCTTCATTGTCTTCGCGGAAACCGGTCTGCTGGTCGGTTTCCTGCTGCCCGGTGACACGCTGCTGATCATCACGGGTGTGCTGACCTTCACGGATGTCATCAAGATCGATATCTGGTGGGTGTGCCTCGCGGTCGGATTTGCCGCATTCCTCGGTGGGGAGGTCGGCTACCTGATTGGCCACAAGCTCGGCCCACGCGTGTTCGAGCGAAAAGAGAGTGGGCTGTTCTCGGTCGAAAACGTCAGGCGCACCAACGGTTTCTTTCAGAAGTACGGCGCCTGGGCGGTCATTATCGCGAGGTTCGTGCCGGTGGTACGCACCTTCGCACCCGTCGCCGCGGGCGTTGGGCATATGAATTACCGCAAGTATTCGCTCTTCAACTTCATCGGCGCGATGATTTGGGGGGCCGGCCTCACCTACGCGGGCTATGTGCTCGGCTACATCCCGCCCGTGAAGAACTTCGTCGTCTCCTACATCGACCTCATACTGCTGGGCGCTGTCGCGATCACACTAATTCCGACGATCTTCCACTACGTGCAGTCCACGGTGAAGGCCAAGCGCAAGGGCGCAGGGTCCCGGCTCGATGACGAGCAAGCACAGGCGCTCGTGCTTGGCCTCGACGGCAGCAAGCCTAAGGACTAACTTTTGCGTGTCGGGCCCGCAGGCGGTCGAGCCCCTGTTGCGCTCCGCGCCTCACGTCGATCTCGGGATCTTTGAGGAGAATCCGGATGCTGTCGGCGTCCGACAGCGCACCTACCTCTCCCAGGGCGCGTGCGCCGGACGCTCGCACGCGAGCCACCTCGTCGGTGAGCTGCACCGCAAGTGCCGCAGAAAGCGGCAGGGATCGCGCAGCCGCCACGCGTGCAGCCATCTCGCGCACCCGCCAGGCCCGGTTGCGCATGGCCGCCGCGATGGCATCCATCGCTGTGTCGTTCCAGACGTAGAGGAGGGCACGCGTACCCCACAGTTCGGGCCAGTAGAGCACCGGCGCTCCCTCGAGAATTCCCTGCGCGTGTTCTCCGCCGACAAAGAGCAGGAAGTCCTCGCCTTCGTTGTTGCCTGCGAGCAGTGACAGCGACCGCGCGACGACCGCGGCTTCGCCGTAGCGTCGCACCGCCTCTGCCAGACGTTTCTCGATCGGGAGGTCTAACGGTACGTCGCCTGGCATGCTCTTTACACTAGAGGCCCAGCCACCCAAATAGATTCCAGAGCACCGGGCGGCAACTCGCCGGGCGTGACGTAGGCGTCGAGGGTGATGCCGCGAGACTCGAGAACACGAAGCAAGTCGGAATCCCGATCGCTGATCCGCACGACGCGACCACCGGCAGGGGCGTCTGCGAGCAACGTCGCGCGCGGGCGGTATGTGGTGCCATCTCGCGAGGGAATCGGATCACCGTGCGGATCGCGGGTGGGATGCCCGAGTTGGTCGTCGATTGCGTCGAGAAGTCGGTCGCTCAGTGAATGTTCCAGCACTTCGGCCTCGTCGTGCACTTCGTCCCACGCGTAGCCGAAGTGCTGCACCAGCCACGTTTCGATAAGCCGATGTCGCCGGACCATACGCAAGGCGAGCGTCGTACCAATGGCTGTCAATTCAATCGAGCCGTACGGTCGGTGACTGACTAACCCCAGAGCGCTCAGCTTTTGCACCATCTCGGTCACGGAGGATGGCGCGAGCCCCAGGCGTGCCGCGAGCGCCGTCGCCGTGATTTTCTCTTCCTGCCACTCGGTGTGGGCATAGATCACCTTGACGTAGTCCTCGATTGCCGTGGGTATTGCCGCCATCAGCCACCTGCCGCCATCAGAAACCACCCACCACGAGCACGATCAGCAGCACATTGAGGATTGTGATGATTACGGCGGAGGCCCACCCGCCGATACGCAATGGCAGGCGATTAACGAACTCCCCCATCAGGGGCTTCGACCCGCCAAGCCAGGCGAGTGGCACCAGAGCGAACGGGATACCAAAACTCAAAACCACCTGGCTCAGGATGAGTGCCCGCGTTGGGTCGAAGCCGATGCCCAGCACAACCAGGGCAGGGATCAAGGTCACTACCCGGCGCGCCAGCAGCGGCACCCGCACCCGCAGCAGGCCGCCCATAATGGCCGACCCCGCATAGGTTCCCACACTCGTGGAAGCGAGCCCTGAAGCGAGAAGTCCGATTGCGAAGATCACCCCAATCGCGGGTCCGAGCGTGGCAACCACGGCCGCGTGCGCGCCCTCGATGGTGTCCGTCTCACCGATACCCCTGAGACTGGATGCCGCGAGCAACAACATCGCTATGTTCACAGCTCCGGCAACGAAGAGTGCCCCGCCAACATCCCACCGCGTAACGACCAGCAGGCGCCGCATCCGGCCCGGCTCCTCGGCTTCGCCAGAAGTCGGGAGGCCGTGCCTGTCGCGGGCCAGCGCCGAGTGCAGATAGATGACATGCGGCATGACGGTCGCACCCAGCATGCTCGTGGCAAGCAGCACCGACCCCGAGTCCCCAAAACGAGGGATCAAACCCCTGAGCGCCTCTCCGGGGTTGAGGTCCGTGAAGAATAACCCCGTGACGAAGCCCACGGTAATCACGCCGAGCAGCGCGATGATGATCGCTTCGAACGAACGCTGTCCACTTCGCGATTGAACTACCAGCAGCCCCATCGACGCGATCCCGATGATCACGCCGCCCAGCAGAAGTGGGATGCCGAACAACAAGTGAAGCGCGATCGCGCCTCCAAGCACCTCTGCGATATCGGTCGCTGCGGCAACCAGTTCTGCCTGCACCCAGTACGCCCGTCGGGGTCCCGTGGCGAGACGCTCCCCCAGGAGTTCGGGCAGACTCCTTCCGGTGACCAGCCCGAGCTTGGCTGACTGGTACTGCACGAGCACCGCGATCGCATTCGCGAGCACGAGAACCCACAACAGCAGGTATCCGTACCTGGCTCCGGCGGTGATGTTCGCCGCGACGTTTCCGGGATCGACATACGCGATCGCCGCGACAAACGCGGGCCCGAGGGCGAGCAGGGTCGCCCGGGCGCGAGGCCGTCGCGCGACCGGGAGCGCAGCATCGGTTTGCAAAGATTTCGGCACACCGAAATCTTACGACCGGCAGGGATCATCCGCCCAGCAGCGCCCGACGGACCACCGGCATTATCGCCTGGAACGCAAGAGCGCGATGGCTTATCGCATTCTTCTCATCGGCGCGGAGTTCTGCCGAACTCACCGACAGTCCCACTGGTTTGAAAATCGGGTCATACCCGAAACCGCCCACTCCAATCGGTTCGAAAAGAACGGTGCCCGGCCAGATACCCAGCTCGACATGCTCGAAAGGCCGCGACCCGGGTAGCACCAGAGCCGCTGCACAGGTGAAGTGCGCTTCGCGGTGCGTCTGGGCGCCGAGGTTCTTCAGCACGAGCGCGACGTTATCCGCGTCGTCCCGTGTACCCGCATACCGGGCCGAATGGATGCCCGGCGCACCTCCCAGTGCATCGACGGAGATGCCTGAATCATCAGCAATCGCGGGCAAACCGGAGTGCGCTGCGGCGGCTCGGGCTTTGATCAGGGCATTCGCTTCGAAGGTGGCGCCATCCTCGACCGGCTCCGGACCGTCGTAGCCGAGCAACTCGATTCCATCAAGCGCTCGGCCCAGGATGCGGCGCAACTCAACGACCTTGTGGGCGTTGTGTGTCGCGAGAACAAGCAGGACCACCAGGAACTAACCACCCAGAGCGGCGACTTGCAGCTTCGTCAGGTCGGCTGCCCCGCCGATCGCGAGGTCGAGCAGTAAGTCGAGTTCGCGACGGTCGAAGGGCGCACCCTCCGCGGTGCCCTGCACCTCCACGAACAGGCCACGACCGGTTACTACGACGTTCATATCGGTCTCCGCCCGGGAGTCCTCCGTGTACTGAAGGTCAAGGAATGGCTCGCCGTCGACAATGCCGACGCTGACCGCGGCTACCGAGTCGTGAAGCGCCTTGGCATTCTTGCCGATGAAATTTTGCGAGCGACCCCACTCGATCGCATCCGCGAGCGCGACGTAGGCACCCGTGATCGCTGCCGTGCGCGTGCCCCCGTCGGCCTGCAACACATCGCAATCGATGACGATAGTGTTCTCGCCGAGCGCCTTGGTATCGACAATGGCACGCAATGAGCGCCCGACCAGGCGCGAAATCTCGTGTGTACGGCCACCCACCTTGCCCTTGACCGACTCGCGATCCATGCGATCGTTCGTGGAGCGCGGAAGCATGCCGTATTCGGCAGTGACCCAGCCCTTGCCTTTGCCCGTCAACCAGCGCGGGACTCCGTTGGTGAAAGACGCTGTGCACAGCACCCTGGTGCGGCCGAATGAGATGAGCGCACTACCCTCGGCCTGCTCACTCCAGCCACGCTCAATCGTCACCGGTCGCAATTCGTTGGCTTCTCGGCCGTCGGCACGGGTCATGTTTGTCTCCTGGGTAGATGGATCGTTCCGGTATCGAAGTTCTCCACTCGCACGACCTCCGGACCGAGGAAGCGCGAGGCAAGATGCTTGAACGCCGCGGTGTCGGCACCGGTCGCCTCGAAAGTGTAGGTCGGGGCATCCGGAGCCTCACGCTCGAGATCGTGACGCACGAGCGTGCGATACACGTCGAACGCGGTCTCCTCGGCACTGGAAACGAGAGTGACCTCGTTGCCCATCACGTACTGGATCGCCGCCGCCATCAGCGGGTAGTGCGTACAGCCGAGCACGAGGGTGTCAATATTTGCGAGCTTGAGTGGCGCGAGGTAATCCTCCGCGACCTCAAAGAGTTCGCGTCCACTCGTGACGCCAGACTCAACAAATTCGACGAACCGTGGACACTCTTGGGTGAATAGTGCGAGATCGGATGCCGCAGCAAAAGCATCCTCGTATGCCCTCGACCTGATCGTTCCGGACGTGCCGATCACACCGACCCGACGGTTGCGCGTCTGGCGCACTGCGGCGCGCACTGCGGGCTGGATGACCTCGACCACGGGAATACCGTACCCATCGGTGAAGCGCTCGCGTGCGTCACGGAGCATCGCGGCGGACGCCGTGTTGCAGGCGATGACGAGCAACTTGACATCCTGGTCGACGAGCTCGTCCATAACCTCAAGGGCGTAACTGCGAACCTCGGCAATGGGCTTGGGGCCGTACGGCGAGTGGGCGGTATCCCCCACATAGAGGATCGATTCGCGCGGCAGTTGATCGATGATCGCCCGTGCCACAGTGAGACCCCCAACGCCGCTGTCGAAGACTCCAATCGGCGCGTTATTCACTATGAAAGCTTATTGCCTGGCCCCGGCCGAGTCGGCAGGGTGCGCTATCGGGCAGCTCGGACGCGGCTCGGCGAGGGCTTGGTAGCCTCGACATATGAGCACAGCACTGCTGACCGACCGCTACGAACTCACCATGGTCGACGCTGCGATCCGAAGCGGCACGGCATCGCGTGATTGCATTTTCGAGGTGTTCGTGCGGCGCCTGCCGGAGGGCCGGCGTTACGCTGTCGTGGCAGGCACCGGTCGCCTGCTCGAAGCGATCGCTGAGTTTCGATTCGGGGATGCCGAACTCACCTATTTGCGCGACAACCACATCGTGGGTGCTGAAACTGTCGAGTGGCTCGCGAACTTCCGCTTCTCGGGCAACATCTGGGGATACCAGGAGGGTGAGGTCTATTTTCCCGGTTCACCGGTGCTGGTGATCGAGGGCACGTTCGCTGAAGCGGTCGTTCTGGAGACAATCACGCTGAGCGTGCTCAACTACGACTCAGCGGTGGCCAGCGCCGCCGCGCGGATGGTGTCCGCCGCAGACGGCCGACCACTCGCCGAGATGGGATCCCGCAGGGCGAGCGAGCGCGCCGCCGTGGGTGCGGCACGAGCCGCCTACATCGCCGGGTTCGGTGCCACGAGCAACCTTGAGGCTGGCCGCACCTGGGGTATTCCGACGATGGGAACAGCCGCACACTCATTCACTCTTCTGCACGACAGCGAGGAGCAGGCGTTCCAGGCCCAGGTCGACGCACTCGGACCCGGAACGACCCTGCTGGTCGACACCTATGACGTTGCCGCAGCCGTCGAGCTCGCGGTGAAGGTTGCCGGCCCGAAGCTCGGGGCCGTGCGTATCGACTCGGGCGACCTGCCCGCGCAGGTGTCTGCCGTGCGACACCAGCTCGATTCTCTGGGTGCCACGCAAACCCGCATCACGGTCACAAATGACCTGGATGAGTACACGATCGCGGCCCTGCGTGCGGCGCCGGTCGATTCCTATGGGGTCGGGACATCCGTTGCTACGGGGTCAGGGCATCCAGCTGCGGGCATGGTGTACAAGCTCGTCTCCCACAAGAATGACTCGGATGAGTGGGTAAGCGTGGCCAAGAAATCTGTCGCGAAGGCAACGATCGGCGGTCGCAAGTTTCCGGTCCGCAGCCTTGACCATTCCGGGCGGGCGATCGCGGAGACGATCTACATCGACGAGCCGTCTGTCGCGACCGTGGGTGAACGTTCGCTGCTACTGCCGCTCGTAGTCGCGGGAGTCGCGGAAGCTCGCTTCCTCGGTGCTGCGGGCACGTCGCTCGCGCGGGATCATCACGCGACAGCGATAGCCGAGCTGCCGGATGATGCGTTCCGGCTCGGGCGGGGCGAGCCGGTCATCCCCACTGTCTACAAGTAGCTATTTCAGCGTTTCGTAGATCTCTTTGCAGGTCGGGCAAATCGGGAACTTTTCGGGGTCGCGACCCGGCACCCAGAGCTTGCCACACAGCGCAAGCACGGGCTTGCCGCTCAGGGCCGACTCCATGATCTTGTTCTTGGGTGCGTAGTGCGAGAAGCGCTCGTGATCGCCCTCCTCGACCTCATGGAGCGTGATGAGCTCTTCGAGCTCGCGGTCGAGTGTGTCGGTCCCGCCGCCCGTCGGCGCGGAGTCCAAGTCAGCCATGGGTCAACTCTAACCGCGGGTTCCGAAGGATGGGACGGCACCTGCTGTGCAGTCCGTGGCGCGGCAGCGAGACTTCGCGGCTCAGAAAGGGATTAGTTCTGCAGCGTGAAAGCAAGAATCTCGGGAGCGCGCCGCGAGACGATCCGCGCCCCGATACCTATGCCGCCGAGCAGCACAACGAGTCCGAGGAGGAGACCGACTCCCAGGGCGACCCAATACCAACCGGTGGTCGTTGTGTCGCCAAGGAAAACGAAGAAGACCACGGGAATTGCTGAGCCTGTGGTGAGGAAGAACGAGACAGCCTGCATAAAAGAACCGGCGGTGCCGGCCGCTTGTGGTTGGGCAAACGGACTATCCCCCGGTCGCACTGCGGGATACGGGAACGCGGCGGAAATCACGCTGGAGATGCCAAGACCCACGCCCAGCACGCCTGCCGAAAGCCCGATCAAGCCGGGAAGCGCGACCCACTGGTCCGCAACACCGACCGTAACCAGGCTCCCGACCATGACTAGCGGGAGACCGAAGATGAGTGCGGGGATGACGCGTCCCCACCGATCTGCCCGTCCCGAGGTGTTCGACGACACGTGTGTCCAGAACGCCGTGCTGTCGTACGCAATGTCGTTGTGGATAGACCAACCCAGAAATAGGCACATTACCGGCACCGGTACCCACGCGATGATCGGCCAGGGTACTCCCGCGACGTTGAGAGCCACCACCATGACAATCGGCACTATCGGGATGACGACGAGCGATACCCGGTAGCGAGCATCCCGAATCCAGTAGGTGAGGCTGCGGGCGGCGACCACGCCGGTGGCGGTGGTCGGGAAGTGCTCGAACCAGCCGAGCCCGGTGTACTTCTTCGCACCAGCCTCAGTTGCCTGGGTTACGAGCATCATCGACACGAGACCACGCCACGCGAACCACAGCAGTGCGAGGAACGCGACCGCGATCAGCAGCTTCGCGGCGGCCGCAGGGAGATCTTCCACTGCGGCATCACCGGGAACGCTCCAGGCGGCGCCAAGCGGGGTCCATCCCACCACCGCGGCGATCCTGCGCACAATCGGCAATCCGGTCGCACCCCAGTCGACGCCCGCGAAGATCGCGACCAGTGGCGCGGCTGCCGCGAGCGCAAGAAGAAGCAGGATTGCTGACGCGTCGCGAGCACGTCGCGACGAGAGGAAGAACGACGCAATTGCGGTCGTCACGCGGCCAGCCAGAATACAGGTCGGCACGATCACGATTGCCGCGATCACCGCCAGTAGCACCGGCACAATGCCTCGCGTCCAGGTGACGACCTGGGCGATCGAGAATATGGCGACCACCACCGTCGGAACGCTAATCGCCGCCGCCACCGCCAACCCAACCGCGAGTCGCCCGGTCGGTATTCCGTAGAGCGAGAACTTGCGTGGGTCGAGCGTGTCATCAACCCCGAACACCAGCGGTAGGAGCAGGAAGGCGAGCACGACGATACTGCCGAACACGACGGTGATGGTGTGCGCGATTTCCGGGGTTGTCGTCCGGAGGCCGATGAGCGCGACGGTCACGAAGACGGTGATGCCGAGCCCGTAGAGAATCGCAAGAATCGTTCCAATGAGCTGCCAGGTGCTTCGCCGAAGGATGTTGGCGAGCAGTGTCAGCTTCAGTCGGAGAAACTGTGCAACCACTCGAGTCCTTCCACGGCTCGGCGGCCACCCGCGAGTTCCACAAATCGATCCTCGAGGCTTCGCCCGCCGCGGACTTCAGACATCGTGCCATCAGCGAGGATGACTCCGTCAACGATGACAGCGACGTGGTCGCAGATGCGCTGCACAAGATCCATGCTGTGGCTGGAAAGTACAACCGTGCCACCGTTTGCGACGTAGCTCTTGAGAATTTCCGTGACGTTGCCTGCGGAGACGGGATCTACCGACTCAAATGGTTCGTCGAGCACAAGTAGGCGGGGCGAGTGGATCATCGCTGCCGCGAGAGCGATCTTTTTCATCATGCCGGCCGAGTAGTCCGTGACGAGGCGACCGAGTGCATCCTCGAGACTGAACGCCGTCACGAGATCTTTCGTGCGCTTGCGCACAGTGGAATCATCGAGGCCACGGAGAACGCCCGCGTAGTACAGCACCTGTGCGCCGGTGAGTCGATCGAAAAGGCGAAGGCGATCAGGCAGCACCCCCATGTTGCGCTTGGCGACGACCGGGTCGCTCCACACGTCAGCCCCGTGCACGGCAATTGTCCCCGCATCCGGCCGCAGGAGTCCGGTGATCATGGACAGTGTCGTGGTCTTGCCTGCGCCGTTCGGACCCACAATTCCGTAAAACGCACCGACCTTCACGTCGAGACTTATGCCATCGACCGCTACCTTCTGGTCAAAACGTTTAGTCAGTCCAGATACCGTCAGCACGGACTCGGCGTTGGTGTGGGCTACCTTTTTCGGACGGCGCTCCGCGACGACCTTGGTGGGCGCGACAACCTTAGTTACTTCGTGGTCCTCGGGCTCGGGCGCTTGCCCAACAACAATTTCCGCATTACTCGGGGCCCTTTCATTACTAGCAGTTTCGATATCCGGCGCCTCCGACTGCATGTCAGCGACTTCTTGCGCCGCGGGCGCTGCGGCTCGGAGCAGCGAGAACTTCGGCAGGCTTAGCTTCGGCAGGCTCAGGCGCGTCACGCTCAGTCGAGGAACTATCGGCTGGGCGAGGTCTACAAGAGCCTCGGATGGTTCTGCTTCGGGTTCGGGTTCGGTCCCGGTGTAGCGGGTGTCTACCCCGTCATCGCTCCCGAAAATGTCTTCTGACGCCCCTGCGTCCGGCACTTCCTCGGCGGTCTCGGTCTCGATCGCAGGCTCGGCCTTCGCAGTGATGTCCACTGGCTTGCGCACGGCGGGCTTGACGACAGGTTTTCCCGCAGCCGGGCGCCGTGTTGCCGGCTTTCCAGAGAGCGGCGGTTTGCGATTAACATTGCGGGGCTGCGCTTTCTGCCGATCCGCGTTGTTTTTCGACGCCGGGTCCTGGGGGGTGTCCACAGTCCAAACTTAGCAATCCCTCGGCATGCTCCCAGTCACCCCAGCGAAGGACCGCGCCTGACCAAGACGTGCCGCGTGAACCGTTACCGGTGTGAACGCACGTACCATAGAGGCCGTGACCAACAACGTGCTGGTGAGGCCAACCTGGTCACCCCGTGCACGGTATCGGCGCTCGCTCTGGCTGCTCACCATGCGCGACCTTCGGGTGCGCTACTCCACGTCAGCCCTCGGCTACATCTGGTCAATTCTCGATCCGCTCGTCATGGCGTCGATCTACTGGTTCGTGTTCACCCAGGTTTTTCATCGTCCGGTGGGCAACGAGCCGTACATCGTTTTCCTGCTGAGCGCGCTGTTGCCGTGGATGTGGTTCAACGGGGCGGTCTCGGATTCGACGCGCGCGTACATCCGCGAGGCAAAGTTGATTCGCTCCACACGCATCCCGCGGACGATCTGGGTGGTCATGCTCGTGCTCTCCAAGGGCATCGAATTTATAGCCAGCCTTCCCGTGCTGGCCCTCTTCGCTATATTCACCGGGGCGCAGGTGCACTGGGAGATCCTGTTGTATGCGCCAGCAATCGCCCTTCAGGGCGTGCTCACGATTGGGGTCGGCCTGATTGTCGCGCCCCTTGTGGTGTTCTTCAGAGACCTTGACCGCGCGACCAAGCTCGTGCTGCGTTTCCTGTTCTACGCGAGTCCGATCATTTACGGCGTCACGGATTTGCCCGCCAACCTGCATTTCTGGGCGCTATTCAATCCGCTGGTGGGCATCTTCTCGATGTACCGAGCCGCGTTCTTCCCAGCGCAGTTGGACTGGCATGCGATTATCGTCGCCACCGGGATGACCGCCATCATCTTCGTCGTCGGTGTCCTGGTCTTCCGGCGCACCGAGCACGCGCTTCTGAAGGAAATCTAGTGACCGCAGAGGCGACCGTTGTCGTCGGGGCCCCGACCGTGATCACCGTCAGCAAGGTCGGTATCCGGTTCGGGCGAAATCGTGGCACCAACCGCCAGATCAAAGATCTCTTTGCTCCAAGCAATCGCCGCCTGCACTCCGACGAGTTCTGGGCGCTGCGCGATATCTCATTCTCGGTGCGCGCCGGTGAGGCAATCGGCGTGGTTGGTCGCAACGGACAAGGCAAGTCCACCCTGCTCAAGCTCGTGGCCGAAGTGATGCTCCCGGATGAGGGTGCGGTTCGAGTGGCTGGCGGCGTCGCTCCGCTTATTGAAATTACGGGCGGCTTTGTGGACGACCTCACGGTGCGGGACAACGTGTTTCTCACCGCCGGGCTGCACGGCATGACGAAGTCGGAGATTCAAGCTCGGTTTGACGAGATAATCGACTTTGCCGAGATCGGGGATTTTCTCGACACGCCCTACAAGCATCTCTCCAGTGGCATGCGCGTTCGGATCGCATTCGCCGTAATCTCGCGGCTTGAGGAGCCGATCATCCTCGTGGATGAGGTGCTCGCGGTCGGCGACCGGGTGTTCCGCGAGAAGTGCTACCACCGTATCGAGGAGTTGCTCGCGGGCGGTCGCACGCTGTTCTTTGTGTCGCACAGCGAGAGGGACCTCCGCCGTTTTTGCACCCGTGGGCTCTACCTCGATAAGGGTGCGCTCGTGCTCGATGCATCGATCGATGACGTGCTCAGCCGATACAACATGGACTACGGCACCGAAATCTAGCCCCCCTGCGAATACTTCCCTCGCGGGTACGGTTGGGATATGTCCAAATCGAGTGACGTTGCGGCGGCAAATCCGTTCGTCGCGCGCGGCATAGACCGGCTCCTGACCGTGCAACGGCCCGCCGTTTTGTCGCACATCCGAAGTATCCGTCGGGGTCATCCGACTGCGGGCACCGCGGAACTGATTCGAATCCTGGAACGGCGCTTCCTCCTGGCAGTGACGACCGGCGGCGCTGTGGTCGGCGCAACCTCGATCATCCCTGCGGTCGGCACCGGGGCATCGCTCGCACTATCTGGCTTTGAAACCGCAGGCTTTCTCGAGGCCAGCGCCCTCTTCGCCCAGTCCGTCACCGAGGTTCACGGAATCGTCGTCGATGACCCGGACCGGGCACGGGCGCTGGTCATGGCGATGGTGCTCGGGACGGCCGGATCCGACCTCGTGAAACAGCTCGCTGGCCAGGCCACGGGCAGGGCGCCCGCCCGAACCACGTTCTGGGGCGAAATGATCACCAAGAGCCTGCCTCGTACTGTAATTGGTCCGATCGCGGACCAGATGAAGAAAACTTTTATAAAGAGGTTTGCCGTGGCACAGGGCACTAACGCAGCTGGCCGGCTGATTCCGTTCGGGATCGGTGCTGTCATCGGTGGCGGCGGTAACCACTTGCTCGGGCGTCAGATCGTGAAGTCGTCACGGGAGGCGTTCGGTCCTCCGCCTGTGATGGTTCCGTCGTGGCTGGAGCCGGTTATCAGGCAACCGAAGTCCCCCAAAATCCTCAAGGCACCCAAAGCACGACAGACATTGCGAGCCCCGGAGGCCGCGAAGCGTGCAAAGGCTCCAAAAACTCTTCCGGCGAAGAAGGAGAACGCCACCATCGAGCCGAAAAGGAAGCCCGAACATCGCGAGGATTCTCAACGGCGGGCGATACGAATTCCCCTTACAAATTTCGCGATGCCGAGCATGCCCAGCATCAGGATCATTCGACGCGCGCCTAAAATGTTGGAGGAATCGGCGCAGGCGACTGTGGGTCCAGGGTCAGCAATAGTGGTCCGGGCGATTGAGGCACCGAAAGCCCCCGAATCCACCGACTAGGACCACTCCTCCACAGGGCGTGCCCATAACCACGCGCGATGCGGCCCTGAGGTGGTACCGTGCGGGCGTGCCATCCCGTCGGACGGCTCACCTAACGTCGCCTCATGGACTCTCGCCGCCGCCCCCTCGAAACCGCGTACGCGGTTCCTTTCCTGATCGATCGCTCGCCAGCGTCAAACGAATACACCTTGACCAATGTCGGCAAGGAGGCGGTCGAAGGTGTTGCGCTGACGCTGCATGGCACGGGGGTGATGTCTGCGAGCGCGCCGACTCGGCTGGAAGTCGGCGAGGCCCTCGTAGTGACCATCGCCGGACGCGACCTTGCGCGGAACACAATCCTCGTGGTGCGGTGGTTTCGGCCAGATGGTGTGGAGTACCTGTGGAGGGTGGCGTTCTGAGCGCAGCGAGCTAGTCTTCCCGGTTCTTGCGCGCCTGGATGAACGCTTTCGCTGTGAACGGATGGTCGATGGTCGGCAGCGATTTGGCTCCCAGCCCCTGCAGGAAGACTGCGGGATCCGTACCGAGAACCGACGCGATTCGAACGATCGTATGAAGCGTCGGATTGCTCAGACCACGTTCGATCTTGCCGTAGTTGGACACGTTCATACCGGCGAGGTTCGCGATGTCATCCTGGCTGAGGGCAAATCGGATTCGTGCATCCCTCACCCGTTCACCGAGTATCCGCGCGGCATCGGAGATGGGTTGAGGCATGCCTCATGACTACTTGCCTCGATGCTTGAATGCCAGAGTGTTTGCGACTGAGGTGTATATACCTCTGGTCGGATCACCGCTCCCCCAAGACTCGGCTATTGCAAGCTAGACGATCGGCGGCCTGCCCGCGCGCGTCATCCGCCAGACCGTCGCCCAGCGCATCGGCCGACGTCCTCCGGGTTTCGTTCGCCAACCCTCGACCCAGCCGCCAAACCACGCTCGAAGTCCCGCGGGTCGACGGATCGACCGGAGTAGCTGTATGCCCGTCCACGAGCCCACGTAGAGGGGTACGAGTACCCACGGTAGGTTCCGCTTGGCCAGCCACACGCGATTGCGTGCGTTCAGCCGGAAGTAGTCGGCATGCCGCGTGGGCGAGATCGCGGGATGATTCGCCACCAGCCCTCCGTCATAGAACGCGCGCTTGCCTCCATCCCACACCCGCCACGCCAGCTCGATTCCCTCATGTGCGTAGAAAAACGGCTCAGCCCAACCGCCCGTGCGATCGAAGACCTCGCGCGGCAGGAGTGTTGCACCCTCCCACACGGAAAAGACGTTACTCGAGACCGCGGGATCACCCTTGCGGATCCGAGGAATCCATCTGGTTGGGTCCCCCACACCGGCAGGATCGGTGACCCGCGGCTGCAGCAACCCGATCGTGCGGTCGCCTACCAGAACTGCAACGGCATCGGCCAGGAACGTGGGCGATGGAATACTGGCATCATCGTCAAGGAAGAACAGGTACTCGCCCACGACTTCGCTCACACCGCGGTTGCGACCGGCCGGGATACCGAGGTTCTCGGGCAGACCCAGTGCATTCACGCCCGCCGGCAAGCCCGTTGGAGTCCAGCCATTGCCGACGACAACGATATCCAGACTAACGCCACGCTGCGCGGCCAGACTAACGAGACCTCGTGCAAGCTCGTTGGTTCGGGTGCCCATGGTCAGGCAGACGACTGCGATGGTGGGGACCGCACGTAGGCCCGCATCCGCTTCGAGGCCCACTGTTTACCTTCCCGTGTGCTCCGTGATGTTCTTCGTCAGTTTGAGGTAGCCGAGCAGAAAGCCGATACCCCACCCGAAATGGATGCACGGCAAGACTACGAGATACCAGAGCCCGGTGCGAAGTCCCCCTCGGGCAGCGACCACGGATGCGACGATCACGAAGACCAGGTATGAGGCGGGCACCGCAAACGCGAGTAGCAGCCAACGTGAGCCGATCGCCAGGCCCACGATGCCGACGATCAGCGCCATCAGTACGCCGAGTACCGCAAGGGGTGGCACGAAGTAACGAATCGAATTGCCGGGACCGAATCTGCGGGCAAGTTCGCCTCGCCAGATTCCGGTCGCTACGAATTGGCGCACCAGCAACCGCAGGTTCGCGCGCGGACGGTACGTGACCGTGAGCTCGGGCGTGAACCACACGATGCCGCCGGTTGCGCGAAGTCTTCGGTTGAGCTCCCAATCTTGTCCGCGCTTGATGCCCTCGTCGAACAGGCCGACCTCGATCAAACGCTCTCGACGGAAGACACCAAGGTAGGCAGTACTCGCGGGGCCGGCTTTGCCGCCCACGTGGTGCTGTGTGCCCCCCAGTCCCTCCGGCGAGCCGTATGCGTGCGCTACGGACTTTTGGAATGGCGTCGTGCCCTCGGCCTTCATGATTCCGCCGACGTTGTCTGCGCCGGTGCTCAACAGTGTGTCGACCGCGACTCGCGTGTAATAGGTCGGCAAGACCGAATGAGCATCCACCCTGATGACGACTGGGTTGCTGGACGATCGAATCGCCGCGTTCAGTCCACCGGGCGTCGAGCCCAGCGGGTTGGGTACAGTGCGGATTCGTGGGTCTTCCAGAGCCATCGCCGTCACGACGTCGTTCGTGCCATCGACGCTCGGTCCGAGCGCGAGTACTACCTCGAAGGAACCTGCGTAGTCCTGTGCAATGAGGCTCTCTATGGCGGCCTCGATGTGTTCGACCTCGTTGAGGACCGGCATTACATAGGAGACACCCGGGAGGGCATCCGTGTTCGCCATGAGTTCCAATACGTCGAGCCAGTTCTATGACATTATCAGCGCACATGCTGCTGGCGCGTGAACCCACAGGTGTGAACTGCGGCCTCACGCGCCTCGCGAGGCGGAGAACTACCCGAGCGTTCCGAGCGTGACATCGACCGTCGCGGCCTTGCCGTCGCGCACGTAGGTGACCGTCGCCTTGGAACCCGCGGCGGCGGCACGCACTTGGGCGGTGATGTCGTTCTTGCCGGCAATTGGGATGCCGTTGAAATTGGTGATCACATCACCGGCCTTCAGGCCAGCAACTTTGGCAGCGCCGCCCGAGGTGACCTCGGCTATCGCAGCACCCACGACGGTGCTCGTGGACTTGGTCGTATCGACGTCCGCAACGGATGCGCCGAGCAGGCCGTGCGTTGCTTTTCCGGAATCCATGATCTCCTTGGCAACGCGCTGGGCGATGTTCGACGGGATCGCAAAACCGACGCCGATGCTCCCCGACTGGCCGGAGGTATTGGATCCGGAGGATGCGATCGCGACGTTGATTCCGATCACGTTTCCGCTTGAGTTTAGAAGCGCTCCACCCGAATTTCCGGGGTTGATCGCGGCATCCGTCTGGATAACTGCGAGGGAGATCGTCGAGGACGTTCCGGTCGTAGTTCCGGTGCCGCCGCCTTGGCCGGGCAGGTCAAAATTCCAGAAGTTGTAGGGGCTACCAGGGCTGCCGGGGCTCGGCGTCTGGGTGCCGTCGCCTCCGCTACCCGGACTGGGTGCTGCCGAGGATGCGATCGTGATGCTGCGGTTGAGCGCGCTCACAATGCCGTTCGTGACCGTGCCCGGCAGATCGAGCGGTGCACCGATCGCGACAGCCGTGTCGCCCACGTTGAGTTTTGAGGAGTCCCCGAACGAAGCGGGCTGGAGGTCCGTGACGCCAGCGACCTTGATCACGGCAAGATCCGAGATCGGGTCGGTGCCGATGACCTTGGCCGCAAACAGGCGGCCGTCTGAGGTCTGCACGCTGATCGCGGCGTCGGATACGGCACCGTCAAGGGTCACCACGTGGGTGTTTGTGAGAATGAAGCCGTCTGCCGAGAGCACGACGCCCGAGCCCGTACCGGCAGCGCTGGAAGAGGTCACCGAAATCGTCACGACCGAGGGCAGCGCTTTCGCTGCAATCGCAGTGATCTGGGTGACATCCGTCGGGTTGTTCACCGTGATGGTCTGGGCGGTCGCGTTGCCAACAACCGCGTGGCTTGCATTCGCGGAGGTGGCCCAGAGGGTCACCCCGGCTCCCGACACGCCACCGATCAGAGCGCCAACGGCGAGAGCCGCAACAACGCCGACCGCGATGGGGCGGCGCTGTTTGGCCAATGCGGGATGTTCGATCGGATCGATCGGTTGCGGCGCAGCAGCGGGCGCCTCTGCTTCGTGCATCACGGGAGCATCATTCATGGTCGTTGCGGCCGGTGCCGCGGGAGCGGTGCGCGGTGCGCGGGTGCGCTTGGCAGTGCCGTCGGGGGCCACCTCAATGGGGTTCTGTTCTGGGTTCTCGGCAGTGGCGTTTTCAGGTACTTCAGGCATGGGGAAAATGCTCCTTTCGCCCCCTAGCTTGTCCCGTGAACCTGAACGTTCTATTTACGAAAGCTGGGAGCAGTCCCCCGTGACGCTGAGGATTGCGTCAACAACCGGGCCCGGAAGGTTTGGCTGCGCAATCGTGATTCATCAGCAGCGTCTTCGCGCTGCCAGCCGCAGCGGTCAGGCGATTGGCAAAGAGCGAGATCGACCCCGGTATCGATTTCCACCCGGCGCGCGAGAACTGGTACTCGGCGCGATAGTCGATGGTGAGGGTGATCGTGTAGGTACCAGGGGCCCGATAAATATGGCTTGTGGATGTTGCACCGAACTCGGCCACCCCGGACTGCATCCATGTGCCACCCGGGATGGAGGCGTTTGCGGTTGCGCCGTCACCGTAGTCCCAGTGCCAGGCGATCGGCGTGAAGCGCACCCTGGCGGCAAGATTGAGGAGTTGCCCCTCCACGACCTGCTGACCACCCGTTGCGTAGAAGTTTGTGTCGAGTCCAACCACCATCCAACCGTTGGGCTCCATGTGGCCCACACCCGGCACGGCTCTAAAACTCGCAACATCGGAGAGACTTATCTCTGGCGACACAATGATGAAATCAAAGGGCCGCAGAGGCAAGTCCCCGCCGCTTGAGTTCCCGCCGCTTGAGCCAGCGTCGGTCGCGCCGTCGCCACCGCTGGAACCCGTCCCGGGACCGTTCATGCCGCCACTGAGGTCGACGCCGTCGCCGCCGCCGTTGATGTTGCCGTCGACACACGTGCCCCAGTTGATGTCGGGTGCTTGGCAGTCGCCTGCCGCGAACACACTTTGCGCCGGAAGCCCTGTGAGCGCGACGCACACAGCCGCAGCGACTAGCAGATTGATTGGCCGGACCACAGGCCGCTACCAGACATGATGAGTGGACTCAAGGGAGTCAGAGAGAACTCGAGCTCGAGAGTGGCGGCCCGTGACGCTGTGGGAGTTACATCTTGTCCGGCCGAGTCGAGAAAGCGTGTGCCCGAGAAGTCGGTGCAGGCATAGATCGTGACCGTCACGTGTCCGTAACCATCGTCTTCAAGTCGTTGAAGTTTTACGTTTGTGATGGTCGAGAGCCCGACCTGATGTTGGCCCGACTTGGCAAAAGTCCCAAAGAACTCAATCTGGTGTGCCAACAACTCGGGAGTAACAGCTTGCTTTAGGCGGTCGGGGTGTACCCCGCCTTGTTGCGAGATCAAGTCTGAAATTGCCAGATAGTTGCCGTACGCCATCTTGGCCGCAGCCAGCGCGTCTTCATCTGACGCGAATACCGGGGCGGACGTCGGCTCGGCTGCGGGGATAGCTGTCGTGCCATGCGCCGAGCATCCACTCGGTAACAGCGCGAGAGCCAGTGCGATGGGGAGCATCCTCATAGCGGGACCGTAGCGCCGCCGCCGTCACCCGCGAGCAATTCATCCACAGGCGCAATACACTCGCAGAACAATGACTGTCCGCGGATCCTGGCAGCGCGCCGCCGACGGCGCCATGCTGCTGAGCGGGGACGGGAAACTTCGGCCGACCATCTTCGCGGAGATGTCCGCACTCGCCCTCGCCACGAATTCACTGAATCTCGGGCAGGGTTTTCCTGATCAGGATGGTCCGCCCGAGGTTCTGGACGCCGCGCGCCAAGCAATCTCAGACGGTCTGAACCAGTACCCGCCCGGAATCGGGATGCCAGTGCTCAGGAACGCGATCGCCGCGCATCAGCGGCGGTTCTACGGCCTCACCGTCGATCCAGACACGCAGGTGCTGGTGACGGCCGGGGCAACCGAGGCGCTCGCCGCCACGATCCTGGCGCTCACCGATGACGGCGATGAGGCCGTCACGCTGGAGCCATTCTATGACGTCTACGGCGCGATGATCGCGTTCAACCGCGTGACCCATGTCACCGTGCCACTTCGAGCGCCCGGCTTTCGACCCGACCATGATGACCTCCGACACGCCATCACAGACAAGACGCGCCTCATCATCATCAACTCGCCGCACAACCCAACCGGCACAGTGCTCGACCGCGACACACTCCGGCTCATCGTCGAACTCGCGACGAAGCATGACGTGATCATCGTGACCGACGAGGTCTACGAGCACCTGACATTCGGAGTCGAGCACATCCCAATTTCGACCCTGCCGGGTGCGTTCGAGCGAACCGTGACGATCTCCAGCGGTGGCAAGACCTTCAGCACGACCGGCTGGAAGATCGGCTGGATCGTCGCGCCGCAGACCCTGCTGCAGCCGATCCTTGCGGTGAAGCAGTTCCTGACCTTCGTGAACGGTGCGCCATTCCAACCTGCGATCGCGGTCGGCCTCGGATTGTCCGACGAGTACTTCGAAACCACCGCGGCGACGCTGCGGCACAAGCGAGACATCGTGAGTGCGGGCCTCACCGCAGCAGGCTTCAGCGTGAGCTCTCCACAGGCGGGCTACTTCGTGATCGCGGATGCTTCGCCCCTCGGCGTCACGGATGCGGCCGAATTCTGCCGATCACTCCCCCGGCTCGCTGGTGTCGTCGCTGTACCCGTCACCGCGTTTGTGCAGGCGGAAAGGCGCGCAGGCTACGGCTCCCTCCTGCGCTTCGCGTTCTGCAAGAAGGTCGACGTGCTGGAGCGGGCGGCGGCACAACTCGAGGAAGGGTTATCCCATGGCATCACGTATTGATTGGGTCGCTGCGAGCTGCAGGCTGCTGTCGGCGATCGGGGCGGAGTTCGAGGAGACTCGGCCATTCGCCGATGTAACCATCGGCACGGGCATCCACCTCGAACCGAAGACGGCAGCACTTCTCATGACCCTTCAGCGGGGCGGGGCGAACCTGGTTTCCACCGGCAACCTGAACAGTACACAGGCCGAGACCGTCGACTACCTGAGGGAGCATGGCGTCACCGTCATCGGCGGACCAACCAGCGACCCAGCCGTGCATGATCGCGACCTCTTGGAGGTCATCGCCGCCAAGCCTGACCTGATTCTCGATAACGGTGGCGATCTTTTCACCCGCTACCTCGATCGTCCGTGGGATACGCTTCGCGGCGGAACTGAGGAGACCACCTCCGGCCGTAACCGGCTCGTGTCGCTCCGCGATCGACTGCGCGTACCCATCCTGGTGATCAACGACTCCCCCATCAAGCAGTTCGCGGAGAACCGGCACGCGGTGGGCCAAAGTGTGCTCGAGTCGTACCTTCGCATCACCAATCGCTCGACCCAGGGCAAGCGCGTCGTGGTCTTCGGCTATGGCGCGTGCGGACAGGGGGTCGCAGCAAATTTCCGTAATACGTATGCCCTGGTCACGGTCATCGAGGTCGACCCGGTCAAGCGTCTTGAGGCGAGCCTGGACGGGTTCGACGTCTCACCGAGGGAGGCGGCGTTATCCGCGGCAGACATCGTCGTGACAGTGACGGGCGCCCGCGACATTCTGCTGGCCGGGGATGTACCGCTGCTCAAAGACGACGTAGTACTCATGAACGCGGGGCACTTCCCGCTCGAGATCGACGTGCCGGGAATCCTGGCACACCCCACGGTCGATTCTGTGACGAATGCCGCACCCGGCCTCGAAACTCTCACGCTGAACGACGGCCGGCGGATACACCTCGCCACGAAAGGCCACATGGTCAACCTCGGTGGTGCAAACCCACTCGGCAACTCGATTGAGTCAATGGACCTGGGCTTCGCGCTTCAATCCCGCTGCCTTGAGGCAATCGCCCTCGGAACGGTTTCTTCGGATGCCGTCGTTGTGCCGGTACCGCGGGAGATCGACGAAGCCGTGGCCGAGCAGTATCTCGTGCTTTACCGCAAGACCGGCAGCGCTACAGAGGCACGACACCGAATCGACGAAGATTTAGTGCCGGGTTGACTTCCCGCACGGCGGCGAGACGTGCCACCGAGATTTCGGCGACCGCCGCCCCCACCTCGTCGCCGATCGTCACGAGTTCCACCCCCATCGGATCAACCACCATGCTGTTACCCACTCCGACCGGCGGGGCGTGGTCGGCGGCCGCGATGTAGATCGTGTTCTCCAGCGCACGGGCGGTCACGAGGGTGCGCCAGTGGTGCTCCTTCAGTGGGCCGCGCACCCACTCGGCCGGCACCAGCACGAGGGTGGCACCCGCGTCGACTAAGCGCCTGGTGACTTCAGGGAAGCGAATGTCGTAGCACGTTTGCAGGCCGACAGTGAAGCCCTCCCATGCGAAGGTCTGCGGCTGCGTGGTGTCTCCCGCACGAACCCAGTCCGATTCGCGATGGCCGAAGGCATCGTACAGATGAATCTTGCGGTACACGCTCACCACCTCGCCGCCGGAGTCGAGAGCGACAACAGTGTTCGAGATGCGTGTGGGCTCGGCCGTCTCCAGAATGCCCGCGACCAGGTGAATGCGCAGCCGCCGCACCAGAGCGCGAAGCCCGGTCACAAACTCACCGTCGATGCCCTGAGCAGCATCTACCCAGTTCGAACCCAGCTCTGCGGAGAACCAGGAGGAGTACTCGGGGAGCACGACAAGGGTCGCGCCGCGAGCCGCTGCGCGACTAACCAGAGCGTCAATGGTTGCAAGGTTCGCGGCAGTGTCATCGCTCGGCGCGAATTGGACGACAGCGATGCTGGGCATGGAGCTAAGCCTAGGCTCCGGACGCGATCAGTTGCCGGTACGACAGCAGTGCCGCTTTCAGGCGGGCATCGACCCCACGGTCACCCCAGCCGGTGGGCGTCGTCGGCGATGGGGCTTACCGACCCCGCCACCAGTCATCGAATGGCGTCACAGGCACGGTGCGTTTGTGCATCGTCGAGATGTAGCGCGTCTCGATCCCCTCGGCGACCTCGGGTGCAACATCCCGCCCCTCGAGGTAGTCGTCGATCTGGGCGTAGCTGAGCCCCAGGTTCGCCTCATCGGTCTGGCCGGGAGTGCCATCCAGCAAGTCGGCGGTGGGGGCCTTGAGGTAGAGCCGTTCCGGCGCACCGAGGTACTCGAGCATCGTGCGACCCTGCCGCTTGGTCAGTCCGCTCAGTGGCAGGATGTCGGCACCCCCATCACCGTACTTGGTGAAGAATCCCGTGACTGCCTCGGCAGCGTGGTCGGTGCCCACGACGAGCAGCGACGCCTGGCCGGCGATCGCGTACTGCGCAACCATGCGAATGCGCGCCTTCATATTCCCCTTCGTGAAATCCGCGAGCGGAGTACCGGCTGCGTCGCCGAACTCGGCACCGACGCCATCCACGCCGGGACCAATGTTGAAGGTGATCGATTTGTCCGGCTTGATAAAGTCGAGCGCGAGTTGGGCATCCGCTTCGTCCGCTTGCACCCTGTAGGGCAGGCGCACGGCTTTGAACTGGGCGGCGAAACCCTCTGAACGAAGCTCTTCAGTGGCGAGCTGGCACAGCCGACCCGCGAGGCTGGAGTCCTGCCCCCCGCTGATGCCCAGCACGAAGCCCGCTGCGGAAACGGTGCGCAGGTAAGCCTTCAGGAAGTCGACTCGCAGGCGCACCTGCTCTGCTGGGTCGATCGACGGGACGACGTTGAGGTCGTAAATGATGCGGGCCTGTAGTGGCGTCATGAATCGAATCTACCCCCGCCTTTCGCGGCCCAGATCCAGCGCCAGCTAGCGCATCGCGGCAAGCAACTCGTCAAGGCCCACGGACGCGACACGGATTCGGTTATCGCCGACACCGTAGGGGATCCACACCGTGCCTTCATGCACGATCGAACCGCAGGAGTAGACCACGTTCGGCACGTAACCGTTCTGTTTCGTGCCGTCCGAGCGCAGCAACGGCTCCCTGAGCAGCCCGATCACTTTCGTTGGATCGTCGAGGTCGAGCAGCATCGCACCCATCGAATAGACCCGCATCGCACCGACGCCGTGAGTCATCACGAGCCAGCCTTCCGAGGTTTCGATCGGTGAACCACAGTTACCGGTAGTGACGATCTCCCACGGCATCTCGGGCGTTCGGATGATCGCCCCATGACCCCACGCGAGCCCGTCGGGCGAGCGAGCAACGAAGTTCGACTCACCATCCGATCTCACCAACGCGAGGATTTCCCCGCCGACCGGCCGCGGGAATAACGCAACGCCCTTGTTCGTCGCGGCCGCGCCGGTGAGGGGGTGACTAGAGAAGGACACCAGGTCTTCGGAGACAAACAGACGTGGCAGTACCCCCGTTCCGTCGTATGCGGTGTACGTCGCACGGTAGTCGGTATGCCCGTCAGCACCCGTGAAGCGCACGAAGCGCGCGTCCTCGATGCCGTTGCGTTCGGAGTCAATCACGGGCATCGCCACGCGCTGGCTCAGGCTGCTGTCCTCCGCAAAAACGATCTCGTAATTTGACCAACTGTCGTTTGCCCGCTTCACGACCGGCGCTCGAAGGGGCAATGCGCGCTCCTCGAAAGCCCAGCCCCCGGCGCCAACCGTTGCGCACGCAAAACCCAGGGTCGATACGTGGCCCTCGCCAATCTCGCGAACAGCGAGGGCAATCCGCGCCTCTCCCGGCTTTAGACCGGTTTGGTCGGGATGAAGAACCGGCGATGGGTTGCACAGGGCCGCCCCCTCCACCGCATACTCAGCGGTGAATGTACCCCCAAGCACCGTGAAGTGCGGCGATTGGTCATCTATCGTGCCACCGACGCGCGCGAGACCGGCCTTCGCATGATCGGCGAGGATGCCCGGCAGGTCGTCGTGACGCGGTGAGAACGTGTCAAGGATCGACTTCGCGGTCGCTGCCGCGGTGGCATCGTCGAGGGCCAGCACACGTTCATAGATCGCCTCGGCCCGGATCTGCACCGGTGCGATACTTTCGCCGGGCAGGAATAGCTTCGCAACGACGCGAGCCGGATCAGCCTCAAGCTGCATACCGCTGTCCGTCGCAATGAGCGTCAAGCGGTCCCCTCGAGCAATCCATAGAGGCACGCGTTCTGCCACGTGCGGAGGGCAGCGAGAGTTGACTCAGCACCGCGGTTGTCGTTTCGACCTCGACTCTCGAGTCCGTCGAACCCCGCACCCGTGACTTCATCGATCATGACCGCACCACTGTCGTTGTCACCGAGGAACCAGTGCCATGACATCCTCAGCACGTCGAGCCAGTGGTCAGAGCCGGTGGCCTCGTAAGCTCGCGCCGCAGCATCCGCAATGGCGGCGACTTCGATCGGCTGCTGGTCGAATTGTGGCCCTGTTTCGCTTGGGCCGCGCCCATCCGTGCCGGTCACCGAAAGATGCCCATCCCGGGTCTCGAGCCGAATGAGCGTCTCGAGTATGACAAGGCCTCGACGAGTGAGACCGGCATCTCCGGTAGCTTCGCCACCAGCAATAATCGCCTCCGCGAGGGTTCCATTCGCGTACCTGAGTCGGTCTTCTGGCCAGCCCCACCCCGAGCTTTCGGAAGTGGGGATGATCGTCAGCGCGTCAACGAGTAGCGAGCGCACGACCGGGTCGGTGTTTCCCGACGAGACCAACTCACTCGCGCCGAGCGATGCGAATGCCATTGCCCGAACATCCACCGAGCGCTGGCTGGCAAGGCGCACGAACGCGGCCAGCGCGTCGTCTCGGGTGTCTGCCATGGGCGCCTGAACGGCAGCGACCCCGAGCGCCCAGAGGGAGCGACCCCAGCAATCATCGGTGCTTGCGCGGTCAGTCCACTCACCGTGCGAATTCAGTCGGTTGTGCGACTTCCCGTCCGGCTCGATGGCGGACGTGAGAAAGCGCAGGCAGAGACCCGCGATTCCACCCAACTCGAGAGTCTGGTTCGGTTCGCGCACCGCCACGATGAGCGCGCGAGCAACGTCGTCAACGCAATACCCGTGCTCCCTGCGCGGCTCATCGCCCAGCGCATGCTCGAAAACGCCACGGTCGTCGGTCAAGTGTGAAAGGTGCAAGTAAACGGGATCGGTCGTGATGCCGTGGAGGACCCGCATAGCGGTGGCGGGCATCATGCTGCGTGCACTGTCAGGATGCTTTCTGCAAGCTGCCAATACTGCTGCGCCACTTCGGGCCACCCGGTACCCACACTCACTCGAGACGCGGCCGCCGACATCTCCGCTGCTCGCCCCGCGTGCCCGAGGATACCGCGGATCGCATCCGCAATCTGCGTGGCATCCTGCTGGTCGACGATCACGCCCGCACCGTTTTGCAGAAGCTCCACGGCATGCGGGAAGCGAGTCGAGATGACGGGCTTTCCCGCGGCGACAGCCTCAACGAGCACGCCCGAGGTGACCTGATCCTTGCTGTCATACGGCACCAGCACAACGTCGGCCGAGTCCACGTAGCGCGCGAGTTGGTGTGCGTCGAGGTACTCATCAACGAAGGTAACCACATTTTCCAGATGCAGGTGAGCCACTATCTGCTCGAGGGATTCGCGGTAGGCCTCGCCGGCGTGGGCGAGCACCTTCGGGTGGGTCTTACCCACGACAACGTATTCCGGCCGCGGGAGCATGTCAGCCAGTTCGGCCATTGCACCGATTCCCCACTCGATCCCCTTCCCAGGCCCGATGAGGCCCCACGTGAGAACGCGATGGCCCAGGGGGCGGTCGTGTGCTGCAAAACTCGACTCGGGTACTCCGTGCGGAATCAACCTCACCTTGCGCATCGGCACGTCGTAGCGGGCGAGATTGGCGAGCGCCTGATCCGACATAACCACGAGTGATGTCGCAAGCTCGGCGACTCGCTCCAGGACCTGCTTTTGATGCACGGTTGGCGCATCCAGAACGGTATGGAAAATGACGATGGTCGGCGCGGTCACGCCCTCGAGTACATCGATTATCTCGTCACCGTCGGGCCCGCCGTAAATGCCGTACTCGTGCTGCACGATGACGACGTCGAAACCATTGAGGACTTGGATGCTCGCTGAACGGCCCAACGCGTCGCCTGCAACCAGCTCGGCGATCACTGCTCGGCGACCGAACCGCCTTTCGTTGAGCGGAGTGGGCTCATCGACGACGCGAACAACGCAGGCTTGACGACTGCCTGGATAAGCCATGGCACCGGCCAAGGCTTCAGTAAAGGTAGCCAGGCCACACCGCGTGGGCGGGTACGTGCTGAGAAAACCCAACTTGGTCATAGCGTGCTCCGTCTCTTGGGAGCGTACGTATAACATGCCCACTGGATAGCCCTGTTCGGCTCGGTCTGCTTCGTCCGTTGGCCGGGCACCCACTGTTCCAGCGCAAGGTGCTCCCTACCGCAAATGTACCCCGCATAGGGGGCTCAGCATCACCCCCAGACAAGCGTGACCGGTTCGGTATGCACGCCGAACCGGTCACGCTCTCAGGAATGAATCAGGCCGCTCGCCCGATGTTGCGCCTGATATTGCTACCGGTCTCAACCCGGGAGTCGCGCTCAACCCGCACCCCGTCGGCGACCCGTGTGCCTTCGGCGATCCGCGAGTGGCTGCCGATCCGGGCGCCGCGACCGATGGTTGCCTGCGCCCCAATGTGAACGTTGCTCCCAATGAAAGCGCCCGCGCCGATGAATGCGTCTGCGTCGATCCAAGTGCCCGCGCCGATCCACGCGTTGGCCCCGATCTCTGCACCCCGTTCAACGTAGGTTGTCGCTTCGATATAGGCGCTGGCATGCGCCGTCGCCTTCATTGATACGAACCCGCGACCGTTGTCGTGCCTGCGGTACTTGCTGACGCCACCGGCGTCATCTTCAACCTCTTCGTAAACCTTCTGCATGGCCATCTCCCGCGCCGTTTGTTGTTTTTCTCAACGCTTCACCGGTTCTAACGCAGGAAAGCCACAAAACAATCCCAGATCACGGGACGACTTTGCGCAGTTCGATTTCGATGGGTGGCCAGAGTCCCCTGAGCTGATCATCCGGTCCCGCGCGATGGGCCAGGTCCACTCCCCACGGAATATGAAAAGGCCCGGTCAAGAGACCGAGCCTTTTCATTTTCTGTTGCGGGGACAGGATTTGAACCTGCGACCTCTGGGTTATGAGCCCAGCGAGCTACCGAACTGCTCCACCCCGCGCTGTAAACCCAAGGCTATCACAGAGGCGGCGGGCACTCACGGCACGCCCGCTAAAGCGCTGAACAGCGTTCGTGCGCGGGCATAGTGATGGGCGAGTGACTCCGGGGTTCGAATGGTCGGGGATATCCCTACTGGCCCGCGGTCGCGGCGATCGCGGCCTGCACCGCGGTGACCATGCGCGCATCGGCCTGGGCCGCCGCGACCAAATCACCTGCAGCGTAGTCCGCACTGCGGTCGGTAAGCGCCGTCTGGTAAGCCGAGAGCGCTTGGGTCAACGCGGCATTTGTAGTAGGCGTGGTGGGAGTCGTCGGCGTGGTGGGGGAGTTCGGAACCGAACCATCGCCCGCGACGGCACCCGAGTTACCACCGAACAACTTGTCGAGGGCCCCGTTGAGGGTGTCCTCGAAAGCGATCTGGTTTCCAAACGAGACGAGTACCTTGCGCAGCAGCGGGTAGATCGTGCCGGTGGTCGCTTGCACGTACACCGGCTGCACGTACAGCAGTCCACCGCCGACTGGCAACGTGAGGAGGTTACCGAGCTTGACTTCGGTATCGCCCTTCTGCAGCAGGGCAAGCTGGTTCGCGACGACGGTATCCGTCTTGAAGTTGTTCTCGACCTGTCCGGGACCCGGAACCGTATCCTGTTTGGGCAGGGTCAGCAGCGTGAGCTTTCCGTAGTTCGGTCCGGCATCCGAATCGACCGCCAGATAACCGGTCAGTACGTTTCGGGAAGAATCCGCGCTCGCCTTCGGGATATACGTCGAGTACAGCGTGAACGCGGGGTGGTCAGTACCCGGCACCTGCATCGTCAGGTAGTACGGCGGCTGGAGGGTATCGGTCGTCGAGACCGGGTCGGGCGGCGTGATCCACTGGTCGTCGCTCGAGTAGAACGAACTCGGGTCCGTGACATGGAATGAACCCAGAATCGCGCGCTGCACCTTGAACAAGTCCGAGGGGTAGCGCACGTGAGCCGTGAGCTGCGCGCTCATGTCGCTCATCGGCAGTACGGTCGAGGGGAAGATCTTCTCCCATGTCTTTAGCATCGGGTCATTAGGATCCCAGGCGTACAACTTCACGCTGCCGTCGTAGGCATCGACAGTTGCCTTCACCGAGTTGCGAATGTAGTTAATGTCATCCACCGCGAACTCCGGCAACGGCCGGTACGTGTCAGCGATCGCAGTGGACAGCTGCTCGGTCTGGGAGTACGGGTAGTTAGTGCCCGTGGTGTAACCGTCAACGATCCACACGGTGCGGCCATCAACGATGGCGGGGTAGGTATCGCTGTCGAGCGTGAGGTAAGGCGCGACCTTCTGCACGCGCGCCGTTGGGTTGCGGTCGTAGAGAATCTGGGACTGGCTCGTGACAGCATTCGACAGGAATATCTGCTCCGACTGGAACTTGATCGCGTAGATGAGCTTCTTGAAGCCATTGTCGAGAACCGGTCCGCCGTTGCCGGAGAACGTCGTGGTGGCGTTCTGCTCGCTGTTGCTGCCGCCAGCGGGATAGTCGAGCTCGATTGGCGTGTTCGCTTTCGGGGCGCCGACAATCGAGTACGTGGGCGATTGCTCTCCAAAATAGATGCGTGGCTCGAATGAACCCAGCGATCCCACACTGGGAACCCCCGATTCCAGGAAGACCGGTTGGCCACCGGTTGCACGCTGGTTGCCGTACGCGGCGACAACACCGTATCCGTGCGTGTAGACGACCGTGTTGTTGTACCAGGTTCGTGCGCTGTCAGCGAGGCCGGCCTGGTTGAGTTCGCGCACGGAAATTACGGTGTCCTGAGTCTTTCCGTCGATGGTGTAACGGTCGACGTCCAAGTGCTTCGGAAACTGGTAGTACTGCTTGAACTGCTGAAGCTGGGCGAATGCCTGCGGTGCGATCGCCGGGTCGAGGATGCGGATATTGGCCGTGGTTTGGGCGTCCTGCTTTAGCGCGCCCGGTTGCACGCTCGTCGTGGCGCTGTACGGGACCGTAGACACGCCGGCGACGCCGTATGCGGTGCGGGTGGCCTGGATGCTGTGGTCAATGAAGGGAGCTTCGAGCGTGCGGGCACTGGGCTCAACCTGAAAGCGCTGAACGATCCACGGGTAGATGCTGCCGAGGACGAGGCCGCTCACGAGCAGCAGAGCAGTGCCGATGATCGGAAGACGCCAACGCCCGATGATCGCCGTGACAACGAAGAGAATCGCGACGAATGCAGCAATGCCCGCCAGAATCGCGCGGCCGGGTATTGTCGCGCTCGCCTCGGTGTAGCCAGCGCCGGTCTGAAGAAAGCCCTGGCCCTGCGTGTACACCGTCGTGTACTGGTCAAACCAGATGCTGATCGCCTGCAGGAAGAGAAAGATCGCCGCGGTTACGGCAATTTGCACGCGGGCAGCACGCGAGATGCGAACTTCGCGGCCGTTGAAACGGATCGAACCGTAGAGGTAGCAGGTCGCCAAAACAGCAATCAGGCAGATGAGGGAAATCGCGGATGCCAAGCCCAGGGCAGCGTGGTACATCGGCAGTTCGAAGAAGTAGAACGAGATATCGAGTCCGAACAGCGGGTCGCGCTGTCCGAAGGAGGTCTTGTTGAGCCACTGCAGCACGATCTGCCAGTGTGATGCGGTCGAGAGCCCGGCGAAAATGCCGAGCACCACGGGGATTCCGACCATCGCGAAACGCCGAAGAGGTTCGATTACCTGCTGGTAGCGATCCAGCTGCGAATTCAGTTTCGCGTACACGGGGCGGGAGCGAAACGCCACCACAATCGAGATCCACACCGGCACGGCCATCGCGAAGAACCCGATGAAGAACATCACGCCGCCAGCGATCCACTGTGTGGTTAGCACGCTCAAATAGCCGAGCTGGCTGAACCAGAGAACGTCGGTGTAGAGATTTGCGACGATGAAGAAGGCGATGATGAGAACCGCGATAATGACGGCGGTGACCGTGAGAACGACCCTTGTGCGGTTGTTCCTGGTCGTGCCCTGCTGTGTAGACACTAGTGGATGCTCCTGCTTTTCTTGGGCCTGGGTTTATCGAGTCGTGCCTATCTTAAGGTCGGAAAGTGGGAAACTACCGCGCGTGCTCAGCTCGCGGGGCAGGTGGGAAGGTTCGCGGTGTCGGCACCCGCCGAGATCTCCTTCAGCGCTGCCAGTGAGTCGCCGAGCGTAGACACGGCGAATACCGTCAAGCCCGAAGGGATATGCCCTGTCACCTCGTCGCAGTTGGACTGGGGTGCCAGAAAGAACGTCGCACCAGAACCACGTGCGCCGAACATCTTCTGCCGGATGCCGCCAATTGGCCCGACCTGTCCCGCGGCTGTAATAGTGCCCGTCCCCGCAATACTCTTGCCGCCGTTGAGTGCGCCGGGGGTGAGCTTGTCGATAATGCCGAGGGCGAACATCTGGCCCGCACTCGGGCCGCCCACGTTCTGAAGCTGGATCGTCACGTCGATCGGGAAGTCGTACTTGTTGCCAGCGACGATCCCAAGAATCGGAGCGGAGTTGGCGCCCGCGCTCTGCACCGGTGTGATCTGGTAGGTCAGCTGTGCGCCAGCGCGTTCGACGACCACGTCTGCGGGCTTGCCGGTGCCGTTTGCGGCGATCTCAGCGCGCAGGTCCGTGACGTTCGTGAATGTCTTGCCGTTGACCGAGACAATCACGTCGTTCGCTTTGAGGGAGGTGGCGGCTGGTCCGCTGGCTTCGGTGGAGGCGACCGTGAGAGTGCTTGAGAAGGTGTACCCGAGCTCTGTCAGCGCTGCGGCAATCGCATCCTGCTGGGAGTTCTGCATATCGACTGCACCCTGCTGGTTTGAATCCTGCACAGAGTAGCCGGGTGGGTAGATCTCTTTGATGGGCACCACAGCCCGCGAGGGATCCAGGATTGCGGATGCGATGTCAAGCCAGTTGGGCAGGTTGCCGGGGTCTCCCACGAGGCTCACCGTGAGCATGTCCAGAGTGCCCGAGGTGTCGAAAGTCTTTGCGCTCGGAATATCGATGAGAGGAACCTGCTTGCCACTCACCGTGACATCCCCCAGCACGTTGTAAACCGGGCCCGGCTGTTCGATCACAAAGGGCGCAGGCGCGAGTGCGACAACGACGAGACCGACAATGGCGGCGACGAGGATGATCCGGCCGACGAGCCGACGGCGCGGTCGCGGTGGCCGGTCTGACTCAAGATCGGTGAAGAGTGCCAAGGATTCATCCCTCTACGGGTGGGGGCGGAGTCAGGGATGTTCGCCACGGGCGCACAGCTCAGAGGGTTCAGCCTAGGTCAAACACAGTCGGCTCGACTGTGCAGCGGCTAGCGTAGTTTGCATGCCTGAAGATTCGCGGGAAGAACCCGAGGAGCGACCTGAGGACGAATTCCGGGAAATGCTGCGCGATTTCCTCGCTGGAAATACGGAGCTCGATCCCGCCAAGCTCGCGGGTGCCGCGGGGCTGCCCAATGACCCCGAGATGATGGCACAGCTGATCAGCCAATTGCAGGGCGCGCTGAATAATGCCGGTGAAGGCATCAACTGGGGTCTTGCGCTCGAGCAGGCGCAGGGAATAGCCAGCAGGGGCACGGTCGTGTCGCTGCCCGCCGAGCGCTCGCAGATCGAGCAGGCGCTGCAGGTGGCATCCCTCTGGCTGGACGAAGTCACCTCAATCTCGGAGTTGACGCTGCAACCACGGCTGATGAGCCGCCAGGAGTGGGTAGTGGCCACGATGCCTGTCTGGACCCAGCTCGCGGAACCGGTCGCGACATCCATCGCAGATTCCCTCACCGACGTGCTCAGCCAGCACTCCTCCGAGGACCTCGGCGAAATGATGGAGGGCGCGAGTCAACTCATGCGAAACGTCGGCGGCACGCTGTTCGCGATGCAGCTCGGCCAGGTGGTCGGGCAGCTCTCGAGCGAGGTGGTGTCGGGTGGGGACATCGGAATTCCGCTTCTTGACGAGCAGCTCGGTGCAATTCTTCCGCAGAATCTGATCGGTTTCAGCACCGGTCTTGACATTCCCCACGACCAGGTCGAGCTCTACCTCGCGGTGCGCGAGCTCGCACACGCGCGGCTGTTCCGCCACGCCAAATGGCTTCGGCTGCAACTCCTCAGTTCGATTACCGAGTTCGCCAAAGGCGTTCGCATCGACACCGAACGCCTCGAACAACTCGCCGCCGACTTCGACCCGCAGAACCCCGAAGAACTTCGGGAAGCGATGACCAGCGGTGCGCTTATCCCGCCGAAGAGCCAGGAGCAGCTCGCGGCACTCGCCCGGCTGGAGACCACGCTCGCCCTCATCGAGGGCTGGGTCGACGTGGTGACCGCCCAAGCGACAAAGCGTCTGCCCTCCTGCTCTGCAATCGCCGAGTCTGTGCGACGCCGGCGTGCGTCCGGTGGCCCGGCCGAGTCAGCGTTCGCGGCCCTCGTCGGACTCGAACTTCGACCACGCCGCCTGCGCGAGGCAGCCGCCATGTGGCAGCGCGTGACGGATGCCGTCGGGAGCGACGTCCGGGACGACCTGTGGTCGCATCCCGACCTCGTGCCCACCGGCGCAGACATCGACGACCCGAGTGCGCTCATCGCACGAATCACCAACGGCACGCCCGAGCCCGATTTGCTCGACCAGGCCATCGAGGACCTTCTCAACGACGACACGAGCGAGCGCCCGCGGGAAGAGTAGCGCCGAGGCTGTGGATGACCTCCGCACTGAATCGGGACTCTGCGCCACTCTTTTGGAATGATCCTCAAGCTCAATTCGCGGTATCCGGTTCTCTGGCGAACTCCGACCAGTTTGCAGGTCGGGCTCGACCCGGCCTTGCTCCGCATCGAGAATGTGACCGAGGCGCAGGAGCGAATGCTCGCCGCCCTCGCGGTCGGCATAACCGAGCCGGGGCTCGCGATGATCGCGGGCGAGAGCGGTGACGAGGTCGATGTACTCGTGCGGCTTCTCGCCCCTGCACTCGTGCATGAAGCCCCGGAATCAGCGGTCAAATCTGTCGCAATCTCGGGCGACGGTGCGATTGTCGGCGCCGTTGCGGCCACCTTTTCCGCGAGTGGGGTGCGGGTTTGGATCGGGGCGGACGCAGCGACCCACGGCCGCACGCGTCCCGACTTCGCCGTGCTCGTGCACCGATTTGTCATACCTCCCGCCCTGCATGGTTTCTGGCTGCGGAGGGACGTACCTCACCTGCCCATCGTGTTCAGCGATACCGGGGTGCTCATCGGTCCGATCATCGAACCGGGGATCGGACCGTGCCTGCTCTGTCTTGAACTACACCGCCGTGACGGTGACCAGTCGTGGCCCGCCATCGCCAGCCAGCTGCTGGGCCGCAGCGGCAGCGCCGAGACACCGCTGCTGGCGGCCGAGACCGCAGGGATCGCAGCCCGACTCGTGATCGATCGGTTGCTTCACGGGGCCGGGGACGCCGTATCCGTCCGAATCAACGGGGAAACCGGAGACGTCGAAAAGATGATCTGGCACGCGCACCCCGAGTGCGGATGCCTTGGGCTGCAGTCTGAAAGCGCTACCGAATCTCGGCCAGGAAGCGACTGGGCTGGCGCTGACCACTCCGACCCTGCACTGGGCTAGCTGACCAGCTCAGCGCGAGCCTGCGCCGTGCACGGGTGATCCCGACATAAAGCAGTCGACGTTCCTCCTCGATCGCCGCTGCATCCTTTGCGTAGCTGATCGGCACGAGTCCTTCCGACAGCCCGACGATGTAGACGCTTTCCCATTCGAGCCCTTTCGCCGAGTGGAGACTGACGAGTGTGACGGCGCTGAGGATGGGCTCATGCTGGGCGGCCTGGCGCTCGAAGAGGTCATCAACGAATTGACGCAGCGTCGTAGCGCTGGGCGTCTCCTCGGCCAGGCGCATGAGGGCATTGAGCGAATCCCAGCGGTCTCGAACCGCCCCCGCCGTCTCCGGTGGCTGCTGGGACCAGCCGATGGAACGCAGCACGTCGCTCACCGTCTTAAAGAGCGGCTCGGTCGCGGTGGTAACCGAAGCCCCGCGCAGCAGCATGAGCGCTTCCTTGACCTCCCGCTGATCGAAGAATCGGGTCGCGCCACGCACCAGATAAGGAACTCCAACATCGCCCAAGGCGGTCTCCAGCACCTGTGACTGCACATTGATGCGGAACAGGATCGCGATCGACTCTGGTGCGACCCCCGCGGCGATCTCTGTCGCTACCGCATTCGCAACCGAACGCGCCTCGGCGCTGTCGGTGTCGTAGCCGGCGATTGCTGGGTCCGGGCCCGTCACGGGGGTGGCCGGATGGAGCTCGAGAGCGCCGGCCCGCCCGCGCATCAACTTGTTTGCTGCGTCGATGATGGCCGGAGTTGATCGATAGTTCTCCTCGAGACGCAGCACCACGGCATCGTCGTACTCGGAGGCAAAGCCGAGGAGATAGTCCGGGCTCGCTCCCGCGAACGAATAAATAGTCTGGCTCGCATCCCCCACGACACACACATCATTGCGATCGCCGAGCCACAGCCGAAGCAGGTCGTGCTGCAGCGGCGAAACGTCCTGGTACTCGTCAACCACGAAGAAGCGGTACTGCTCGCGCACCTGCTGCGCCACTCGCGCTTCCGCCTCGACCATACCCGCAGCGATGAGCAGTACATCCTCGAAATCGATCTGCCTTCGGGAATCCTTGAGTGATTCGTAGGAGCGCTGCAGCGACACCATTCGATCGACACTGACACCCGCGGGGAGGGGTCGGTTGCGCGCCGCGTACTCGTCGATTGACAGCCGTGAGATCTTGCGCCACTCGATCTCCGCCGCACAGTCGCGCAGAGTTGCGGTGTCGACCTTGATCTTGATGGCCTCTGCCGCCTGTGCAAGGAGGCGAGCTTTGCTGTCGAGCAGCTTGGGCATACTTCCGCCGATCACCTGCGGCCAGAAAAAATTCAGCTGCGACAGCGCGGATGCATGGAAGGTGCGAGCGCTGACGCCTGCGGCCCCGAGTGCCCTGAGCCGACCTCGCAGCTCACCCGCAGCGCGCGCCGTGAATGTGAGCGCCATGACGCGTGAGGGCGAGTAAACGCCGGTCGCAACTCCGTAGGCGATCCGGTACGTTATCGCGCGAGTTTTGCCAGTCCCGGCACCGGCCATGAGCGCGACGGGACCCAGCAGTGTCTCGGCGGCAAGGCGCTGCTGGTCATCCAGCCCCCTGAGCAATTCTTCACCGCTGGCCATCGACGATTTCCTCGCCGTACCACTCCTCGATGATCGCGCGTGCAATCGATGTGCGGCCGGGGAGTTTGATCTCAGTGAGTGCATCGGTGAGTTCCGCGCGACTGAACCACCGCAGGTCGAGTATCTCTGCGCCATCCGGTGTCCCATTACCTGTGTGGCCCGGCGCAACGCGAGCAGTAAATCCGAGCATGAGGGATGCGGGAAAGGGCCAGGGCTGGCTGCCCAGATAAATCGGGTCCACGACATGCACGCCGGACTCCTCGAAGATTTCGCGCGCTACGGCAGCCTCCAGGGATTCGCCGGGTTCCACGAAACCGGCGAGCAACGAGTAGCGGTTGCTCTCCCACAGGGCGTTCGAGCCCAGCAGCATCCGGTCGGCATCGTCCGTAATGCCGACAATGATCGCGGGGTCGGTGCGCGGAAAATGCTCACCCTCCCCCACAGTGTCGCGGCGGATCCAACCCCCCTTAGCGGCAACGGTCGGCTCGCCCGTACGAGGCGAGAACCGGTGCGAGGCATGCCAATTGATGAGCGCGGTCGCTTCCGTCAGAAGGCCAGCGTCACGGTCGCAGAGGCGACTACCCACCTGGCGCAGAGTCGCCCATTCGCCTTCCGCAAGGTGACCGGCGTCCTCAAGTTGAACGGCGACAATCGGAGTTCCGACGGGCTCTGCGCTGGTCGCCGAGGTCGAACGACCGAGATAGATTCGCAACCCAACGTTCGGCAGCGCCGCCGCTGGCAGCAGCGCGAGCCGACAGTCCCCGGTGTCAAGCAAAGCGGCACCCTCGAAGATCGGCAGAAGCCGAGTCGTCGCATCCGCCCATAACTCATCGAAGAGGCCTTCACGATCGCGCATGAGGTAGTCGCGATCGACTTCGTATCGCGAGAGCGGCAACCTGGCCAGGAACGGCAACTGCATGGGGACCTAAGGGAAGTGCGTGGCGATTCTCGGATGCGAGGGGCGAGCGACCTACCCTATGGGTTATGGCCAGGTCTCATCTCACTCTAGCCGCGCTCGCCACTTCGGCCGTGCCCGGCATCGACATCGTGGCCGCGGCCAGCTACGGCGCAAGCTCGGGCAGCAACTTCGACGCCGCGATATTGACCGGTCGTGACGGCAAGCACTGGATAATTCGGGCTCCGCGCAACGCACGTGCTGAGTCAGAGCAGTCGGCCGACCTCGTGGCCCTTCGCGCACTGAGTGCTGGCGTTCGCACTCGACTGCCCTTTGCGGTTTCGTCGTTCGTGGGGCAGGTCCCCATTGACGGCACCCGCGCGGTCGTCTACGAATTTGTTTATGGAGCGAAGGTGCCGCTCGCTTCGTACTCGGCGGGTCCCGGCACGATCACGAACTCGGTAGGCGAGGCGATAGCCGCAATCCACTCACTGCCGACCAGCTTCGTAACGGATGCCGGACTTCCTGCACTCACCGCCGGCGAGTGCCTGCGCTCTTGCGTCACAGTCATGGACCGCGCTGCCGCAACGGGGCTCATGCCTGCAGCTCTGGTAAGCCGGTGGGAGCGGGCCGCGGAGGATGCCAAGCTCTGGCAGTTCCAACCGATGGTCATCAACGGCACACTGACTGCCGAATCATTCCTGAGTGCTGACACCGACGTGACCGGCGTGCTCGGCTGGCAGGAGCTTCGGGTTGGCGACCCCGCTCGCGACCTGCAGTGGATTCTCGGAAGTCATGATGACGGTGTCATCGGAACTGCCTTTGACGCGTACCAGAGGGTGCATGGATCCGGCGACCGGCATGTCAGGCAGCGCGCGATGTTTTATGCCGAACTCGAGGTCGCCAACTGGCTGCTGCACGGCACCGAAACGCGTAGCACCGAGATCGTGGATGACGCTGTCGCGATGCTCACGGGACTCGCCGACAACGTGCGCAACGACGTGATGAATCCGATCGGTGCCCAGACGATGCCCACGATGGCAGTCGACGAGGTCGAAGCGTTCCTCGGTCGGAACGAACGCGCCGCTAGCTGAGCGCTGAGCGCCACCGTTCGAGCAGTTCCTCTTCGTCGTAGATGTGCGTCGGCCGAATGATTCGGTCGTCGGCCACGTAGTAGAACACCGAGTCGATGAGCTCCGGCTCGATGCCTTTCCACTTCGCGTATGCGAGGCGGTAGAGGGCAAGCTGCAGCTGCTTGTCTTCGAGATCTTTTGCTCCCGACGGAGACTTGCCCGTCTTCCAGTCCACAATCTCGTAGCGGTCGCCAGTCGCGTACACCGCATCGATCTTGCAGACGACAATCCGGCCATCGAACGGCAGGTGGATCTCTCGCTCGACATCAACGGGAAGTCGATTTGCCCACGGGCTGCCTTCGAAGATCGCTTTGAGGCGCGCAAGCTGGACATCCGAATCATCGATGACGTCGTCGATGTCGAGTTCGGTCGCCGCGGCATCGAGTTCGTCCGTATCCCCGCCGGCACTCGAGCGGTTCTCCACCCACGAGTGGAACAGCGTTCCGAGTTGGGTCGCGCGGTAGGGCTTCTCCGGCATTGGCCGGCGCAGCGATGATGCGACGGATGCCGGATCATTCACATAATCCTTGAAGCGGGATGCAGGCACCCGGGTTGGCATCACGACGAGCCCACTGGCGTTCATGCGCGCACGACGCTCCTCCACCAGCAGCTCAAGGTCACGACTCCACGGACCGGTGATCATCGGCTCGGCCAACCCCACCGCCCGTGCCGCGTGCTCGACCGCGTCGCGGCGTGTACCGAGCGGGTCCAGGGGCCACACGATGCGCTCGAGCTTTTCGCCCAGGGGATTCGTCGCGTCCACCGGGTCGGATGGGAGTGCGCCGACGATGCCGGCCTCCGATAGCTCGCGCAGGAAGATGCTCGGCGTGCGGGCATCCTTTTGGGTCGCCCACGACGAACCGGTAAGCAGGAGCGAGTGCCGCGCGCGCGTGACGGCGACGTAAGCCAGTCGTCGTTCCTCGGCACCGAGGTGCTCGCGCACACGGGACCGGAAGCTGTCCCGTTCGTCGAGCAATTCCTTGCGAGTTGTCGCAGACTCCCAGTGGAAGACCGGGAGCTCTGCGGCATCGCCCCGGAACGGCCACGGAAACACCCCGAAGCTCAGCCAGCCCAGATAGCCGCCCTCTACCGGCTCACCCGGCAACTCTTTGTCGACTAGTCGGGGCACGACAACCGCGTCCCACTCAAGGCCCTTCGCACCGTGGATGGTCAGCACCTGCACGGTGCCAGGTTCGGGGTCTTCGGGGCGCGGGGCGAGGTCTTCCCGCAGTTCTGCCTCGTGCAGCCACGAAAGGAAGCCACCGAGCGTTGCCACCTCGTCGATGGCGAGATAGCTGTTGATGGCGTCGAAGAAGGCGTCGAAGGTCGCCGTGCCGAGGGCGCGAAAGTCGTTTGCTGCGACCTCGATATCCAGTTGCAGCTCCTGCAGCACGAAGGCCGCAAAATCGGGCAGTGGAAGTGAGGAACGCGAGCGCATCCGTGCGAGCGTGCGACCTGCATCCCGGAGGCGCTCAATACCCAGCGCGCTGAAATTGCTGAGCGCGAGGTGGTCTTCCCGCGCGTGAGCGAGGAAGTCCAGCGCGTCGACGATGGACCCGCCTTCGCCCTCGGTCACGCTGGTGCGCAGCTTTGCGGCCAACTCGTCGTCGTACTTGTGCTGCGCGTAGTCACGATCTCGAAGCCACGACGCCAGCCGGTTGAGCGCGTGCAGGTCTTGAACGCCGATCCGCCAGCGCGAACCCGCGAGCAGGCGGATGAGTTCGAGCCCGGCCGAAGGGTCCTGCACAACGGTGAGCGCACACACGAGGTCCGCAATCTCGGGCTCGGCCATCAGGCCCCCGATGCCGAGCACATGGAATGGGACCTCAGCTCGGCGCATCGCATCGAGGAAGTAACCCTGCATCTTGCGCGTGCGAAAGAGCATGGCGGCGGATCCCGGCTTGCCGTCGCGCGGATACCCCTCTGCGATGCGCGCCTTGAGCCAGCTCGCGGCCGCGTACGCCTCATCGATGACGGTGTTTTCGAAGGCGACGTCGACCGGGAGGTTTGTTGCCGTTGAACTCGGTTCGAGGCGCTCGACTCTGACCCTCCCGACACCATCCCGACCGCCTCCAAATGGCGCGACGATCGAGTTCGCCGCGTCGAGGATGTGACGGCCGTTGCGCCAGCTCGTCGTGAGCGCGTACCGGGCGTCGCCAGACCCGAACGAACGGGCAAATTCGTCGAGGTTCGAGGCACTCGCGCCGCGCCATCCATAAATCGACTGGTTGGGGTCGCCGACCGCCATCACTGGATGCCCGGCGAAGAGTGTCGCGAGCAGCCGGGCCTGCACGACCGACGTGTCCTGGTACTCATCCAGCAGCACGACCCGGTACTTCTCCCGCTCGAGCGCGGCGACGGCTGGCGAGAGGCCGATGATCTGGAGCGCGAGGGCTACCTGGTCGGAGTACTCGACGAGTCCGCGCCGGGCTTTCACCGCGTCGTATTCGGCTGCGAGCCCAACGAGCGTGTCGAGGGCACCGACCGTCTCGGCAATCTTGTCGACGTCGGCGTATGGGTATTTGCCCGCTGCAGGCAGGTCAACTACTGACTTGAATCGCGCGACGAGTGCCCGGATCGCATCAGGGTCAGCAACGTTCTCCGTGAGTCCGCGCGCGACAGACAGGGTTGCCCGAGTCACCCGCTCGAGTGCTTTGTCAAAATCGGCCAGTCCCCCGATCCGACTCGAGATGACGGTAGAGCGCGCAAGTTGCCAGGCTGCGGCCTCGCCCAGCACAGCGCCATCGCTCTCACGCCCGAGAACTATCGAATTGTCACGGTAAAGGGCGTTCGCGTAAGAGTTATATGTTGAGACTGTCGGCGCCTCAAACGGGTCGTATGCCTCCCCGAGCATGCCCACCGCAGCGAGAGCGGCAATGCGCTCCCGGATTCGTGCCGAGAGCTCGCCCGACGCCTTGCGAGTGAACGTGAGCCCGAGGATCTCGCTCGGGCGCACAAGCTGGTTCGCAAGCAGCCAGAGCACGCGCCCGGCCATCGTCTCGGTTTTGCCGCTGCCCGCACCGGCCACCACGAGGGCTGGTTCGAGGGGCGCCTCAATAACCGCGCGCTGCTGCGGAGTCGGCCTCGAGCGACCGAGGGCGTCAGCGATTGCGTTCGCAGTGATCGCGGAAGCGCTGAGGTCAGTCACTCGACACCGCCCGCACACGATGAATGCGAAGTCGTGAAGGGTCTCCACGACCGAAAGGTGAGAGTTCCTGATCGCCTTCGAACTGGGCAGCGGCGATCAACATCGATGCCTCCCGCACGCGCTCGCGGAACGCATCGAGCTTCTCGGGTGTGAACTGTTTTTGAGTTCCCACGCGGTAGGCCTTTGCATTTTTACCGGCTTTGACGAAGAGCAGCCGTGCCCCTCCACCGTGATGCGGACCATATCCGCGCAACGCCTCATCGAGGATTCCCTCGGCATAGGCGAGCTGGTATGCGCCAAGTTGCGGATGCTCGTCGATGTCTGACTGCTTCGTGATGGGTACGCCGGTCTTGAGGTCAACGATCACGACGGCTCCATCAGCGGAACGCTCAACTCGGTCGATCGAGCCGCGCAAGGTCGCCCGATCCACGTCGATCGCAAAACGACTCTCGGCGCCAATCAGCGTCTTCCCCTCCTGCGCGAAATCTTCGAGGTACTCGGCGAGGGCATCCGTGAGTTTCCTGGCGATCCTTCGTTGCCGCTCTTCGAGCCATGGTGCCTCGAAAATCAGCTCGCTCCAGCGGGCTTCGACAACCTTCGACAGGTCTTCGGCTGAGGTGGTCTCCGCGTTCTCCATCGCGGCATGGATGATCGTGCCCACGTTCGCGATGACTCCCGAGTTGGAGCCCGCGATGTGCTCGAGGAACCAATCGAGTGGATCTTTGAGCAGTTTTTCCAGCCCCGACGGTGACACCGGCACCTGCTCGTTCTCGTACAACGGTCCCGTGCTCGACAGCGGAAGCAGTCCATGCCATTGCGATGGATCGGCGCCGCTGACGCCCTCGGCGACAAGAGCCGCGAGCGATGCCGCCGCCGATTCGCGGGACACCGGTGCGCCGCTACGACTGAGACCGGTAACGGAGTAACGACGTAACGCCCCCGTCATCGCGCGCAATGAGAGCGGGATCACGTTAGCCGAGTCCAGTACCTCTGTGTCCGGTGGCAGAAGCGACATGAAGGGGCTCGCTGCCTCGTCGTCGTTGGCAACCGCCGACACGACTACGCGCGTTCGGGCGCGCGAGACGGCGAGCGCAAACATCCGCAACTCATCGGAAAGCACCTGCCGCCGCTCATCGACGGTGCCAGAATCGACGCCGGTGACCACGCCCACGAGTTGCTGCGCCGAAAAGAGCGTGCCGCGCAAGCGCAGGTTCGGCCACACGGCATCCTGCACGGCACCGACCACCACCGTGTCGAATTCGAGGCCGACGACACCCGCTGGCGTAGCGATCAAAACCGCATCATCGGTTGGCTGAGGGGAGAGCGTGTCTTCGGGAACCTCGGCTTCGAGCATGTCTGCGAGGAAGACGAATGCTCCCGTTTCTGGCCGACGCTCCACAAACCTCTTCGCCGCTGTGAACAGTGCGACGACGCCGTCGAGGCTGCGGTTCGCTTCGGCGGCGGTGACCCCGCCACCCATCGCCTGTTCGTACCAGGTGCGCGCGAGCCCGCTGCGATCCCACGCTATCCAGAGCAGTTCCTCGATTGACCCACCGTTTGACCTGAGCAACGCGAGCGTGCCCGCGAGCTTCTCTGCTGCGCGAGCAACCCGGGTGTCGATGCTCACTAAGCGGCCGGGGGCCTCGAGCGCCTCGACGAGCAACTCATCGGCGGGGCGAGCGCCTCCTCCTGCCACCTCCTCCGCGCGCAGGGCCAGCCTCAGGCGTCGCAGGGTAAGTCGGTCGAGGCCACCGAACGGGGACAGCAGCAGTTCAGTCGCAAGTTGGGGCGTGAGGGGCGAACGGCCGATCCCCACGTCGACGAGCGTGAGCAAGCCTCGCGCCGAGTTCTCATCGCGCAATGCGGTCGAGCCCACAGATGATCGAGTCGGCACCTCGGCAAGCGCCAGCGATCGTGAGATGGTCGCCAGTTGGGCACCGCCTCGCACAATCACCGCCATATCGCTCCACGGCACGCCATGCTCGAGGTGCTGTTGCCGCAGGATGCGCGCGACAGCCGCCCACTGCCGAGCGGGACTCGTCGCTTCGATTCTGGAGACCGTGCCCCCGTCGGCTGTGCCGGTCGCCGTCCGCTGCATGCCGGCGGCGGCAGTGCCAATTCGGGCCGTAATAGTCGACGTGAACGCTCGTAGCGCCGCACCTTGGCGGTGGGCAGTCGAGAGGATGAGTGCAGTCACGGGAGTTCCGAGCACAGTGCTCAAGCGACCGAGGGCGTCAGGCTCGCCGCCGCGGAAGGCGTTCGCCGCGATATCCGGATCACCGAACGCGATAACGGCTATTCCCCTGCCGGCCAATGCGCGCAGAATCGCGAGTGTGGACTCGGTGGCCTCCTGAAGGTCATCCACCAAAACCAGACGCAGGGATGAAACGCGCTCGCCAAGATCGCCGGCTTCAATCGCGGCGACCGCGAAGCGCGCGAGCTCTGATGGGTCGAACTGCGATTCACGCGTGGTCGAGATAACGGCGAGATACTCGTCGATGAAGTCGGCCGCCGCGACCCACTCGGGATGCTCGTGCTGCGCGCCAAGGGTGCGCAGTTGGCTGGGACTGACGTTGTACTCCGTCGCGCGCATCATCAGTTCGCGGAGTTCTGTGCGGAAACGGCGAAGCCCTCGCACCTCCGGCGAGAGCGTCGGCGGCCAGTAGCGGCCGGTTCCCTCCTCGAGCTGTCCCTCGATGAGCCCCGCGATGTCGGCATCCTGTTCGCCACCCGTCACCAGGCGGGGCGGGGCGGTGCCGGCTGCTCGCGCAGCATCTCGCACGATCTCGAACGCGAGCGAATTCACCGTGCGCGCCATCGGTCCGGTAGTGGTCGCTGTGAGCCGCAAGGCAATCGCGTCTCTCAGACGAGTGGCCGTCGAACGTGTGGGAGTGAGAGCCAGCACCTGATCGGTCGTCCACCCGTGCCCAAGCACGCGATCTGCAATGAGTTCAACAAGTGTCGTGGTTTTTCCGGTTCCCGGCGCCCCGATGACAGCAGCGCTCGCGCCATCGGCAAGCTCGAGTACCGCGCGTTGAGATTGATCGAGCGTCACCGGCGTGGGCGCAGCGAGCTCGCCACGCTGAAAACCGGTGATCATCACGCGTCAACGGTACTGCGAAGGGGTGACACGCACCCCGCGCTCTGCGCTCACAGAGAACGGCCGACAACCGTCCCGGCGTTGTGTCGTAATCTTTCAATCGTGGACATTCGAATCGGCATCGCCAACAGCCCCCGTGAAATTAGCTTCGAGTCAACTCAGACCTCCGCCGAGGTGGAGAAAGTGATCGCCGACGCGCTCGACTCCGATGCGAAGTTCGTGAAGCTCCGAGACGATAAGGGCAAGTTTTACATCGTGCCCACCATCTCGCTCTCATACATTGAAGTCGGCTCCGAAGAATCCCGCAGAATCGGCTTCGTCGCCTGATTTTCCCAGTCAGTTTTTGACGCTCGGGTCGCACTGAGCCCCGTCAGATGGCACCCTAAGGATCCAGCATGGAACTGCTCTTCGTAACCGTGATCGGCGCCAGTTTCGGTGCAGTGGCACGCTACCTGCTTCCCCGGCGAGGCACGTACGGCGTACTACTGCTGCCTGCACTCTCTGGCGCAGTCACGGCCGCGGTGTGGGTCGGGCTGGTGTGGGCGGGCTGGAAATTCGGCGGCGGCTGGATTTGGGTGGTCAGCCTCGTCGTCGGCGGCATCGTCGCCCTCGTCGTCGCGCTGGTGCTCCCACCGCGGCGCATTCGGGCCGACGCTCGCTTACTGCACCAACTCTCGGGTGGTAGGGCTTAGGCCGTAAGGCCCAGTGAATCCATCCGGCGCGTGTGTGCGGCGATGAGTTCCGTGAAGACCGGCTCGATCCGCGCTTCGTCCGAGGTCGTGATGTGATCATCGGAATAGTGCAGCGCTGCGCGCGCGACGAGCATGGTGTCGCCCACCAAGCGACGGCCCCACATTGCGCTGCGGGATGCGAGTTTCGGATTCTGGGAGATCGCCGCCCTCAGCTGTGCTGCGAGTAAGTCCTCCCCGCTCCCGTTCGAGTAGATCGCGGTGAGGCGCCGTGCCTGGTCGGCCGGGAAACCCGCTGCAAGACGCACAAAGAAGTCATCCAGAAAGCCGGAGGTGAGAAAACAGGCGACCACTGTCTCGTGCCAGTCGGCGGTGTAAGTGGCCCGTTTGAAATCATCGATGGATGACCTGAACGGTTCCATCACCGCGGCGGGCACCCCGCCCGTGCGGGTAATCTCGTCCGCGAGTGCACGATACTTCGCGATCGAGACGCCCGCGGCCTTACCGATGTCGGCCTTTGCCGCGGTCGTCGGGGCACTCGCGACGGCCCGTGACAGGTTCTCGAAGAGTGTCAACTGCACGTAGGCGGCACGACCCAGAAACTCCGACAGCGGCGGCGTGAATTCGACCAGGTGGATCTTGGTCGTGACCTGGTCGTCACTGCGAGAGCGAATACGGGGCGCTTCGGCACGCCTCGGCTTGCGAGAGAACCAGTTAGCCACGGCGCCAAGCTTACGTGACTGCTCCAGAGCGCCTTCCGGGATGCCCAGCATCGAGCAGGTAAACTTTTCTCCATGCCCCCCATGTTGGCGGGGGTTCTGCGCCCCAAGTCAGAACGGGCGTACTCGTAAGACGACCGTTTAAGACATTAGGGCTTTTATAAAGTGACATTCTCAGAACTCAATATTGACCAGGATATGGTTGACGCACTCGCCACCAAGGGGATCATCGAACCGTTCCCCATCCAGACCCAGACGATTCCGATGGGGCTCGCGGGTCAAGACATCATCGGCCAGGCAAAGACCGGTACCGGAAAGACTCTAGGATTCGGGCTTCCGCTCTTGCAGGCACTCGGCACAAATCCGGAGCCGGGCGTGAAAGCGCTCGTCGTGGTGCCCACACGTGAGTTGTGCGTACAGGTTGCCGAAGACCTCGAGCTCGCGGCATCCAATCGCGCAACGCAGATCGTGGCGATCTACGGCGGCAAGGCGTACGAGGGTCAGGTCGAGCAGCTCAAGGCCGGCGCGCAGGTGGTGGTCGGTACGCCCGGCCGCCTGCTCGATCTCGCGTCGCAGCGCATGTTGTCGCTCAAAGACGTGAAGATCATGGTGCTTGATGAGGCCGACAAAATGCTCGATCTCGGGTTCCTCAGCGACATCGAGAAGTTGTTCGCACAGACCTCACCCACGCGCCACACCATGTTGTTCTCGGCCACGATGCCCGGCCCGATTGTTGCGTTGGCTCGCCGCTTCATGAACCGACCGATCCACATCCGCGCGACAGACCCCGACGAAGGGCTCACGCAGGCCAACATCAAGCACATCGTCTATCGCGCACACAGCCTCGACAAAGACGAGGTAATCGCTCGAATTCTTCAGGCCGAGGGGCGCGGCAAGACAGTCGTCTTCACGCGCACCAAGCGTGCTGCTGCAAAGCTCGTTGAAGAGTTGAACGACCGCGGCTTCAACGCGGCGGCGGTGCACGGCGACCTCAACCAGGAGCAGCGCGAGCGCGCGATGGCAGCGTTCAAGGCCGGCAAGAAAGACATCCTCATTGCGACGGATGTGGCGGCTCGCGGCATAGACGTCAATGACGTGACGCACGTAATCAATCACACCATCCCCGACGATCACGACACCTACCTGCACCGCGCAGGCCGTACCGGGCGCGCCGGCAAGACCGGGATCGCCGTCACATTTGTGGACTGGGACGATATGCATAAGTGGTCGCTCATCAACCGGGCACTCGACATGGGCATCCCGGAGCCCACCGAGACCTACTCCTCCTCACCGCACCTGTTCAGCGATCTCGACATTCCCGACGGCACGAAGGGACGATTGCCGGGAACGCACTCCACACGCGTTGCCGCACCGGCCGGTTTATCGGGCTCATCGGGGTCCTCCCGTGGTGGCCGTAGTTCGGGCAGCCAGGGTTCCGGCGGGCAACGCTCCAGCGGCCAAAATAGCGGCCAGCGTTCCGCGCAGGGCTCAAGCGAGCGAGCAGCTCAGCCGGCAGGTGCTCAGGCCGCCGACGCCGACCGTACCCGCCCGCCGCGTTCTCGCCAGCGCTCGCGCACACGTCGTCCCAGCACGCCACCCGCCGCCTAGCCCGACCCGCGAATGGGGGCACCGTGATTCGTTGATGCATCGTCGACAAACTGCCATACTGCTGCGATGACCGATTCATACACTGATGTCCCGCTGTCTCAGCCGCTCTACGGGGCAACATTCGCCCAAGCCGTTAGCCGTTTTTTCAAGAAGTACGCGACGTTCACCGGCCGCGCGAGCCGGAGCGAATACTGGTGGGCTGCACTCGCGCTTGCAATCCCAGAAACCGTGCTCTACGGGCTTGCGCTCGGTATCGGCATCGGGACGGGCACCCCGAACGGGAACGGTGGAGTCGACCTCGGTGTCGGCGGAATAGTCTTCCTCGTGCTTTTTGCGCTAGTCACTCTCGCTGTCGTCATTCCCGGAATTGCCGTCACCGTTCGCCGTCTTCACGACGGCAACTTTTCGGGCGCGTTTTATCTCTTCAGCCTCGTCGGCTTGAGCATCGTAGTTTTGGTGTTGACCTTGCTCGAGTCCAAACCAGAGGGCGCCCGTTTCGACCGGTAGCGCGCCCGAACTTTAGGCCCGGAAGCTGCTCGAACCGGTCGCGCGCGCCACTAGCCTCTCCAGCACTTCGGGAGCAGTAGTGTTCTCGCCGAGACGGTTCGGCTTGCCTTCGCCGTGGTAATCGCTCGCGCCGGTGACCTCCAGGCCGAGCTTTTTCGCCAGCGCGATAAGGCGAACCTTGCCCTCGTCAGTGTTGTCACGGTGCCCGACCTCAAGCCCGAAAAGGCCCTCGTCGGCGAGCGTGGCGATGTACGCGTCATCCATTGGCCGGTACTTTCCGTGGGTCGCGGGATGAGCAAGCGCGGGCACTCCCCCGGCCCGCACGATCATGCGCACGCCCTCGATTGGCGACGGCGCGTAGTACTTCTCGTAGTAGGCCCCACGCCAATGCAGGATCGATTCGAATGCCGCAGTGCGGTTGGCCACGATGCCCTTGCGCACGAGCGCATCGGCGATATGCGGTCGGCCGAGGGTTGTGCCATCGGATAATTCGGCAAGCACATCGTCCCAGGTCAGATCGTAATCCTGACCGATCTTCTCCACGATGCGTTCGGCCCGGTTGAGTCGACCCTCCCTGATCCGCGCAGTTTCCGCAATGATCCCGCCGTCGAGCGGGTTGAACAGGTACGCCAGCAAATGCACGCTCGCCGGCCCGTAGTTGGTGCTGAGTTCCATGCCCGGGATGACCGTAAGCCCGGTACCGGCGGCGGCCCCGAACGCCTCCTGCCAGCCAGCAGTCGAGTCGTGGTCGGTCAGCGCCACGGTGCCGAGTCCCGCGACGACGGCCGCGCGAATGAGCTGGGTGGGTGTTTCCGTGCCATCGGAAACCGAACTGTGGGTGTGCAGGTCGATGGGTCCGGGCATCCCTCAAGACTATTCGCATGGCACTCGGGCTAAACTCGCAGACCTATGTTCCGCAGGACTCTCGCCGCTCTCCTCACGGTTGTCGTGGCGATCCTGCTGCTCATCGCGGCGTGGCCCCAACTCTTCGGTCTCGCGCAGGCACCGGTCGTGGCGCAGGTGGTCTCTTTACGCGGCCTCGCCGTCGCGATCGCCGCCGCCGGTATCGTCGTGCTTACGCTCATCGCCCTGGTGGCACCGTCTCTGCGTCGATTCTGCGCATCACTCGCGGTTGTGCTGCTCGCCTTCTCGGGTATCACGATCGCGGTGCTCTCGACCCGAGGATTCGGAAGCGCGGGATTTGAGTCGACCGGCAACAGCGATGTCATCGTGCTCAGCTGGAACACTCTGGGCGGCGCGGCGGGCGCACAGACAATCGCGGACCTGGCCACCCAGTCGGGCGCAGAGGTCATCGCGCTTCCGGAGACTACCAACCAGGTGGGCCAGGCAGTCGCCAACCTCATGGCCGCGTCTGGAACACCGATGCAGGTCTTCACGGTCGCCTACGACGAGGTATCGAAGTCTCGCTCAACCACGCTCCTGATTAGCGAAAAACTCGGCGCCTACGTGGTAAACGAGTCGGTGACCACGACGTCGGTACTGCCGAGCGTCGTCGCCCACCCCACGAATGGCAACGGGCCCACGATTGTTGCCGTGCACGCGGTCGCCCCCATCCCGGGCGAGATGGAGCACTGGCGCAGCGACCTGCGCTGGGTGGCCGGCGCGTGCGGAAGCACCAACGTGATCATGGCCGGTGACTTTAACTCCACCCTCGACCACTATGCGGGCCTCGCCACGACGGGTAAGGCACTCGGCGCCTGCTCCGATGCCGCAGAGGCCACCGGTAACGCGGCGGTCGGCACCTGGCCGAGCCTGCTTCCTGCACTTCTTGGCGCTCCGATTGACCATGTCATGACGACGCCGAACTGGAAGGTGACCGGGATGCGCGTCATCCAGTCGCAGGACGGCGCGGGCAGCGACCATCGCCCGATTCTTGCCCAACTTTCCCCTGCTGGCTGAAATTAGCCGTCTGGGTGAGAATGGGGACATGGCCGACACACCCGCGCAGACCGCGCCCCGCGCGACATCGAACCGCTCAACGCTGCCGAGCTCAGAGAAATTCGTCGAGTACATGTCGGGCACATGGGCCGAGCGCAACGAGACGCTGCCCGCCTCCCGCCCCCAGGCAGCATTCGCCGCAGCGCGCCGCGAGCGCATCTCGGTGATGCATCCGGGCAAGAGGATGATCCTGCCGGCCGGTGACCTTGTCACGAGGGCCAATGACACCGAGTACCCGTATCGTGCCCACTCCGCATTTGCTTACCTGACCGGCTGGGGTTCAGACACCGTGGCAGGTGCCGTGCTCGTTCTCGAGCCGACTGCGAAGGGCCACGATGCAACTGTCTACTTCCGCGAGTCGGCCCGCCACGGCAGCACCGAGTTTTATGCGAACCCCATGATCGGCGAGTTCTGGCAGGGTCAGCGCCCGTCGCTGGAGCACGTCGCGGCCGACCTCAGTCTCGCCACCGCGAACATCTCAGAGTTCGAGAGTGTCATCGACTCCGTTGGTGCGAACACCATAATCGTGCGCGAAGCCGACCATGAACTCACCGACCACGTCGACGGCCGCCGGTTGATCGCCGCAAGCTCGGAATCCCTCGAGAACGACGGCGACGCCGAACTGCTGCGCGACCTGAGCGAACTGCGGCTCGTGAAGGATAGCTTCGAGATCGCCGAGATGCGTGCCGCGATCGCAGCGACGAAGCAAGGCTTCGATGACGTGATCGCGAACTTCGCTGACGTGATCGCGCACCGCCGCGGCGAGCGTATCGTCGAGGGCACCTTCAACCGCCGCGCTCGCGCCGACGGCAATACGGTGGGCTACGACACGATTGCGGCAAGTGGGCCGCACGCCTGCATCCTGCACTGGACCCGCAACGACGGGCCGGTTGTGCCAGGTGACCTCATCCTGATCGATGCCGGGGTTGAGGTGGACAGTTACTACACGGCCGACATCACGCGAACCCTGCCGGTGAACGGCAAATTTTCCGAGATACAGCGGAAGGTCTACGAGGCGGTTCGGGAAGCCGCGGATGCTGCGTTCGCGATCGCTCGGCCGGGCATCCGCTTTCACGATTTGCACGCCGAAGCGATGAAGGTAATCGCGGCCAGGACCGCCGAGTGGGGGCTGTTGCCGGTCAGCGCGGAAGAGTCACTGGCCGAGGGTCAGTACCACCGGCGCTACATGGTGCATGGGACGAGTCACCACCTGGGGATCGACGTGCACGACTGCGCGCAGGCTCGACGAGATTTCTACCACGACGGCATTCTCGAGGAAGGCATGATCTTCACGATCGAACCCGGCCTGTACTTCCAGCCCGACGACCTCACAGTGCCCGAGCTGTATCGCGGCATTGGCGCGCGTATCGAGGACGACATTCTGGTCACGTCCGACGGAGCCGAGAACCTTTCGGCAGGCATCCCTCGCACGGCCGACGAGGTCGAGGCCTGGATGGTTGCATCGCAATAAGATTCGCCGTGCCGGCTCTTGCTGTCACGCGAGCGGTTGGCCCCTGAGGATGCACCGGCGGGGTGCCACCAACCGCGTCAGGCTCGCAGGCCTCGAGCTCGTCGACCAGCCAGACCCCGACCCCGCGCCGACACCCACCCCTGATCCGGATGCCTTCACACCGGTAGATCCCGCGCTCTTTTTCGTTGACATCACAAACGTCTCGTTCGGCCAACGAACGCCCCAGCGACTATTGCCATCAGTCGGAGGTTGCCTGCGGATTGGGACACAGCCCGGGCCGATGTTTCGGCCCGGGCTGACGGAATTGGCCCGGGACGGGCTATGGGGCCGAAGGCGGCGTGCTCACCAGTACCTGCTGCGCCTTCGCAGTCAGGTTCGGGTCGATGATGATCTGGTAATTGGAGGCCAGCACCTGGTGGGTTGAGGTGAAGTCACGGTTCCTACGGGAGAACGCGTATCCCACCAGACCGAAGACAATGCCGAATGCCGCACCGATCAGCAGCGCGGCCAGCGCGACACCGTAGTTGGTCGTGAAGTTGAACACGAGCAGGAACAGTCCGAAGAAAACGCCGAACCAGGCACCGCTAGCGGCTCCCGCTCCGGCTGCGCGCCCCCAGGTCAATTTGCCCGTCACGCGCTCCACTGTCTTCAGGTCATTGCCGACGATCGAGAGATGCGCGACGTCGAAGTCGGCCTTGGCGAGACGGTCGACGACCCCCTGCGCCTCGACGTAGGTGTCATAGGTCCCGAGAACATCACCCTTGGGGATGTTTGGCTGGGCGGCACGGCCGCCGAATGCAGTTTGGTTGCTCACCGGCCCAGTATTTCACTCACAGGCACACCTTTCACCCGGGGGTAGGGTTTTGTGCGTGAGGACGACGAGAGTTTTCGCCGCTCGATTGGTCGGGTGCTCCGTTTTCGACCCCAACGGCAACAAGGTCGGCAAGGTCAGAGACGTACTCATCATCTACCGCACAAACGATGCGCCTCGCGTGGTCGGGATGATCGTCGTGGTGCCAGGCAAGCGTCGAGTGTTCCTTTCGATCGGCCGTGTCTCCAGCATCGGCTCAGGGCAGATCATCACGACCGGACTTGTTAACCTGCGCCGCTTCGAACAGCGCGGCGGTGAGCTTCGCGTGATCGCCGAGTTGCTCGGTAGCAAGGTCCGTCTGTGTGACGGCTCGGGTGACGCGATCATCGAAGATGTCGCAATCGAGGAAATGGGCCATGGCGAGTGGGAGATCGGCCAGGTCTTCCTTCGGCGGCCCAAGAGCTCACCCTCGCCGTTCGGCAAGGGGCAAACGGTATTCGCACAGTGGGCCGATCTCATCGAGGACACACCGGTCGGGGAAGCGCAGTCCGCAACCCAGCTTGTCGCCAGCTACGCCGACCTGCTGCCAGCCGACCTCGCCAACGCGATGCTTGGCCTTTCTGGGCAGCGGATGCTCGAAGTCGCCGAAGAACTGTCGGATGACGGGCTCGCCGATGTGCTCGAGGAAATGCCCGAGAACGAGCAGGTGGACATCCTGAACCAGCTCGATGACGACCGCGCGGCAGACGTACTCGACCAGATGCAGCCGGACGCCGCAGCAGACCTCATTGCCTACCTCACCAACGAGCGTGGTGAGGCCCTCCTGGGGCTCATGGAGCCCGAGGAAGCGGAGGACGTGCGATTCCTGCTGACCTATGCCCCGGACACCGCGGGCGGGCTGGTGACGACCGAGCCGATCCTCGTTTCGGCCGACGCGACCATGGCCGAGGGCCTTGAGCTCATCCGTCGCCACGAACTTGCACCCGCACTGGGTGCGGCGATCTGCGTGGCGCTGCCGCCCTATGAGCCACCGACCGGTCGGTTCCTCGGCATGGTGCACTTCCAGCGGATGCTTCGCTACCCGCCGAACGAGCGCCTCGGCACGCTCCTCGGCACGAGCCTCGAACCCGTCCACGCAGACGCCAACGCGGCCGAGGTCTCGCGGATTCTCGCGAGCTACAACCTCGTCTCGGTGCCCGTCGTTGACGAGAACCACCGCCTGGTCGGGGTGGTGGCCATTTGACGATGTCCTCGACTACCTCCTGCCGGAGGACTGGCGAAGTACCGAAGCTGAAGAATAACGCTACTCGGATACCTCGATCGCAAAGATTCCAACAACGGGAAGGAGGGCACCAAGTGGCACGCGCTGACTCCCGCTCCACCCGAAACGACTCGCGTCTCGACTCCCCCACGGGACTTCGCACGAATTTCCCGCTATTCCGCAGGCAGGACCGCATGGGCCGCTTCTCCGAGGATTTCGCGCGCGCAATGGGCACCCCGTGGTTCCTCGTCGGGATGACGGTACTTGTGGTGTTCTGGCTCACCTACAACTCGGCCGCTCCCGTCGGAGCACAGTTCAACCCGAGGCGCACGAATTTCACGCTCCTGACCCTAATCCTCTCGTTGCAGGCGTCCTACGCGGCCCCCCTGATCCTGCTCGCACAGAACCGACAGGATGACTGCGACCGCGTGCAGATCGAGCAGGACCGCCAACGCGACGAGCGCAATCTCAACGACACCGAGTACCTCGCACGTGAGGTGGTCGCTCTTCGTCTCGCCATGCGCGACCTCGCGAGTAATTACTTCATTCGCGCCGAACTACGCTCACTGCTGGAAGAACTCGACAAGGACAAGAGCGACGAGAAGACCCGTGTCTGAGGACGGACGGATCGAAAACAACATCTTCTACAACCTGCGCAAAGTCATCGACCCGGAAATTCGGCGACCGATAACCGAGCTCGACATGATCGGCGGCGTAGAGGTCGACGACGCCGGGCTCGCAACGGTGCAGCTGAAACTGACGATCATCGGATGCCCTGCCGCCGACACCATCGAGCGCGATGTTCGGGCGGCTGTAGCCTCCACCCCCGGCGTCTCGTCCGTGCGGGTGAATGTCGCGATCATGTCGCGGCAGGAGCGGGATGCGCTGATTGCGAAGCTGCGCGGTGGGAGGCCGAAGGATGTGCAATTCGGGCCGGAGTCGCTCACGCAGATCTACGCAATCACGAGCGGCAAAGGTGGGGTAGGCAAGTCGACAATCACCGCGAACCTGGCCGTGGCGCTCGCGCAGGCCGGCCTGCGGGTAGGCGTGGTCGATGCGGACGTTTTTGGATTCTCGATTCCCGGATTGCTCGGCATCGCCGGCGCGAAGCCTACCCGGGTTGGGGAAATGATCCTGCCACCGGTCGCACACGGGGTGAAGGTGATCTCGATCGGTATGTTTGTCGAGGAAAACACCGCGGTGTCATGGCGCGGACCCATGCTGCACCGCACGATTCAGCAATTTCTGACCGACGTCTACTTCGGCGACCTTGACGTGCTACTGCTCGACCTTCCGCCCGGTACCGGGGATATCGCGATCTCGCTCGGCCAGCTACTGCCACAGGCGGAGGTGATCGTCGTGACCACTCCCCAGCCAGCGGCGGCGATCGTTGCCGAGCGCAGCGCACTCGTGGCGCGCCAGACCGGCCAGGTCGTGATCGGCGTGGTCGAGAATATGGCGGGCGGACTCTTCGGTGCGGGCGGTGGCGCGGATGTTGCGGCTCGCCTCGGCACGGAACTCCTGGCGTCGATACCGCTCAGCATCGGCGCGCGCGAAGGCGGGGACGCCGGGGTACCTGTCATGCTGTCCCACCCGGAGGATTCGTCGGCACTGGCACTGTCGCGCCTGGCTGAGATTCTGGCCGTGCGACCCCGCGGCCTCTCGGGCCGAAAGCTCGGCCTGAGGGTGAGCTAAGAGCGAGTCGCCAGACTAGGAGCGACGGGCCGGGATACGCCGGTAACCATCGGCGGCGACAACGCGGAAAGAGGCGACGATACCGACGAGGGCAAGGGCGGCGAGAACGAAAAACACGATGATCATGATGCTATTTCACAACCACAAACAATGTAGAACAAGCTCGTCTTACTTATATAACTGTGTAGCCTAGCTACATGGATATCGCGCGGCTGGAACTCCTGCGCGAGCTCGCAGACCGGGGCAGCGTGACCGCAGTTGCTCGCGCCACGAACCGCACAGCATCCGCGGTTTCCCAGCAACTGAAGATTCTCGAGCGGGAGGCCGGAGTTCCTCTTACTGAGCGCGCGGGACGCGGAATCGTGCTCACCTCGGCGGGGAAAGCGCTCGCCCGCACAGCAACGGATGTCGCCATTGCCATCGCTCGCGCCGAAGCGCTGTGGGAGGATTTTCGCTCTCAACCTCGCGGTGAAGTCACTCTGGCAATCTTCCCCACCGGTGGCCAAATGCTCCTGCCCGGGCTCCTCGGCGCGGTGGAGAGTTTGCCGGGCCTGTCCTTGACCTGTCGCGACCTCGACGGCGTCGTAACTGACCTGGGCGATCTGACGTCAAACTTCGATATCGTGGTGGCCGACGCGCCGGGCATCCTGCCCACCTGGACACAGCGGCGGCTGACGGTTGTACCCCTCATGCGAGAGCCGTTGGATGTCGCACTGCCGGTCGGCCACCCCCTTGGCCGCAAGAGCGTGCTCACGCCGGCCGACCTGATCAATGAAACATGGATCGGAACGCTGTCGATGCTGCCATTTGACCGCATCCTGCGCAGCATAGAAGCGGTCAACGGCAGTCCCGCCCACATCGCCCAGCGCTTCATCGATAACGGCATCGTCGAGTCGCTCGTGGCCGCCGGTCGGGGAATCGGAATCCTGCCGCGCTTCACGACCCGCGGCCGCGAGAACGGTCTGATTTCGAGGCCGCTGTCGGGCGTTCGAGCATCGCGATTGATCTCCGCACTGATGCGGCCCGACCGCGCCGAACGGCCGTCGGTCCGTGCTGTAGTGGAGGCCCTTCAAGCAGAGGCCGCGAGGGTCGAGCTGGCGAACGCATAACTCGCGCCGCTTGCGATGGCTGGACGAAGTTCTTGGGTCACGCGCGCGCTGCAGCACCACCGAGAATTTCCATGCTCTTAACACAAGCTGGAAGTGCGATGTACGGCACCTAGAAGAGGATGCCGGCGGCCAGCGCCGCCACCCTGAGTGTGTCGGTCAGCTAGAACACCAGCACGAGACCCGGGAGAGTGGCAAAGCCGCACGTTCCCAACGAGCCGATGGCGTAGGTGGCGACAGTCCTTCGCGTGAGCACTCGCTGGTCAGGCATTTGGTGCGAGTGTAGCGAATTACGTGGCTTCGCTGTCGTACGGCGCGGGACGGCCCTCGGCAAGGAATCGCTGTCGCTGTGCGTACGCGGATTCCATGGGTGGCTTCAGCACCGTGACAGGCTCATCAACGTCGGCGAGTGCCTCCCGGATGATCCGGCGAGGGTCGTACTGCCGGGGGTCGAGTTTCTTCCAGTCGATGTCATCGAAGTCAGGACCCATCTCCTCGCGCACGCGCTCTTTGGCGCCGTTCGCCATGATGCGCAGGGTCTTGACGAGCTTCGCGAGTTGCGATGCGTAGTAAGGCAGACGTTCTGGACCCACCACAAACACTGCAATGATCCCAATGATCAGAAGCTTGTCGAAGGTGAGGCCGAAGGACACCCGCTCAGGATAACCGCTGGGCCTGCGAGCTACACCTAGAGTGGGGCACGTGACGAGGGAACAGAATGGCTGAAAAACTGCTGAGTTGGAAATTTGCCGAGGAGTTCGGGCCGGAGCGCGCCGACATCAGTCAGGCACGATTGCACTCGCTCGAACTCGGAGTTGAGCCGGTGAGCGCCTCGGTAGGCGCGCAACTGGCGGTCATCGCGGCCGCGAGTAATGCATCCAGCATCATCGAAGTCGGCACCGGCCTGGGTGTCAGCGGCCTCTGGCTGATGTCGGGTGCACCGAACGCGGTGCTCACAAGCATCGACTCCGAGCTTGACTACCAGCAGGCGGCGCGCCGAGCGTTCATCGATGCCGGGATCGCACCCAATCGCATCCGCCTGATTGCCGGTCGGGCGGCTGACGTGCTGCCTCGCATGAATGAGGGCAGCTACGACATCGCTTTCATCGACGCGGATCCGGCATCGGTCATTGAATACGTGGAGCACGGACTGCGGATGGTTCGCCCCAACGGAAGCGTGCTCGTCGCCCATGCTCTGTGGCGCGGAAGGGTTGCCGACCCTGCTCAGCGCGACCAAATTGTCGCCGAATTCCGCATGCTTCTCGGTGAAATTGCCGGTTCGCCGGCCGTGCTGAGCGCGCTGTCCCCGGTGGGAGATGGACTCCTTCACTTGGTGAAGGTGGCGGACTAGGCCGGAGTTACGACTCCCGCGAGCGCATCATGCAGTTCCTTGGCCTCGGCGTCGTTGACGGAGACGACAAGCCGTCCACCGCCCTCAAGGGGCACGCGAACGATGATGAGGCGACCTTCCTTGACAGCCTCCATCGGCCCGTCACCGGTCCTCGGTTTCATGGCTGCCATCGGTAATCCCCTTTCACGCGGATATCTCTATTATCCCCTACTGAGTCGCGGCTACCCAACCGCACGCACCGCGCATCACGGCGGCGTCCAGTCGTAGCCGTTCACCCACCATGCGATGTAGACCCACCCCACCTGGCACGCAACAAAGAACACCACAATACCGATCCGGTAGCCCAAAGACCTGGGCTGAGCGAATGCACCGAGCGCCGGAAACATAGGCACCAGCAGGCGGAACGTGCTCGACTGCGGGAAAAATACGGCCAGCAGGTAGAGGGCATACGAGGCCAGCCAGAATCGGATGTCCGGGCCCAACCTGCGCGCCCACGGCGTGAACAGTGCACCGAAGAACGCCACGACGACCACTCCCACAATCGCGAGCAGCGCCGGAAGTGGAATGCCGAACTCTGGCGCCCAGAACCCCGCGGCTTGAATCCACGGCGTGAACGGTATCAACTGCTGATAGCCGACGTATGCCGAACGCCAGGCGAGTTCGGTGTCCGGATACGCACTCAGCGAACCCGTGAGCGCCCAGGCAATGAGCACCCAGGCAATACCCATAAACGCACTGAACAGCCCGACTATGAGGGATGCGATCACTTCGTTTGTTGGGAAATCTTCGCGCCTTCGCCGCCAGAATCGGTAGACCACGTGCATGAGCATCGCGAGTGCGAATGCCAGCCCGCTGGGCCTGGTGAGCGACATCACGGCGATCACGGGGAGCATCGTCCAGTACCGTCGCTGCACCAGCAGGTAAAGGGCGAGGGCGAGGAAGAAGGTGTGCATCGACTCTGCGTACGCGACCTGCAGGATCGGGGAGAGTGGGGCGAAGCAGAACAGCACGACCGAGAAGAGTGCGGTGCCGGATGGCAGGAACAGGTGCATGAGGCGGTAGAACACGAGCGCGGTTCCCAGTGCGAAGCCCACGGTGACCAGCACCGAGGCAACGGTGAAGTCGATGAACGGGAAGGCCATCAGGAGGCGCACCAGTGCCGGGTAGGCCGGCATGAACGCCCAGGCATTCTCACCGACATGACCGGAGTTGGTCAGTGGCAACTGGGCGGGATACCCGGCGACCGTGATGATGTAGTACCAGTGGCCATCCCAGATCGACGCGAAGTCGAAGTACCCGGGTCTCGGGTCCGTCCAGGAGTTCTTACCCTGGATCGCCGCGAAGGCGAGCAGGATGATCGTGGTGACGATGCGTGAAAGCATGAAGATCGCGATGACCTTCACCCACCAGTAGGTGAGCCGGTACCGAACTACGAGACTCGTGCTCACCCCGCTGTAAGCCACGCGCGCAGTCCTCGCTCGACAGCGACAATCTCATCGACTGCCACGCGCTCGTCGTCAGCATGCGCCTTCAGGGGATCTCCGGGTCCATAGTTGACCGCGGGAATTCCGAGGGCGGAGAAGCGCGCGACATCCGTCCAGCCGTACTTGGGAGCTGCCACCCCGCCGACCGCGCTCAGGAACTCCTGCGCGAGGGGAGCATCCAACCCGGGGCGGGCTCCCTCGGCGAGGTCAGTGACCGTCATGTCGTACCCGGCGAACGTGTCGCGCAGGTGTTGGATCGCCTCGTCGGCCGTGCGGCTGGGCGCGAAGCGGTAGTTGATGTTCACTACGGCCTCGTCTGGAATCACGTTGCCCGCGACCCCGCCCGTGATACCGACGGCGTTGAGTCCCTCGCGGTAGAGCAGGCCATCGACCTCAACGCTGGCCGGCTCATAGGCGGCCAGGATCGCAAGCACACCGGCGGCATCATGAATCGCGTTGTGTCCGACCCACGAGCGTGCCGAGTGCGCCCGCGTGCCGTGCAGGCGTACATCGACGCGCGCTGTGCCGTTGCAGCCACCTTCGACCGTTGCGTTGGTCGGTTCGCCGAGAATCGCGAAGTCACCCGCCAACAGGTCGGGACGATGGGATGCGAGCCTGCCCAGCCCATTGAGCTCGCTCGATACCTCCTCATGGTCATAGAAGATCCACGTCACATCCACGCTCGGCGCGCTCAACTCAACCGCAAGCTTGAGTGCGATCGCGACGGCCCCTTTCATATCGACCGTGCCGCGACCCACGAGGTAGTCGATTCCGTCGATCGTGCTGGTCGTCACCGGCAGGTTGTGGTTCACCGGCACGGTGTCTATGTGTCCGGCGATGACGACCCTTCGAGCGCGCCCGAGCGTCGTGCGGGCGACGATCGCGTCCCCATCGCGCGTGACTTCGAGGTGCGCACAGTGCGCGAGCGTCGAATCAATCGCATCGGCGATCGCGCCTTCGTTACCCGACACCGATTCGATGTCGCACAGCTGTCGGGTCAACTCGGGGCTGGAAGACAACGCGTCGAGCACGGTCGGGCTGGAGTCGGCAACGGGCACAGCCCTAGTTTAAGTACTCTTGGCGGTATGAGTTCGCGCACAGCCTGGGGCTACGGTCTCGCCACCGTCGTCGCACAGGGATCGTCCGCGGGCACAGTGCTCGACACCTGGTATCCGCGCCCGTCCCTCGGGGCCACCCCGCCGGGCCGCGACCCGCATATTGCACCGGCCGCATTCGAGGCGCTCGAGGGTTCCGACGAGCGACGCAACGTCACCCTCAATTTCGTTACCGCGGAAATCGATCTCGATGCCGCGCCCGTATCCACACCTGACGCATACCTGCGCCTCCACCTGCTCAGCCACCTGCTCGTGCAACCCAACACGATCAACCTGGAAGGCATCTTCGCGCACCTGGCGATCGTGGTGTGGACGAATGCCGGCCCGATCCATCCGGACGATTTCGAACGGATGCGGCCCGCGCTGCAGCGCGCCGGTATCGCCGCAACCGGCATCGACAAGTTCCCCCGACTCATCGACTACGTCTCACCCGTCCGCGTTCGTATCGCGGACGCGTCGCGCGTACGACTTGGGGCACACCTCTCCCCCGGCACCACCGTGATGCACGAGGGATTCGTCAACTTCAATGCGGGCACCCTCGGCGCATCGATGGTCGAGGGCCGCATCTCACAGGGGGTCGTCGTCGGCGATGGAGCGGATATCGGGGGCGGTGCGTCCATCATGGGCACACTCAGCGGCGGCGGAACCGAGCGGGTCACAATCGGCCGCAGGGCACTGTTAGGCGCGAATTCGGGGATCGGAATCTCGATCGGTGACGACACCGTGGTCGAGGCTGGCCTCTACGTGACGGCGGGCACCAAGGTAGTCGTGCTCAATGGCGCAGTAACCGCTGACGGCTCACCGATAGCCGTCAAGGCCATCGACCTGAGCGGCGTACCTGGCCTGCTCTTCCGTCGGAATTCCCTCACGGGAACCGTCGAGGTGCTGCCCCGCTCAGGCAAAGGCGTGGAACTCAATACCGCCCTGCACGCGTGATGATCGGGCACACTCAACGCTGCGGCCAGGGCCGCTCCCTTTCGCCCAGGTAGAGCTGCTGCGGACGGCCTATCTTCGTGTACGGATCTTCGCTCATCTCGCGCCAGTTGGCGATCCAGCCGGGCAGCCGACCGATCGCGAACAGCACGGTGAACATCCGCGTGGGAAATCCCATCGCCTTGTAGATCACTCCGGTATAGAAGTCCACATTGGGGTAGAGCTTGCGTTCGCGGAAATAGTCGTCGGCGAGAGCGGCCTGCTCGAGTTCCTTCGCGATGTCGAGCAGGTCATCCTTAACACCCAAGGCCTCGAGGACCTCATCGGCGCTCTCCTTCACGAGCAGCGCGCGTGGGTCGAAGTTCTTGTAAACCCGATGGCCGAAGCCCATCAGGCGCACGCCGTCTTCCTTGTTCTTGACCCGTTCGATGAACCTCTGTACGCCCTCACCAGATCGCTGGATGTCGCCGAGCATGTTCAACACCGCCTCGTTTGCACCACCGTGCAGCGGGCCGTACAGGGCGTTGATGCCTGCCGAAATCGAGGCGAAGAGGTTGGCCTCCGTGGAGCCCACCAGTCGTACCGTCGAGGTCGATGCGTTCTGCTCGTGATCTTCGTGCAGGATCAACAGGCGATCCAGTGCCCTGCTCAGCACCGGATTGCCCTCATAGGACTCGGCCATCGTGCCAAAGTTCAGCTTCAGGAAGTTGTCGACGAAGCTCAGCGAATTGTCTGGGTAGAGAAACGCTTGGCCGAGCGCTTTCTTGTGCGCGTACGCGGCAATGACCGGCAGTTTAGCCAGCAGGCGGATCGTGGAGATCTCCACCTGCTCGGGGTCGTGCACGTTGAGCGAATCCTGATAAAACATGGACAGTGCAGATACGGCACTCGAGAGCACGGACATCGGGTGGGCGTTGTGGGGCAGTGCGTCAAAAAAGCGCCTGAGATCTTCATGCAGCAGCGTGTGACGACGAATGCGATCGTCAAAGTGTGCGAGCTCGTCGGGCGTCGGCAACTCGCCATAGATCAAAAGCCACGCAACCTCGAGATACGTAGAATTCTTCGCGACGTCCTCAATTGCGTAGCCCCGGTAACGCAGGATGCCCGCATCGCCGTCGATATAGGTAATCTCACTGCGAGTAGACGCGGTGTTGACGAAGCCCTGGTCAAGCGTCGTAAGACCGGTCTGCTTCAGCAGGGTTGAGATGTCGATGCTGTCGTTACCGTCGGTAGCACGAACGATCGGAAACTCAGCGGTGCCGCCCGGGAAATGCAGCGTGGCCATTTCGGCTCCTGCAGGGCCGTGAGCATCCGATGAGCTAGTCACGTCTACAGCCTATTAGCTCGCCAGCCGGGCCACCGCAGCGTCGATCGCTGCATCGGTCGCGGTCAGTGCGACACGCACGTGCACGGCTGGCTGTTCGGCATAGAACGAGCCCGGCACCACGAGGATGCCCAGTTCGGCAAGCTGCGACACCGTCTGCCAGGCATCCGTTCCCGTGGTTGCCCAGAGGTAAAGCCCAGCTTCGCTGTGATCGATTCGAAAGCCCGCTGCCTCAAAGGCGCGCAGCAGCCGACCCCTTCGAGCCCGGTATACCTCCCGTTGTGCCGCGACATCGGCGTCGTCAGCCAGCGCGGCGATCATCGCGGCTTGCACGGGTGCGGGAGGAATGAGACCGGCGTGCTTGCGCACAGCCAGAAGTTCACCGATGAGCTCGCTGCAGCCCGCCACAAACGCCGCGCGATAGCCAGCCAGATTGGACTGCTTGCTGAGTGAGTACACGGAGAGAACCGAATTGAGTTCGCCTGCGATGACCCGAGGATCCAGAATCGACGGGGTGGTCGGGTGTCGACCGTGCGGGTCCGTTGCCCAGTCCAACTCCGCATAGCACTCGTCACTCGCGATCACTGCGCCGAGTTCGCGAGCACGGGCGACCATCGCGCGGAGTCGCTCGACCCCGAGCACGCGACCATCGGGGTTGCCCGGGCTGTTGACCCAGATAAGGCGCGTGCTGGCGGGCCATTCGGCGGGATCATCGGATGCCACGACCGAAGCACCAGCGATGGCCGCCCCGATCGCGTAAGTCGGGTAGGCGACCGATGGCTGCACGACGGTGTCACCGGGGCCCAGCCCGAACAGCGTGGGTAGCAGGGCGATGAGCTCCTTGGAGCCGATCGTGGGCAGCACGTTGGCGACCGAAAGGTCATGAACTCCCCGCCTCCGCGCGTACCAGCCAACGATCGCCTCGCGCAGCTGCGGTGTGCCGGCAGTCTGCGGGTAGCCGTGTGCGTCCGTGGCGGCGGCGAGCGCCGCGCGAATCAGGGCCGGTGTTGGGTCGACGGGAGAGCCGACTGAGAGATCGATCATGCCGCCCGGATGCGCGCGCGCGATCGCGGCGTACGGATCGAGCGTGTCCCACGGAAAATCCGGAAGCTTCAGGGGCGTGCGGGGCACTTATCCCTCTGGCTCCGCGAGCGGCTCTGCCATCACAACCGCGTGATCCTTGTGGATCACGCCAACCTTCGACGCGCCTCCAGGGGATCCGAGGTCTTCAAAAAATTCGACATTCGCCTTGTAGTAGTCCGCCCACTTCGTAGGGAGGTCGTCTTCGTAGAAGATCGCTTCCACCGGGCAGACCGGCTCGCACGCCCCACAGTCGACGCACTCATCGGGGTGGATGTACAGCATCCTGTCACCCTCGTAGATGCAGTCAACCGGGCACTCGTCAATGCAGGCGCGGTCTTTGAGGTCGACACACGGTTGGGCGATGACATACGTCACGTTTGATCGGCACCTTTCGCGGCTGGAACTACTGCAATCTTACGTGGCCCGCGGCGCCACACATCCGGGACCGCAACCGCGACCGCGGCAATCACTACGGGTGCGATCCACCACACGTAGCCGGCAGGGTTTTCCGGAATCAGGGCCGCGCCCATCGGAGAGGCCAGCGTCAGCACCAGCTGGGTGGCGATGAGGCCGAGCGCCGCCAATGCTGGCACCAGTCGCGTCGCCCAGACCAGTCGCAGACCCACGACAAGGCCCGCCGTGATCAGGACTGCAGCTACCAACCCCCAAGGTACCCGCACGCTTCCCGTCGTGATGCTTACCTGGTGGATGACCGTGCCCATCACACCGATCATCACGCCCAGCACGGCGGCAAGCACACACGTCGCGATGCGGCCCGCGAGAGACTGGCCCGCGAAACCGGTGGCCGGGCGGCGCCATCTTCGGAACTGTTCGGGCGCGTCGATCCGCACTGGCGGTTCCGATCCCGGCGAGAACATGTCGCCCGCGACGGTGATTTGCGAGCGGTACGCACCGAGTGCGGCGCGCTTTCGCTCTACTGCCGCCGCCGCGTTGACGGTCAATTCGGGCTTACCGCCGGCATCGATCACGTAAAAAGGCACTCCCATCACTTCGGCCGCGGTTCGAGTGGCGTTGTGGGCGCGAATGTGGTCGGGATGCCCGTATCCGCCATCGGCGTCGTAGCTCACCACGACATCGGGCTCAAACGCGATGAGGACCGCGGCGATGTCTGCGGCCACTTCGCCTAACTCGGCAGCGGAGAGTGAACCGGCATCGAGTTCGTCGAGGGGCTCCGCTCCGTTTGCGCCCCAGCGCATCCCGGAGTCGCGATAACGACGCGGTGCACGCCCGCTCCAGCGGGCATCGGCATCACCAAGCATGCGATTCTCCGTAGCACCCAAGGCCTGAAGCGCGGCGCGAAGCTCGCCGACGCGGTACTCACCGAGTGCATCCTCGCCGTTTCGGTCTGCAGATGCCACCAGATGCTTGAGGTCTTCCGCCACCACCGCTCCGCGCTCGCCGCGCGTGCAGGTCAGCACGCTCACCTGAGCACCGGATGCGACGAGGGTCGCGATCGTGGCGCCGGTAAAGATCGTCTCGTCATCGGGGTGGGCATGCACGAAGAGCACGCGCTCGGCCTGTGGTGAAGTCACCTGGACAGGATATGCAATGCGGCATAGGCTAGTCTGAGTTAGGTTAGCCTTACCAACATAGAACCGGAAAGCTCTGATGCTCGCAAACTTCCTCATTGGCCTCCGCGAAGGTCTCGAAGCCGGCCTTGTCGTGGGCATCCTTGTCGCGTACCTCCGAAAGATCGGCCGAACTGATGTTCTGCCCCGACTCTGGATCGGCGTCGGTGCCGCGGTCACCCTCTCACTAGGGGTCGGCGCACTTCTGACCTGGGGGCCGTACGGATTGAGCGCACGGGCGCAGGAAACGCTCGGCGGGACGCTGTCGATCCTCGCGGTCGCACTTGTGACCTGGATGATCCTCTGGATGGCGCGCAATGCTCGGGACCTAAAGAACGACCTTCAGACCAGGCTTGCCGCCGCCGTGGCCGGTGCCGGCATCGGGATCGTCGCACTCGGTTTCATGACTGTAGGCCGCGAGGGTGTGGAGACCGCGCTGTTCATCTGGGCGAGTGTGAGCTCAAGCGGCGTCGCCCTTCTTGGCACAATCGGGGCATTCCTCGGAATAGCTGTGGCTATCGCGCTGTCGTACCTCATCTTCAGGGGATTCGTGCGCATTAACCTCTCCATCTTCTTCACCTGGACAGGGCTCTTCCTGATCGTGGTTGCGGCAGGCGTTCTCGCTTCCGGAATCGGCGACCTTCAAGAAGCCGGCGTCATTCCCGGGGTCGATAACCCTGCATACAGCTTGGCGACGATCATCCCGTCCTCAAGCTGGTACGGCACCGTGCTGGGTGGCGTGTTCAATTTCAACCCGGAGCCGACGTGGGCCCAACTCTCCGCCTGGATCCTCTACATCGCAGGAGTGGGCGCGTCGTTCTTCGCTAGCTCACACAAACGCCCTGCCCGCGTCAATGCTGTGCGCGCGAACGAGGTCGCACCGGCTGCGCACTGATTCCCCGGGGCGCACTGCGGCGGGGGACCTACTCCTTGATGCTCGTGACGGTGTAGTTCACAAGGAGGCTGCCAGCATCGTTGCCCTTGGTGACAACTACAACGATTGAATACTTTGCCGACGTGAATGCGCCAGTTGCCGTGCCGTCATCCTGCTTGCCGCCGACCTCCTTCGCGGTAAAGCCCGCGCCCGTAAGCCCGGAAGTGATCGTGTCGAAGGCGCTCATATCCTTGACGTTGATCGTCACGTTCCAGACATCCCCGTTGGCCGTCGTGAGACCGGCGCCGTAGACAACGTCTCCGGGGATGAGGGGTACTTCTGACTTGGGGAAGTTGGCAGGAATACTCTTGCCCCCGAGGTCAACCTTGCCGCCAGTCTGCTGCTCGATCACTCCCTTGATGACGCTGCAGCCAGCTACCGTTGGCGTGACGGCGAGGGCAAGAACGATGGCGAGTGAAACGGTTACACGCTTGTGTATGACGAACATGTCTGGCTCCTTGCTTCTGCGGATACCTCCCGTGAAGAGATATCAACTCTGAACGAAGAGTAGTCCTTCACGACCGCTGTGCACCCAAAAAAAATCCTAAGCGTTCTGCTTTTTACGTTGCGATGCGCTGCGGGCGCGGGCGTTCGAATCGAGTTCCACCTTACGGATTCGGATGAAGTCGGGTGTGACCTCGACGCACTCGTCCTCGCGGGCGAACTCAAGGCTCTCCTCAAGGGTGAGCCTGCGCGACGGTGTCATGCGCTCGAACACGTCAGAGGTCGACTGGCGCATGTTCGTCAGCTGCTTCTCCTTCGTGATGTTCACATCCATGTCGTCCGCACGGGAGTTCTCGCCCACAACCATGCCTTCGTAGACCTCTTGGGTCGGCTCAACAAAGAACGACATGCGCTCCTGCAGTGCCGTCATAGCGAACGGGGTTGCCGCTCCTGAACGGTCGGCGACGATTGATCCGTTAGTGCGGGTCTCAATAGCTCCCGCCCACGGCTCGTAACCGTGCGAGATCGCGTTGGCGATGCCCGTGCCCCGGGTAATCGTGAGGAACTCCGTACGGAACCCGATGAGTCCACGAGAAGGAACAATGAATTCCATCCTGACCCAGCCCGTACCGTGGTTGGACATCGACTCCATGCGGCCTTTGCGCGCGGCGAGCAGTTGTGTGATCGCGCCGAGGTACTCCTCGGGAGAATCAATCGTGAGGTGCTCGAAGGGCTCATTCAGTTTGCCGTCGATGTGCTTAGTAACCACCTGGGGCTTGCCCACGGTGAGTTCAAAACCCTCGCGACGCATCTGCTCGACGAGGATGGCCAGCGCCAGCTCCCCGCGACCCTGCACTTCCCAGGCATCCGGACGACCGATATCGACCAGACGGATCGATACGTTCCCGACGAGTTCACGGTCGAGGCGATCCTTCACCATGCGGGCGGTCAGCTTATGGCCCTTCACCTTGCCAATCATCGGGCTCGTATTCGTGCCGATTGTCATCGAGATCGCAGGGTCGTCAACCTTGATGGTCGGCAGCGGCCGCACATCGTCAGGGTCAGCGAGGGTTTCACCGATCGTGATGTCATCGAAACCGGCGACAGCGACAATGTCCCCGGGCCCAGCCGATTCGGTCGGGAACCGGTCGAGCGCCTTGGTGATGAGCAACTCAGTGACGCGTACGTTGTGCACGCTGCCGTCGTACTTCACCCAGGCGACTGTCTGGCCCTTCTTGATGGTGCCGTTGAAGACCCGCAGCAGAGCGAGCCGACCAAGGAACGGCGAAGCGTCAAGGTTGGTGACGTGCGCCTGCAGCGGAGCTTCGTCGTCGTAGCGGGGGGCCGGGATGTGCTTGATGATCGCGTCGAACAGCGGCTCGAGGTCAGCGTTGTCCGGAAGGGTACCATTTTCGGGCTTGTTCCAGCTCGCAGCTCCGTTGCGACCGGACGCATATACCACCGGCACATCGAGCACCGCATCGAGATCAAGATCGGGCATGTCATCGTGCATATCGCTCGCGAGCCCGAGAAGCAGGTCCTGGCTGTCACTGACTACCTCGTCGATGCGGGCATCCGGACGGTCAGTCTTATTGACGAGCAGCACGACGGGGAGCTTCGCCTCCAGCGCCTTGCGCAGCACAAAGCGCGTTTGGGGCAGGGGGCCCTCGCTGGCATCAACGAGGAGAACGACACCATCCACCATCGAGAGACCGCGCTCGACCTCGCCACCGAAGTCGGCGTGGCCCGGAGTGTCGATCACGTTGATGGTGATCGGGCCGTTCGTCGCGTGCTTGCCCTTGTACGAGATCGCCGTGTTCTTAGCGAGAATCGTGATGCCCTTCTCGCGCTCAAGGTCGTTGGAGTCCATGGCGCGCTCCTCGAGATGAGCGTGCTCGGCAAAAGAATTGGTCTGGCGCAGCATGGCGTCAACAAGCGTCGTCTTGCCATGGTCGACGTGTGCGACGATCGCAACGTTGCGCAGGTCACTACGGGTGGCGATAGCCATGGCAATACCTCAAAAAGAAGGGGGAGGGGGAATGCGGCGCGTCTACGCGCTGCGGGCGTCTTTTATTCTAGCGCTCGGCGGCTGAGTACTCCCCCGGTATCGAGCCAGCTCAGCTTGCGCGCCGCTTCTCGCGGCGACCGGACTAGCTTGCGCGCCGCTTCTCGCGGCGCTGGCGCTGCTCCACCGGATCGGGCACCGGAACCGCCTCAAGGAGACGCTTCGTGTACGGATCCTTCGGGCTGCGCAGGATCTCGTCGCGAGTTCCCTGCTCAACCAGTTTGCCTTGGTTGAGCACGATGATGCGGTGCGCAAGCGCATCCACGACACCGAGGTCGTGGCTCACGAACAGACACGCGAAGTGCAGTTGTTCCTGCAATCCGCGAAGCAACACCAGGAAACGCGCCTGCACTGATACGTCGAGGGCCGAGGTCGGCTCATCGGCAACCAGGAGTGCCGGGCTCAGCGCCAGCGCGCGTGCGATGCCAACGCGCTGGCGCTGGCCTCCCGAGAGTTCATGCGGGTAGCGGTTGCGGAAGGAGCGCGGCAACTCGACCTGGTCGAGCAATTGCTCGACTCGCCGGTCGAGTGCCGCACCGCGTGCCTCTTTCGCAAGGAGCATCGGTTCACCGATGCTCTGCCCGATCGGAAACCGTGGGTTGAGGGATGATCCCGGGTCCTGGAACACGATCCCGATCTGCTTCCGCACGGCACGCAGATCGTGTGCGGATATCGTGCTGAGATCCTTCCCGAGCACCTTGAGCGCGCCCGCAGCGACGGGTATGAGGCCAACCGCTGCACGCCCGATCGTGGTCTTGCCTGAACCCGATTCGCCCACGAGCCCGACGATTTCCCCCTGCTCGATGGTGAACGACACGTCGTCCACCGCGCGGAATGCCGGGATACGGCCACGCTTGGGGTAGTCGAGACTCACATGCTCGAACGACAGCACTGGTGCCGCATTGCGGTCGCCCGAAGGGGGGTTGACGACCTGCGCACTGCCGAGGTGGGGAACGGCCGCCAGCAGTTGCTTCGTGTACTCGTGCTGCGGGCGGTAGTAGATGTCCTCGATCGTTCCGCGCTCGACGATCTTGCCGTCCTTCATGACGATGATGTGATCTGCAAGGTCAGCCACGACACCCAGATCGTGGGTGATGAGGATGATCGCGCTGTTTAGCCGATCGCGAAGGTTGCGCAGCAGCTCGAGAATTTCGGCCTGCACCGTGACGTCGAGCGCGGTGGTCGGCTCGTCGGCGATCAGCAGAAGCGGGTCACAGGAGATCGACATTGCGATCATGGCCCGCTGGCGTTGGCCGCCAGACAGCTGGTGCGGGTATTTGTCGAATGCCTGCGCCGGGTTGGGCAATTCGACCATGGTGAGAAGTTCGATCGTGCGCTTCTTGGCATCAGCCGGAGACATCCCTTCATGCAGGCGCAGCGACTCGACGATCTGGAAGCCAACGGTATAAACCGGGTTGAGGGCTGTCATCGGCTCCTGGAAGATGACGGCAACCTCCTTACCCCTGATCTGGCGCAGACGTGAGTCGCTCAGCGTCGTGAGCTCGCGGCCCGTGAGCTTGATGCTGCCGGTTACCCGGGCATTCGGCGGGAGCAGCCCGAGCAGGGCCATCGAACTCGAGCTTTTGCCCGATCCCGACTCCCCGACGATCGCCAACACCTCGCCCCGCTTGATCGTGTAGCCCATGTCGATGGCGGCCGGGTACCAGGTACCGTCCACCCAGAAGTCAACGCCAAGTCCGGTGACCTCGAGGATCGGCCCATCGTCCTTCTTCGCCTGCGCGCTCATCGGTCTGCCTTTCCTGACTCGGCCAATCGGCCACGTGTCTTCGTCCCCGCGAGTGATGTCACGATAGGAGCATGCAAGGTTCCGCTGCGCCGCTCCCCGACCCCGTCACGGTCCGACCACGCTCCGGCATCGTGCTCACGTTTGTCATTGCCGCGTTTGCCATCGCGGGGATGCTGACCCTCACATTGCAGGGTGACGGGTTCGCCGTAGTGCACTACGGTCTCATCGCGGCTGCCGCGTGCTACCTGTGCTGGTTGCTTTTCTGGTATCCCTGCGTGACGGTTGACCCGTCCGGAGTCACGGTTACGAACCCCGCCAGGACCTACCGGGTGGGCTGGCCGGCCCTGGCAAACGTGGAAACCCGTTACGCCCTCACGCTCGTCACAGCCGCCGGCAAAGTTGTCGCCTGGTCGGCCCCAGCCCCTGGTCGCTACGCCGCGAGCGGCACCAGTCCGCGTGAAGTGCGGCACATGGACCCGGACAACTTCACCGGTGGATCGGTCCGAATTGGCGACGTACCCGGTTCCGAGTCTGGTGTCGCGGCCTGGCATGTGCGGCGCGTCTGGGGCTTGCTGCGTGAGGCGGGTTACCTGGATGGCCCCGCCGTCGAGGGATCCGGCATCAGCAGCACATGGAACATGGGTCCCCTGCTCGGTGGAGCCGCTCTGCTCGGCGTCGGTATCGTGGTCGCAGCTTTGCTCCGAGGCTAGCTCTGTAAACCTGATCACGCAGCACCCGCTGCGCGCGCCTTCGCCCGCGCTTCGCTCTTCGCGAGGCGAGCCGCGCGGTTCAGCGCACGCTTCTGGCGCGGATCGAACGCATCACGCAGGCCATCCCCGATGAAATTAATAGTCAGCGCGATGAGCACGATGAACAGGCCCGGCCACCAGAAGAGCCACGGCCGGGTCGAGAACGCGGCCTGGAAGTCGTAGATGAGCTTGCCCAGCGACACATCGGGTGCTTGAACGCCGAAGCCGAGGTAACTGATGGCGGCCTCGGTGAGAATCGTCGCGGACATCAGCAGCGTTGCATTGACGATTACTACACCAATCGCGTTCGGCAGAATGTGCACGAACATGATGCGGAAGTTGCTCGCCCCCGCAACGCGCGCTGCATCGACAAACTCCCGTTCGCGAAGCCCGAGCACGTCACTGCGCACGAGGCGTGCGAGTCCGGGCCAGGAGGCGACGCCCAGCACGATCGCGAGCACGAACGAACCCGAGTTACCGTAGGTGCGACCAAGTACCGCGGTGAGCACAAGCAGCGGAATAATGATGATGACGTCCGTAAACCGCATGAGAATGGTGTCCGCGACGCCGCGGAAGAATCCACTCACCGCGCCGATAACGATTCCGATAAAGGTCGATACAACGCCGACCACCAACACAATCATGAGTGACTGCTGGGTGCCGCGCATCACCTGTGCGAAGGTGTCGTGGCCGATTTCATCCTGCCCGAAAGGATGAGAGCCCCAGGTAATCCCGGCACCGCCCAGCCACTGCGGAACGAGGCTCAGGGTGGGCTGGCCGCCGTTGACTACGTTTCCGATGTGATCGTAGGTCCATATCCACCAGCCGGGAATCTTGATTCCGAGCGCATCAATGCCCACCGAACTGAATGCCGTCAAAATAACGAGGAGCAGCACCACGATGGAAATGAGCGCGGCTCGATGACGCAGAAAGCGGCGTACGACGATGCGGCTCTGGCTGAGGCCCGCGACCTCTTTGAGCTCGATCGCGTTCTCGGATTGCTCGAGAACGAACTCGTCACCGAGAACCTTGTCGTCGCCGAGAACGTCCCGGTCTTTGTCATCACCTTCCGGATCCCGCGGGACCGGGGGACTCATAGGGTTCGTCATACCGTCACCCGGATTCTGGGGTCAAGAGCGCTGTAAGCGAGGTCAGCCAGGATATTGAAAAGCACGGCCACGGAACCGGTAACCAGGAAGAATCCCATGATCGGATTCAGGTCCACGAGGGTGAGAGCATCAATGAAAAGCTTGCCCATACCTGACCAGGCAAACACTCGCTCGGTGATTACCGCCCCGCCGACCAGGGCACCGAAATCGAACGCGACGATCGTCGTGATCGGGATGAGCGCGTTGCGGAAGGCGTGGCGCATGATTACCGTGCGCTCGTTGAGGCCCTTCGCTCGAGCAGTGCGGATGTAATCCTGGTTGAGCACGTCAAGCACGCTCGCCCTCGAGTACCGGCTGTATGAGGCGAGTGAGATCAACAGCAGCGACAGCGTCGGCAGCATTATGTGCGTGAAACTGTCGAGGCCCATGATCCAGAAACTACTCGTCACGTCGCTAAGGTTCGGGGTGCCCGCACCCACAGTGCCGATGGGGCGGCCCCCGACAATTTCACTTGTGGCGTAGTTATGCCAGGAGGCCATGAACCGGTCGATGACGATCAAGCCCCCGACGAAAAATGCGGTGATCCCGCCGGTGCGCATGGACAGGCCGCGGTCGGCACCACCGTAGAGGTAGCCGACCAATATGCCCACCGCGACCGCGAGAAGGCCCAGTGCAAAAACGATCCAGAAAGTCATCGTGCTGGACAGCAGCATAAACGGGTAGTAGACCGCGACCCCAATGACGACGACCGTGAGGGCCGTGTAGAGCGCCTTGCGGTTAGCGAGCCCCGTCGTCAATTCGGTGATGAGGATGGCTAATCCTGCACCGAGGACGGCGACTACCCCGATGCCCAGACTGGGGGTGTTGAACCACCCAGATACTGAGAGATACGTCATCACGACCGCAGTCGCGCCACCCGCTACGGCAAAAGTGATGAGGCGGCGCTTCGCCGTGCCGCCCAGGATGCCCACCCACATGCCGCCAAAAAGCACGGAGACGAGAACGATCATCCAGGCAGCGAACGTCGGATCGGCGAGGAAGTCGTTGAAACGAATACCGACGTATTGCTTGAGGATAACCGCGACAAAAAACGAGGGCAGCGAGAAAAACAGAAACGACAGCGTCGTGACGGTGTAGTCATACCCGCTGTACTGCCGCAGCGCAGTAGTGATTCCGATCAGGAGGCCGAGGAAGATCGCGAGGAGCGTAGCCGTGATGAGCAACTGAACCGTGACGCCCACAGCCGAGGCGAGCATCGAGACTACCGGCTGGCCCGTGAGCGACTTACCGAGATCGAACTGGCCGATGAAAACCTTGAGAACACCGCTGAGCCAGATGAAATAGCGTAGATAGGACGGCACGTTGAGATGCAACAGCTCGATCCGCGCCTGGATGAGCGTCTCTTTGTTGGGCTTGGTGCTCGTAAGCAGATCCTCAAGCGGGTTGCCAGCGTTGGCAGCGAGCACATAGACGAGGTACGAGGCCGCGAAGAGAACGAGAATCGAGGCGACAAACCGCCGGGCAAGGAAAGTCAGCATCGTCGCAAACCGTACTCGCAATTCGAGCGAAAGTGGGGGGCGGGTTCGCTAGTGCGACCCGAAGAATTGGCTGGCACGTCGTGGGGCCTTCTGTGGAATGGAACGCGGCAGTGTGCACGGGTGCCGGGGACGAAAGATCCCCGGCACCCGTGGTGAGCTAAGGCCTAGGCGGCCTTAGGAGCGGTCCACTCCCAGTAATTCCAGAAGACGTTCGGCGCCAACGGTGCATCCTTGACGTTAGAAACGCTGTTGGAGAATCCGGTCACGTTCGGGAACTGGAAGATCGTCACACCGTAGGCGTCTGCCCAAGCGTTCTTATCGGCTGCCTGAAGCAGACCGATCTGCTTGGTGGCGTCGAACTCAGACGAGAGCGACGTGAAGGACGAGTCGGTGTCCTTGTTCGAGTAGCCGTTGTAGTTGCTGCCACCGCCGGTGATCAGTTGCGCTTGCGTGCCGGTGACGGCAAGCGAGGTGAACTGCCAGGCGAACAGCGCGGCGTCGTAGGTACCGTCACCGAGCTTCGACGACCACTTGTCGTCACCGCCGTCGATGACCGTGATGCCGGCCTGGGCCGCAGATGCCTGGATCAGTGCGAACTCGCTGGCACGGCGCGTGTTGCTCTTGCCGTACAGAAGCGTCACGTTGATGGACGCGACACCTGCCTTGGCAAGGTCAGCCTTGGCGCCAGCGATGTCGACCTTGAGATAGTCCGCTGAACCGTTCGCGGCAACCGACGCGTCGTAACCTGCAGCCCCGGGAAGGAAGGTCTGCGAGTTGGCGAGCACGGCATTGGCGTTGATCGGCTTGATCAGCTTGTCTACGATGTCCTGGCGAGGAATCGTCTTAAGGAAGGCCTGGCGCACCAGGAGTGCCTTCGACGCGTCTCCGCCGTAGGTAGCTGGATCGAACGGTCCTTTGTTATTGAACGTGAGGTCGACGTGCTCGTAGGTCGAGGTAGCAGACGTCGTGGTGGTGACGTCCTTGAGGGCCTTGAGCGCGGTCACGGTGTCAGCGGTCGCTTGTCCCGAGATGATGCTCACCTCGCCGTTCTGCAGTGCCTGCACCTGTGCGGTGGGGTCCTGGATGATGCGGATGGTGATCTGCGACAGCTTGGGCAGCGGGCCCCATGTGTAGCCCTTGTTGGCGGTGAGGGTCACGTACTGGTCCTTGACGAGCTTCGTCACGGTGTACGCGCCATCGGCCACAAGCAGCTTCGCGTCTGACGGCGTATCCGTCATGTTGAAGGACGTGCTCCACGCGGTGGCGAGCTTGGTCAGAGTTGCGGTGTCGTCAGACTGGATCGCCTTGATGACCGCGGCCTTCGCCTTTGCGGCATCGGTGACATCCGGGAATGCCTCCTCGTAAGTGACGTGGGCGGGAACGCCGACGGCGAACGCGGTTTCCCAGTCGACGAAGGGCTTCGAGTATACGAGGGTAAGCGACTTATTGTCTGCGGAAACGGTCGGCACGTCGGTGACCAGGTCGAGTCCGCTGCCAGCCAGAGCAGACGTGAAGTTCACACCTTTGGCATCGTTGAACTTGGTGATGCTGGAGGCCCAGGCCATGAGCATGTCAGCCGCATCAACGGCGGTGCCATCCGACCACTTCACGCCATCGGCGATCGTGTACTTGATCGTCAGCGGGCTCTGTGAGACAACGGTGTAGGAACCAAACTTCGTGTTCTGCAACAGCTTGGGAGTGTTGTCGTAGTAGTTGAACGTCGCGCCTGTGAGGTAGTTGATGTTCTGGTTGTAGGTGGAGTTGCCGCTAGCAGTGTTGGCGTTCAAGGTGTCGACGCCGGAGTTCTGCGTGACCGTGAGGGTGGTACCCGCCTGGATTTCGCTTCCGCCGCCGGCCGAGCAGCCTGCGAGAAGCAGGCTTCCGACGGCGACCGTGGCGACAACGAGTGAGACTCGTGTCAGTTTCAAATGATCCTCCTGTGCAAGATTCTTCGCGGCGCACGCGAAAGCGCGACCGCCCTGTTACCTATCGACCCTAAACGCGAGCTTCGTTACCGCAAACCCGTGGAGAAAAACGTTACACGTTGGTAACGAACTGGTGAATTCCGTTGCGCAATTTGGCTTTTTTTTGCGCGTAATCACCGCATCACACAACTATGTTGCGTTTTGGGCTTGGATGCGGTTTTTACGAGCGTGTGTGGCGCGTAACATGACAAAGTGACTTACCGTGCGAAATGGAGTGATTCGCGCGGTGCGCTCCTGGTTTTCGACGGAGACTGCGCATTCTGCACCTCGGCTGTGAACAGGCTGAAGGCGGTACTCACCGTGTTCCCCCAATCCGAGCCGTGGCAGTGGCTCGACTACGAGTCGCTCGGTCTGAGCCTTCACGAGGTGACCCACTACGCGTGGGTGCTCACCCCTACCCGCAAGTACGGTGGTCACCTCGCGTTCGCCGCGCTCATGCGCCTCCAGCCGCAGTTCGGTTGGCGATTGCTCGGCAACCTGATTGCGACCCCGCCGTTCTCGTGGGCCGCCGCACTTGGATATCTGGTTGTGTCGAAAAACCGATCCCGGCTACCGGGGGGCACGCCAGCGTGCGCACTACCTCCGGCAGCCCGGTGACCGCGGAGACCCCACCGCCCGGCCTCGGGCTTTCGCGGGCGCGACTGAGCGCGGAAATCCTGATAGTGCTCGGACTCTCGCTCGGGGCATCCGCCGCGTATTCGATCGTCTCGATCGTTGATCGGCTGACGCAGCAGAGGGCGCTCGGCGACCAAAGCACCACAATCAACGCGCCACTCAGCGACCGGCCGATCTTCGACCTGATCTACCAGCTCATGGGTGTGTTCTTCGCGCTGGTGCCTGTCGCACTAGTCGCGTTCCTGCTGTGGCTGCCTTCCCGGCCGCACATGACGCGTCTCGGTATCGACTTCGGGCGACCGGGGCGGGATGCGCTGCAGGGCCTCGGCCTGGCCCTCCTGATCGGCATCCCGGGCGTCGGCGTGTATCTCGCCGGCCGGGCACTCGGCATCACCGTCGATGTGGTGCCGACGGCCCTCGACACCTACTGGTGGACGGTTCCCGTGCTCATCCTCGCCGCCCTGAGGGCCGCGCTCACCGAGGAGGTGATCGTGATCGGATACCTCTTCGCGCGATTGCGCGAGCTTGGTTGGGGCAAGTGGACGATCATCCTCTCAACTGCGGTACTCCGAGGCTCCTACCACCTCTACCAAGGCATCGGATCGTTCGTCGGCAATTTCGCGATGGGGGTCGTGTTCGGGTGGCTGTACTACCGCACCGGCCGCGTGCTGCCCCTCGTGATCGCGCACTTCGTGATCGATGCGGCAATTTTCGTCGGCTACCCATGGGCAGCCGCAACCTTCCCAGGGCTGTTCTCTTAGCGCCCGAGGGATACGGTCAGTCGGCGAACGCCTCCACCGGGGGACACGAGCAGACCAGGTTGCGGTCACCGTACGCGTTGTCCACCCGGCGCACCGGTGGCCAATACTTGTGGCTGATGAGCGAGCGCAACGGGTAGACCGCCTGCTCCCGGGAGTAGGCGTGCCGCCACTCGCCCTCGATGACCGACTGAGCAGTGTGCGGGGCGTGGATGAGTGGGTTGTCATCGGCCGGCCAAATACCTGCTGCGACAGCATCCGCTTCCTCCTTGATCGCAATCATCGCGTCGATGAAGCGGTCGATTTCGACCAGATCCTCGCTCTCGGTCGGCTCGATCATGAGGGTACCGGCGACCGGGAATGACATTGTCGGCGCGTGGAATCCGAAATCGACAAGGCGCTTGGCGACGTCGTTGTTGTCGATGCCGGTGGCCTCCTTCATCGGCCGCAGGTCGAGGATGCACTCGTGCGCGATGAGTCCGTTCGCGCCGGAGTAGAGCACCGGGTAGTAGTCGCGCAGCCTAACCGCGACGTAGTTCGCGGCGAGCACTGCTGCTCCCGTCGCCGCCTTGAGGCCTTCGGCGCCCATCATGCGCACGTAGGCCCACGAAATGGGCAGGATGCTCGGGCTTCCGAAGGGCGCGGCGCTCACGATGTGGTGGTGCCGCGGACCGTCCGCAGCCGCAGCACCTCGCTGGGCCATCGGATGTGAAGGAAGGTACGGCGCCAGGTGCGCCTTGGCCGCCACCGGACCAACGCCCGGGCCTCCTCCACCGTGCGGTATGCAGAACGTCTTGTGCAGGTTGAGGTGACTCACGTCGCCGCCGAAGTCACCGAATCGCGCATAGCCGAGCAGCGCGTTGAGGTTCGCACCGTCGACATACACCTGGCCCCCGGCATCGTGCACGGCCCGGCAGATCGTGCGCACCTCATGCTCGTACACCCCGTGGGTCGACGGGTAGGTGATCATGAGCGCCGCAAGATCGTCTGAGTGCACGGCAATCTTCTCGCGCAGGTCGTCAAGGTCTACGTTGCCCAGCTCATTGGTCGCAACTACAACCACCTTCATCCCCGCGAGCACCGCAGAAGCAGCGTTCGTGCCGTGCGCGCTCGAGGGGATCAGGCACACGGTGCGCTGGGGGTTCCCGTTCGCGCGGTGATACCCACGAATCGCCAGGAGCCCCGCGAGCTCACCCTGGCTGCCCGCGTTGGGCTGCAATGACACCGCGTCGTAACCGGTGACCTCGGCCAGCCACCCTTGCAACTGCTCAATCAGTTCCAGATAGCCCACCACATCACTTTCAGGAGCGAACGGATGAATGTTCGCGAACTCAGGCCAGGTGACCGACTCCATCTCGGTCGCCGCGTTGAGCTTCATCGTGCACGAGCCGAGCGGAATCATGCTGCGATCCAGTGCCAGATCCTTGTCGGCCAAGCGGCGCAGGTAGCGCAGCATTTCGGTCTCAGAGTGATGCGTGTTGAATACCGGATGGGTGAGGATCGGTGTCGTTCTCCGCAGGTTCTCCGGTATGGCCCCCGCTTCGCTCGCGGCAGACGCGACACCCTTTTCGTGCGTGTGCGCCGATACTGCTCGGGAGCCTAGTGCAACAGCAATCGCAGACAACACCGCATCAACATCCAAATCGGTATGCGTCTCATCAAAGGTTAGGCCCACTGAATTTAA
>JAYSPT010000099.1:0-6368 GCA_043721995.1 Salinibacterium sp. | reverse complement strand
CAGCAGGGGAGTGAGGAAGGATGCGATCACCAATCCCAGGATGATGGCAGCGCCGATGAGTGTGAAATAGCCCTCGTTCGCATACGCGATGACGACGAAGACCGCGCCGCCGGCTTGCACGATGAAGCGGCCGAACCCGAGCAGCGATCCGAATAGAACCATGAGCAACGGGGTGTTCTTGAAGAGGGTGCCGAACAGTTCGCGGAAGCTCAGTCGCGCGCGCTCCTCGGCAATCGGCCGCTCACGAACGAAGAAGAACGCGGCGAGGTAGAGCGTCATACCCGCGATCGCGGCGATGAATACGGCGAGGGACCAACCGGCCTCCGTAGCGACAGGAGAAAAGCTGAGGGCAAGTGCAAACCACGGCATTCCGAGCGTGGCGAGCCCGAGAGCAATCGCACCGAAGGCCCTCACCTTCGATACGACCCTCGTGCGCGCGAGGCTGTCGCCGAACGCGGATCCGATGAGTCCCCAGAGGGGAACGTCGCACGCCGAGTAGGCGATACCCCAGACGAGGTAGATGATGCCGAAATATAGGAGTTTGAGCGTCTCGGAGGTGTTGGGCACCGAGAACATCAGTCCGGTCAGCATTGCCACCGGCGCGGCGGAGAAGAGAACGAAGGGCCTGAACTTGCCCCAGCGCGTGTGGGTGCGGTCGATAATGCTGCCGACCAGCGGATCGCTGACGGCATCGACGATCTTCGCGACCGTGATGATGATGGTGACGACCGCGATTCCCGCGGTGCTGACCTTCGCGTACTGCACCAGGTAGAGCAGGATGAAGGTCGTCACCGTGGTGAGGATCACGTTCTGCCCAAATGCCGCGACGACTATCGCGGTGCTCTGCGCGTGTGCCGAGCGGATCTTTTCGGTCTGGACGCCGGTGTCCATTGTCATCTGTTCAGCTCTCCGTGAGGGATTCAGTTGGTCAGGAGGATCGTCTTGATCTCGAACGGGCCGAACTCGAGGTGGTCGAGAGCCGCCGGGCCGGTCGGGCGTTCCAGCAGGTCAGTCTCCTGCGCGCTGGTGTGTGGCAGCGTCACCCGAAGGGCCGTGGTAGCCGCCTTTCCAAGGCTCTCGTAGAGTCGCAGCACGGTGCCTTTACCCTCTTCGGCGTGCTTGATCGTCTCGATGACTATGCCCGGATTATCGGTGGCTGCCGCGCTCGAGAACGCGACGCCAGCGCCGATTCGCAGCGGGTTATTGAGTCGGTAGCCTTCCCGCACCACCTTGGCGAGGTCGCCGGTGTCAAAGGGGCTGAACGCGTAGATGAAGTGGTGGATGCCCCGGTCGGCAGTCTTGTCCGGGAACGTGGGAGCACGCAGCAGGTTCAGGCTCAGCAGCCCATTCTTGGCACGATGCCCATACTTGCTGTCGTTGAGGAGTGCGAAGCCGCCACGGGCATCCTCGGTCGCGATCCACTTGTGCGCACACACCTCGAACTGCGCGGTCTCGACGGAATTCCGTTCGGTGGTGACCCGCTCGATGTGTCCGAACTGGATCTCGCACTTGACCGTCTTGCCGTAGTGGGCGGGCCTGAATTCGGCCCGAAGCATCCGGTACTTTTCATGCCAGTCGACCTCGGTGTCGAAGCGCACGACATCACTGCCGGCTTCGAGGATGACGCGCTGGGTGATGGTCACCCGGCTGCTGCGGTGCAGCTGCTGTCGAACAACGGTCGGCCCGTCGATGCGGCTCTCGGTCAGCGACATCGTCAGCGTGCGGGGAGTCTGCTTGTAGTAGTCGCCTTTGATGTCCCACGCATTGAACGGCCAGACGTAGGGATCTTTGTGAATGACGAGCCGGTTGAGCCCCTCGCCAGCGTGCTCAACACCAGCCTTGTCGATGCATGAGACGATCTCACCGCTCGGTCCGAAGCGAAGGGTCAGGATGCCGTTGCTGAGCGTATCGGCAGTGAACGCAAGCCCCTCCGACTCCCCGGCGGGCGTCAGGGCCGCGGCCGCGTAGGCGGCAACGTCGGCGCGGAACCACGCACCATCCAACTCGATGTATTCGCTTCGCGGCATACTCGTGAGATTGATGGCGGTCGGCCCCGACCCCTCGACAGGCAGGCGGGCGACAAGCCGGTCGGCATACTCGTCGAGGGAGTCTTCGATGCGCTCGTACGTCTCGATGGCTTCACGATTCACGCGAGCAATCGATGATCCAGGGATAATGTCGTGGAACTGGTTGAGCAGTACCTCGCGCCACGGAGCGTCAAGCACGGGTCGGCTGTCGTCGCCCACCAGCACCGCCAGCGCCTCCACCTCGTGCAGCTTTCGCTCGACGAGCCGGTTGTGTCGCTTGATCTGGCCCTGAGTCGTATAGGTGCCCTGATGAGTCTCGAGGTACAGCTCGCCCTGATGGATGTACTCGACAGGCAGCTTTTCGAGCGCGCGGAAGAATTCACCGGCGGTGGAGAATTCGACCTTCGGCAGGCCGCGCAGGCTGTGTTCGCGTGCAGTCAGCTCGTGGTGGATCTCATTGGGCCCGCCGCCGCCATCACCCGATCCGTAGACGAGCAGCGCGGTATTCAGCGCTTTCTCCGGATACTTCTTCAGGCCCGCGAGCAGGTTGCCGGCAGCCGCCCGACTGTTGTAGTCACCCTCCGGCGGCATGTGCACGAGAACGCTCGAGCCGTCGATGCCCTCCCAGTGGAAGGTGCGATGAGGAAAGTCGTTGACCTTATTCCATGCGAGCTTGATGGTCTGAAACCAGTCCATGCCGCTTTTGCGCAGAATCTGCGGCAGGTTTCCGTTGTACCCGAAAGTGTCGGGCAGCCAGCACAGCCGCAGCTGTTCATCGGTGAGTCCGAACGCCTCCTGCTGGAAGCGGCGGCCGACGATCGCCTGCCGCACGAGCGATTCGCCCGAGGGCAGGTTTGTGTCCGGCTCAACCCAGAACGAGCCCTGTACCTCCAGGTGACCGGCGGCGACCGCCTTCTGAATGCGGGCGAAGAGGTCTGGATGCTGTTCGCGCATCCACCACATCTGCTGCGGCTGGCTTGTGCCATAGGTATAGCCCTGCCGGGCGTCGAGCGCATTGACCGCCCGGATATAGGTGCGTGCGGCCTTTCGACGCGTCTCGCGGAGCGGCCACAACCACGCCATGTCGAGGTGTCCGTGCCCGACCGCGCTGTACACGAAGTCGCTCGCGGAGGGTGCCGCGAGCGAAGGCGCCAAAGCGGCACGTGCGCCGACGATGTCGCCCGAGGTGAAGCGGGAATACGCGAGCCGCAGGGCAATTCGGAGGGAGCGCTCGAGAGCTGCATCCTCGGTAGCACCCGCAAGCTCGAGCAGCGTGAGGTAGTCGTAGTAGAGACCGTAGGTGGGCTCGTCGCGGGTAGCAACCCGGGCGCCGTGGAATTTGCCGCGACCGACTGGGTAAAGGATTAGGCCATTCCAGGTGACGTCTGCGAAGAACTCGACCTTGCCCTGCGACAGGTCGACGCCCTGCACCGACCGATAGTTGCCTCCCGAATGCGGCAGATCACCCTGCTGAAAAACCGTGCTGACCGAATCAAGCATCTCGCCGGAGGCTGAGAACACGAGCCCCTCGCCTCGGATTCCGAGCATGATGACCGGTTCGCTGACACTCGGCGGTACGTCGCCGGTGACTCGCAGCCACGCGCAGCTGAATACCTTTCCCCACGACTCCCCGGGTCGAAGCGGCACGAAGGCAGACCTGTCGAGCGACTCGAACGGGATCGGCTCGGCCGAGCGCACGATTTCGGCGTTCAGGTTCGCGACCGGAGTGTAGATGCGCTTGCGGATGCGCATGAGGCGCCGATATTCGGTCGGCTGCTCCGCCGATAAGCCGAACAGCCACGCTGCGAAAGCCATCGGGCCAGCTTACTTGCTCAACTTATGACGACCGCGGGGCCAAGTGACGGGTCTTTACAGCCGCTCGATAATTGTTGCGTTCGCCATACCGCCGCCCTCGCACATGGCCTGAAGACCGTAACGCCCCCTGGTGGACTCGAGCTGGTTGAGCAACGTGCACAGCAGACGGGTTCCGGATGATCCGAGCGCGTGCCCGAGCGCGATCGCCCCACCGCGAGGATTGAGCTTGGCCATGTCGGTATCGAACTCCGCAGCCCATGCCAGCGGTACCGAGGCGAAGGCCTCGTTGATCTCGTAGGCATCGAGCTGATCGAATGCCAGGCCGCAGCGGTCCAGAATCTTCCGCGTGGCAGCGATCGGTCCGGTGAGCATCATCAGCGGGTCATCGCCCACCACCGAGAATGCGTGGAAACGTGCGCGGGCGCGAAGCCCAAGCGAGGTCGCCATCCTCTCACTCATGATGAGCGCAGCCGATGCGCCGTCGGTGAGAGGGGAAGAGTTTCCTGCCGTGATCGACCAGTCGAGATCGGGGAAGCGCTCCCGCATCTGCTCGTCGGCGAAGGCGGGCGGCAGCTTTGCGAGATCGTCGACCGTCGTGCCGGGGCGGATGGTCTCGTCAGTGTCGACAGTTATCGCGACGCCATCTGCGCCGGGAACCTCCACGGCAAGAATTTCGCTCCCGAAGAGCCCATCGGCCGTTGCTGCGGCCGCCCGACGGTGAGATTGGTAGGCGAACTCGTCGAGCTCGTCACGAGACAAGCCCCATTTCTTGGCAATCAGCTCAGCTGAGACGCCCTGGTTTACGAGGCCCTCCGGGTAGCGTTTGCGCATCCGCATTCCATCGGGCGAGGCGCCAGCCGTCGCCGAGCCGAGGGGTACTCGGCTCATCGACTCAATTCCCGCGGCGATGACGATGTCGTAAGAACCGGCGAGCACGCCCTGCGCGGCGAAGGCGACCGCCTGCTGGCTCGACCCGCACTGCCTATCGATCGTCGCCGCCGGAACAGAGGAATCGAATCCCCCCGACAGCACCGCGTTGCGGGCAATGTTCGAACTCTGCTCGCCGACCTGGCTGACGCATCCCACCAGCACGTCGTCGACCTGCTTCGAGTCCAGACCATTGCGTTCGAGCACAGCACCAAGCACGTGGGCAAGAAGGTCGGTCGGGTGGATGCCCGACAAGACACCGCCCGGCTTGCCGCGACCCGAGGCGGTGCGAACCACATCCACGATCACTGCGTTCATGCCTGCCCCCTTTCGGTCCCCACCGCGGCGTCATCGGGTTCGAGCGAGCGGGGCTGGATCATCGGCCTGACCACCGCGGTGATCGCTTCTCGGCGAATGCCCGCGCACCCTCTAACGCGTCATCCGAGCGCATGATCGCCCGGAAGCTCTCGTTCGCGCTCTTCCAGAATTCGGGGGTCCAGGTGGGCAGCTGCGTCAGGTCTGCCAGCATGCGCTTGGTGGTGCTGATTGCCAGTGGCGCCTGAGTGGCAACCTTCGCGGCAAGAACAAGCGCCACGTCGAGGAGTTCGTCCGCCGCAACCACCTCATTTACAAGACCCCAGCGAAGCGCTTCGGCAGCATCGAGGGGCTCGCCCGTGTAGACCATGCGAGCGGCCACTCGCGCGGGAATCTGTTGGGCAAGCCGGGGCAATCCTCCGCCCCCGGCGATCAGGCCGCGTGTCGCTTCGGGTAGTGCGAATCGGGCTTCCTTTGAAGCCACGACGAGGTCGCACGAAAGCACGAGTTCAAATCCGCCCCCAAAGGCAAAGCCGTTGACTGCGGCGATCATCGGCCGCGCGATGTGGTGCCCAACGAAACCGGCGAACCCCCACTCCGGGTGCTCCTCAAGCCAGGGCGACTGCCCATTCGCGAAGGCCTTCAGATCCATCCCGGCGCAGAAGGCGGCGCCAGTGCCGGTGAGCACGCCGACGTGAAGGTTCGGATCGGTGTTGAGCAATTCGGCGGCATGACCGAGCGCCGCGGCCACCTCGCGGTTGACTGCATTGCGAGCATCCGGCCGATTGAGGGTGATCAGCAGAATATGGGAATCCACCACCTCCGTGCGCACTACCCCGTCGCTGAGGAGTACCCGTCCCTCGGCGCTCACGCCGCACCTCCCGGGACGCGGATGATCAGAGCGTCGCCCTGGCCTCCGCCTCCGCACAGTGCCACAGCACCCACGCCGCCACCGCGACGCTTCAACTCGAGCGCGAGGTGCAGCACGAGCCGTGCGCCAGACATGCCGATCGGATGCCCGAGGGCAATCGCTCCACCGTTAACGTTCACGCGCGCCGGATCGATGCCGAGTTCCTCGATAGAGGCAAGTACGACCGGAGCGAACGCCTCGTTGATCTCGATCAGGTCGAGATCGCTGGGGTTGATGCCCTCGCGAGCACAGGCATCCCGGATCGCATGTGCCGGTTGAAGCTGCAACCCCGAATCGGGGCCCGCCACCATTCCCGAGGAACCGATGATCGCCAGCCACGGGATGCCCTCCGCGTCGGCGGTTTCACGATCCAT
>JAYSPT010000098.1:0-11367 GCA_043721995.1 Salinibacterium sp. | reverse complement strand
AAGATGAAGTAGCCGATGTTGATCCACCCCTCGACCTGCGGTTTCTCCTTGAATTGCCCGACGCCCCCGTCAGCGTTGAGATCGAGCACACCAAATCGGCTCGTTGGCTGCACTGCCGTCATGGTGGCGATTTTGCCGTGGGACCGGTGGAACGCCAGCAAGGCCTCCAGGTCGATATCGGCCAGACCGTCCCCGTAGGTGCAGAGAAAAGTCTCGCCATCTAGATATTTCTCGATGCGCTTGATGCGGCCGCCGGTCATCGTATTTGCGCCAGTGTCGGCAACCGTCACCGTCCAGTCGGCCTCTTCGTGGGCCCCGTGGTACGTAATGTTGGACTGGTCGCCGAGTTTCACGGTGAAGTCAGAGTTAACCGCTCCGTAGTTGGTGAAGTAGTTCTTGATGTACTCGCTCTTATACCCCGTGCACACCACAAAGTCTTTCAGTTCCTGCTGGCCGAGCATCTTCATGATGTGCCAGAGAACCGGGCGTCCGCCGATCTCAACCATGGGCTTCGGGCGGAACTCGGTCTCCTCGCGCATGCGAGTTCCGAGTCCTCCGGCGAGGAGAACAGCTTTCATGGGATTACTGGCTTCCGTGCTGTGCAGGCAACCGGAATGCTGCCGTGCGGGTTTTGGTCGCCATCAGCTTAGCCAACGATGCGAAGGTTGCCTGCGGCGGTGAGTGCCGCAATGACAGCGATGAGAGCCGCACACCCATTGGCCCACACTGCCCGTTGCCAGCGGGGGGTCGTGGCGGCGGAGAGTCGGGAAGTTCCGATGGCCCACACTCCCGACGCGATGAACGCGAGACCGAAATAGCCATAGATCACGGCGAGATAGGCATCCCCAGGCTTGAGGTCGGTCTGCCAACGCAGCGTGACGGCGATGAGAGCGGCTGAACTGAGCCACATCCACAGGCCGGAACCGGCGAGTAGGAGGGCGCGGCCTCGTGTCACGGCAGTTGGCTGGTATGCCAGGGCGCGGGCTGCCAGGAAGACCGGGATCGCAACGATCACCAAGCACTGGAGTACAAGGCCGAGACCGAGCGGGTGAACGTACGCGGAGCCGAGCCACCACTGCGACAGCGGCAGTGAGCCGAGAGTCTGCTTTGCGAAGGTGGTAAGCACGGCCCTCGGGTCGAGTGAGACCGTGTAGGCGCTGCCGACGTTGACGACGGGCACGACGACGCGCAGCACGAATGCGATCACCACCGCGACCAAGGCCGGAATCGCCAGCGCGAGCGAGCGCCGCCACGAGCGCGTCACGACGACGACGACGGCGACCATCGCTGGGGCGAAAAGGGCGACGGTCTCGTAGGTTATGAGCGCGAAAAAGTAGAGCACCCCTGCGACACACCACCACACCGCGCGCGACGATCGGAGCACGATCACCGTGGCACCGATGGTCAGCGCAATCGTCAATGGCACCAGGCCGGCGAACGAGACGATGCCGTCGTACCAGCCGCGCAGCTGAAGCGTGCCGATGAGTGCCAGAGGAACGATGGCTGCCACAGCACGGCTACGGGTAATCGTCCACGCAAACAGGGTTGTGACGGTGATCGCGGCGGCGAGTACGACGACGAGCACGAGCTTGTACTCGATGCGCGAGCCGGTGAACCAGAAGACTGTATAACTCCAGGTGAGTGAACCCGGAAAGAAGCGTGCCCTGTCGCCGACCCAAAAAGCGTTGTAGTGGGCGATGATCTGACCGAGCGACTGCCCTGTTGCGGCGCCGTACTGCCGAATGTCCATGTTGATGAGGTCGTCACCCTTGTACGGCGAGGCGAGCACCGTCGCGGCGAGAAGGCCAAGTCCGATGAACGAGGCCGCCACTACAAGCGCGCGTAGTCCGATGAGGGAGACAAGTGCATCCAGTGCAACGGATGCGCGCGCTCTAGTCCGCTCGATCACCTCAGGCACAGCGCTCCTCGGGTCGGTCGGCGGGGGTGTCGGGAGTGCAGCGGCTGGCGACGAAAACCCGGCCCACCAGCCGTCTCGAATGCTAGCACGCGCAATTTTCCGGACAGCTCGCTACTCTGCCCTCGGCGGCTCGGCCGCGCGCTGGTCGGTCCACAGCCGCCGTCAGCTTAGAATCGTAGGTCTCATGTCTTCATAAGCGGGGAGTTCCCTCATTTCCGATCCACAGCGCGAACTGATCCTTGAGCAGGTTCGCAGTTATGCAGAGTCAGCCCTCGCCAAGCAGGAATTCGTTCCGGGCGAGTCCACGGTCCCGGTGTCGGGGAAGGTTCTCGACCCCGCGGACTTCGCGGCTCTCGTCGACGCATCCCTCGACGGCTGGCTCACCGCTGGCCGTTTCCACCCGCTCTTCGAGCGCGGCCTCGCCCGCTACGTTGGTGCCCGCAGTGCGCTCTTCGTCAACAGCGGGTCGAGCGCGAATCTCGTGGCGCTGAGCGGATTGACGAGTCCCAAACTCGGCAAGCGCGCGCTCAAGGCTGGGGATGAAGTAATCACGGTCGCCGCTGGATTTCCCACGACGGTCAATCCGATCATCCAGAACAATTTGCGGCCCGTCGTCGTTGATGTGGAGCTGGGCACGTACGACGCGATCGGTGACCAGCTTCGCGAAGCGGTCGGTCCCAAGACCCGGGCGATCATGATGGCCCACACCCTCGGCAATCCATTCGACCTGGACCTCGTACGTCAACTGTGCGATGAGCACCACCTGTGGCTCATCGAGGACTCCTGTGATGCTCTCGGGTCCACCTACGACGGCAAGCGCACCGGCAGCTTTGGCGATACTGCGACGGTCAGTTTCTACCCGGCGCACCACATCACGACTGGCGAGGGCGGAGCGGTATTCGTGAAGTCGCCACTCGTGCGCAAGCAGGTCGAATCGTTCCGTGACTGGGGTCGCGACTGCTACTGCGAAACGGGTCACGACAACACGTGCTTCAAGCGATTCGAGTGGCAGTTGGGCGACCTGCCTCTCGGCTACGACCACAAATACATCTACAGCCACATCGGCTACAACCTCAAGGCCACCGATATGCAGGCAGCGCTGGGGCTTTCCCAGCTCAACAAGCTCGATGGGTTCGTGGCCAAGCGCAAAGCGAACTTTGACTACCTCACGAAGAAACTCGAGGGGATCGAGGGCTTGATCTTGCCGCGCGCGACGCCCAAATCCGATCCCTCCTGGTTCGGCTTCCCGATCACGATCGATCCGGAGCATCCGGCAGACCGCAACGAGATGACGCGCTTCCTTGATTCGCGCAAGATCGGTGTGCGGCTGATTTTCGCTGGCAACCTGTTGAAGCAGCCCGCTTACCGACACGTCGATTTCCGCGTGGTGGGCGACATGAGTAACACCGACATCGTGATGAACCGGGCGTTCTGGGTGGGCGTCTACCCTGGGCTCACTGAACCGATGCTCGACTACGTTGCCGAGAACATCGCCGAGTTCATGGCCAACGCGGTACGCTGACCGGTGCATTACCTCGTCACCGGTCACACCGGATTCAAGGGTGCTTGGCTGACGCTCTTGCTCACGAGTCGTGGCCACACGGTATCGGGCCTCGCGCTCGACCCGCTGCCCGGCGGACTGTATGAAACTGCGAGCATCACCGAGCTCGTTGCGAACGACTTTCGGGTGGACGTTCGTGACCCTGCGGCGACCGCCTCAGTAGTCTCTTCCCTCGCACCCGACGTCGTGCTGCACCTTGCGGCCCAGCCGCTGGTGCGCGAGAGCTATCGAAACCCGCGCGAGACGTTCGATACGAACGTCATGGGTACGCTCAGCATGCTGGAAGCTGTCGCCGCGACCCCCTCCGTGAAGGCGCACGTCGTGATCACCACCGACAAGGTGTATCGCAACGTCGACCAGGTAGCCGGCTACGTGGAGTCCGACCCGCTCGGTGGGCACGACCCGTACAGCGCCTCGAAGGCGATGGCCGACATCCTGACGCAGTCCTGGGTTGCCAGCTTCCCCGGGGTGCCGACCGCGATCGCGCGGGCAGGCAACGTGATCGGCGGCGGTGACGTGAGCCCCGACCGACTCCTGCCCGACTTACTCGACTCCTTCGCAGCGGGCAGGGTCGCGAGCATCCGCTACCCCGAAGCCGTGCGCCCGTGGCAGCACGTTTTGGACTGCCTTGCTGGCTACCTGGCGCTCACCGACCGTCTTCTGGCGGGCGGAAGTGGCGGTGAGTGGAATTTTGGCCCTGGCGAGGAGAGCTTCGTGCCCGTGCGCATCATCGCCGATCTCGCGGCGAAGCAATGGGGAGCTGGTGCAGCATGGTCGACCGATGGCGAGACGCATCCGCATGAGGCGAACCTGCTGGCGCTGGATGCCGCGAAGGCGATGCGCGAGCTGGGCTGGCACAACCGGCTGCCTTTCCCCTCCAGCCTGGATTGGACCGTTGACTGGCAGCACCGGGTCGCCTCGGGTGAGGATGCGCGCGCGGTGACCTGCGCACAGATCGCGGAATTCGAGGAGTTCGACTGATGGATCGCCGCACGGCCGACGACGACGTGAGCGACGAGTTGCGGCGGGACCCTCCGGGCGGAATCCGCTCATCGTGGATCGAGTGGGGCCTCGCAGCCGCCCTGGTCACCGTTTTTTTGGGCACGGTGCTGCGGGTGCTGGGTACGCCCTCGGCAATCCAGTCGATCTCCTTCCTTGGAATCGGAAAGCTGCTGTCCGACGTCAACAAAGCGTGGCTTCTGATGACGTGGGCTTGCGGGGTGGTTGCCGTGGTCCTGGTGCTCGTGCGAGATCGGGTGGCCCGGCCGCTGCCGTGGGCCCGACTCCTACTCGACCTCTTCACGATTGGCGGGATCGCCTTCGTGCTGTTGCTGGCTACCTGGCAGAACGCAGCTTTCCCGGCCTTTTTGACCATGTGGGTGGGCTTCGGGTTCACCCCGGTCATCCTCGGTCTGGTCATCGCAGTGCTTGTGGTGGGTATGTTGCTGAAGTACCGATTCGAGAGTCGGATGCTGTTGCCCGTCTCGATCGTGATCGTCGTGGCGCTCGGGCTGCCCAGTCTCGTTCAGACCCCGAAGACATTCACGGTCAGCTATGACCTGGCGTACACTCTCAACGAGTTGCTCGCTGTCTCCGCGGGTCGGCTGCCCGCCTTCGATTTCATAACCCAATACGAGACTTTGCTGGGCTTCCCTCTAGCCCTTATCGCTGCAATCGTCCCAGGGGTCTTCCGCGCGCATTCGGAAGTCTTCGCAGTCGCGTGGCTCGTTATTCTGCAAATCTCTACCCTCATACTCGCCATCATTGCGGTGGCCAAGGTCACACCTCGGGCGCTGCGCTGGCTTATCCCCCTCGTGATCGTGCCGGTGGCGTACCTGCCCGGCCCCCTCGGCCTGCCCTACTATGCGGATCTGCCAATGCGGCTGCTGTTGCCCACGCTCATGCTGGCAGGCATCGTCTACATCGGCATGCGACGCGTTGGTCGAAGCTCTCCGTGGTGGGTACGTTTCACGCTGGGGGTGCTCGGCGGTATCGCGATGTTCAACAACCTGGACTTCGGTGTTCCCGCCGCGATCGCGGGCCTCATCACCGTGTTGATCTCGGCGCGCGGGTGGTTCGTCGCTGCTCGTAATTCGGGCCAATACCTGCTCGGGCTGGTCTCATTCCCGCTGCTCTACATCGCACTGGGGTCCCTCACCGGCCGACGATTCTCGCCCGACTACTTCCTGTTTTTCGTTCGCAGCTTTGGTCTGGACGGCTTCATGAATGTGAACTCGCCGGTGTTCGGCCTGCACTCGGGCTTTGTGTTCGTGGGCATCCTGGGCCTTGTGGTTGGCGCTCTCGGAATCCGTCGCCTCACCAACCGCAACCTCGTCATCAGCCGGGCCATCGTGTTCCAGTCATCGTGGCTACTGCTTTCGCTGGTCTACTTTTCAGGACGCGCGCTGACCCCGACCCTGGTCACCGGGTACTCCCTCGAACTTGCCGTGTTGCTCGCACTCCTCTTGATATCCGGGTTGTCCTATTTGAGACTGCTCAAGAGGTATGGATGGCGCGACTGGCGCATCGGGGACCTCGCTGTCGCACTGCTCACGGTGCTCGCGCTCGCCTTCCCCGTCGCGGCATGGACCGCCTTCCCGACGGTGAACCCTGAGGTCGTAAGGCTCTCGAAGGCCATTTTGCCGCAGCCGGGCACCCTCGACTTCCTCCGACCCAACCCGACAAAGGCGATCGCCGCAGTGCCGGCGGGCACGAGGATTATCGGAATGGTGGCGGTGTCCGGCTCAACGTGGAGCCAGAAGCTTGGCGTGGTCGATGCGAATCTGTTCCTGCACCCTGACTACCTCGCATTCGCGACCGGCTCCAATCTTGAGTGTGGGTACCTCCGCACCCTGCCGGGCGATGTCATCGTGACCCCGCGTGAGGAGATGGTGCTGTTGCAGGCATCCGGAGTCTGCCAGTCCGTGCTTGACTTCGCCTCAGCCCAAAACTTGGTGGTCAACGACGAGGGCAGCGTTGAGGTTCAATGGCTCATGATTCACCGCCGTTAGAATAGGCAATCGAAGACGGGGCTGGCGGGTGAGGATCTGATCGTGGCGCATTCTGATGTCAAGGCTGCGGCGCGTCCGCGGCCCGCGCTCATCCGTCGTCTCGCCGCAGACCAGCGGGTTCGCTATCTCTTCGTCGGCGGCGTGAACACCGTGATCGGGTACGGGCTGTTTTCGTTAGCGCAGTTCACGATCGGGCACGTCGTCACCTACTTCGGCAGCGTGCTGATCGGTCACCTGCTGACCTCGGTGCTGGCCTTCACCCTGTATCGCCGGCTGGTATTCCGGGTGAAGGGGAACCTTGTCATTGACTTTCTCCGCTTCCAGTCCGTCTATCTGCTGCCGCTGGCCGCGAACCTGCTCGCTCTGCCCATCCTCGTCAGCGCGTTGCACTGGAACGTCTATCTCGCCCAGGCCACGATCGTGGTGCTAACCACGATCGTTAGCTTCCTGGGGCACAAGTACTTCTCGTTCCGCAGGTCAGCAGTGCTGGCCACATCAGCGGTAGCAGGGGACGAGGATGCCGGATGAGCGCCTCGATCCCAACTGCCACCCCCACTCGCGTGTCTCGCCTTCGGGACCTCGCTGGCCGGGAGTGGATGCTGTACCTGATCACCTTGATCGGCTCGACACTCACCACGGTCACTTCGCTGAAGCTGTGGAAGGCCGACTGGAGTATCCCCTTCACCTATGGCAATGACTCCATCCTGAACGTCGCGGGTTTCAAGACAATCATCGAGACCGGGTGGTACGAGTCACAGCCTCTCCTGAGTGCACCAGCGGGTCAGGCGTTCAACGACTGGAAGATCTCAGACAGTCTGGGCTACGCCTTCGCGAAGCTCGGGTCACTCTTCAGCCACGACGCAGCATTTCTCGTCAACTTCTACTACGTCATCGGCTTTGTGCTTGCGGCGCTGACCGGCCTGTGGTTTCTTCGCTTCGTCGGAGTCGGTCGGGTGCTTTCAGTCGTACTCGCCATCCTGTTCGCCATAGCCCCGTTCCACTTCGCGCGCGGTGAGGCGCATCTCTTCTTTTCCGCCTACTTTCCGCTGTCCTTCGCACTCGGGATCGTCTACCTCGCGATGCGCGGACGGCCGCTGTGGGGCTTACGCAAGGGAGCGACCGGCTGGCGCGCCTGGCTACTCTCACCTGGCGCGTTCACCATCTTCGCGATGGCGCTCATCGCCTGTGCGAATTCTTACTATTCGGTCTTCACGGTGCTTCTCATCGCGTTCGCCGGGCTTGTCAGCCTCGTGCGGGATCGAAATTGGAAACGTTTTCTGGGTGCCGCGGTGGCCGGGCTCGTCACTGTCCTGGTGGTTGTGCTCAATATGCTGCCCGACACGATTTACGCCCTTCAGCACGGCAATAATTCGGCCGCAGTGTCGCGCACTCCGACCGGTGTTGAGGTGTACCAATTGAAGTTCATGCAGCTCATCCTGCCCGCGCCTGGTCACCGCGTCCCCATCCTCGCAAGCCTCCGGCAGTTCTACGACGAGAACTTCCCGTTGCCCAGTGAAAGCCCCGCGCTCGGTCTTATCGCTGCGCTCGGTTTCGTTGCACTGCTCGCCGTTGCGTTGTATTTCGCGGTCGTGCGACTGAGGCGCGTCGTCGATCCGGCAGAGCGCGCGCGCCGTGACGCGATCGGCGCGCTCTCGGGCCTCACCCTCTTCGCCTTCCTGCTCGCGACGGTCGGCGGCTTCTCCACCATTGTCGGCTTCCTCACAAGTGAGCTCCGGGGCTGGAACCGCATCTCGATCGTCATCGCGCTGTTCTCGCTTGCCGGGCTCGGGCTCATCCTTGACGCCGCTCTTGCGGCTCTCGGGAAACGTCGTTTCATGCTGCGCACGGGTGTTGCCACGGCCGCCACTGCGGCACTCGCGATTGGGATGCTCGGGGTCGGCTACCTCGATCAGGTGACAACCTTCGCCGAGCCGCCGTACGCGGCCTCTGCCGCCGAGTACACCAACGATGCCACGATGGTCACCGACATCACCTCCGCTGTCGGGGCGGACGCCTCGATTGTGCAACTGCCCTACCGGGAGTTCCCGGAGTCCGCATCTGCCTATGGAGTGCCCGACAGCGACCAGTTGAAGCCCTACCTCCATTCCTCCACCCTGAGCTGGACTGGTGGTGGCATCAAGGGCCGGCCCGCAGCCGAATGGACGCGCTGGCTGCAGGACCTCCCCGCGGATCAGCTCACCCGGAGCGCGGCGGTGGCGGGGTTTGCCGGAATTTTGGTCGACCTTCGGTCCTATGGAACCGACACCGGCCAAGTTACTGATATCAAGAAGCAGTTGGGCGCCCCCGTGGTGACGAGCCCCGATGGCCGCTATGAGTTCTTCGCTCTCGCCCCGGCGCTCGCTGCCGCGCATCAGAAATACTCGACTGCGGAACTGAAGCTCATCGGCGACTCAACCGTCAACCCCGTGCTCGCACGCCTTGAGCCCGACCCCGCGCGCGGATTCAACGCCATCGACCTGCTGAAGTCCTACCACCCGCGCATCCTGCTCGAGAATCCCCGAAGCGTGAGTGTTCGGATCGAAGTGAAGTTCACGGTAGCGAACACTCTCGGCAACGCCGTGCTGCGCTTCACAGCTCCGGATGGCAGCTACACGGATGTCCAGACCGGGCCCACCCCGCACACCCTCACCATCCCTACGACTGCAGCCCCCGGGCGCACCTACCTCGACATCAGCGTGGTTTCGGGGGTGCCATTCCCGAATCGTACGACGACGGTGCTTCGGAACGACAGGATCACCACCGATGACGTGGCGCTCCTCACACTTCTGAATCGCCAGTGATCAGGAGGACCGACGGAATTTCATGACTGAGCGCACGTTGCCGCAGTCGCACTTCCACTCGTGATCGTCTTCGGGTGCCTGTTCTGCCGCTCCATCGAACGCCCCAGCCACCAACTCTCCCATCGGGTCGGCGCTTGGGGATCGGCAGGTAAGGTCCGATGGGACCGCGAGCGACATTCGCTAGTGGAGCGCTGATGCCTCAAATACGCTTCGGTGGATGGCGGCGCACTTCGCCCAAGTGAACTCACGGGAGCGTGCCAGGCCGAGTTCGCCCAGTCGCGTCCGCTGCGCCTGGTTGCTGACCAGCGACTCCAGCGCAGACGCAATGGATTCGGCGTCAACCTCGGTGTAGGCGACTGCATCGCCGCCCACCTCCGGTAATGCGAGACGGCGGGTCGTCAGCACGGCTGCACCGCACGACATCCCTTCAAGCACCGGCAGGCCGAACCCTTCCCCGAGGCTTGGGTAGGCAACGACGATCGCACCGCCGAGAAAAGCGCGCACCGACTCAACAGCAATGAACCCGAGCTGCCGAACCTCGCCGGGCGGGCTGACCAGGTCAATCTCGGGTTGCAGGTCCGGTCCCCACCCCGCCCCGCCCGCAAGGGCGAGGGAGGGCACAGCGCCCCACCCATCAGCCCAGCGGCCGACGAGTGCGCGGTACGCCTTCACGAGTTCGGGCAGGTTCTTGCGGGGTTCGATCGTGCCGAGGTACGCGATCCATGGGCGGTGGCCGAATCCGAACTCCTCCCGCGCCGTCGCAATCTCGCTCGCAGACGGTGGGTGGAACACGGTCGGGTCAACGCCGAGGTATGCCACCGAGTACCCGCGCGGGCGTCGCACGAAGCGAGTCAACTCGGCGGCGGTGGCCTTGCTGTCGGCGATGATCGCGTCTGCGAGACGAGCGGATGCCCGAATCCAGAATCGAAAGAACACCCGCTTCAACGGCGTGTGCACCTGTGGCTCGCTGAAGAAGGTCGCGTCGTGGAAGGTCACGACCCGTTTGCGCCGCGTGAACAGCGGCAGCGTGTAGTGCGGCGAGTGGATCACCTGCGCGCCCGCTCGTCGGGCGACGCCGGGTAGCCCCAGTTGTTCCCAAACCAACCGAAGCGGCACGAACTCGAGGCGCCGATGTTGGGGGAGCACAGTCGCGCGCGGTGCGAGCACACGGTAGTAATCGGCGTCTCGCGCCTGGCAGGCGATCGCGAAGTCACCCTCCAGCGCCCCGATCAGCCCGTCGACGTAGCGGCCCACACCGCGCCGGTTCGCGGGCACCGAGGTGGCGTCGATTAGCACCACGGCGGCCACGGCTCAGGTCCCGAGCAGGCTGAGATCGTGCTCCACCATGGCGGCGACGATTTCGACGAAGTCTCGGGTTGGTTGCCAGCCGAGGGCGCTGCGGACCTTGCCGCTGTCGCCGCGGAGCAGCGGGGCATCCGAGGGGCGCATGTAGCGCTCGTCCACCTCGATGTAGCCCTCCCAGTCGGCGATGCCCGCTGCAGCAAATGCCGCGACGACGAAGTCGCGCACGGTGTGCGATTGCCCGGTCGCGATCACGTAGTCGTCTGCATTCGGTGCCGCAGCCATGCGGATCATCGCGTCGACGTAGTCGGGTGCCCACCCCCAGTCGCGCTCGGCGTCGAGGTTGCCGAGCACCAGCGTCGGGGCGAGCCCTCGGGCGATCATGGCGACGCCGACCGTGATCTTTCGGGTCACGAAGGTCGCCGGGCGCCGTGGTGATTCGTGGTTGTACAGGATCGCGGATGACGCGGCGAGCCCACGCGTTCGATACACGCCAACGAGGTGGTGGGCGTAGGCCTTGGCCGCGCCGTAGGGGTTGATGGGGCGAACCGCCGTGGTTTCGTCCTGGGGTGCGTGGTCAGCGGCGCCGAACATCTCAGCGCTGGTCGCCTGCACAAACCGCACCGGGTCTCCGGTGCTCTCCTGCAACGTCCACGCCGCGTCGAGCATCGTCGCGACGGCGAGTGCCGTCGCGCGAGCGGTCAGTTCGGGCTGGTTCCAGGACAGGGCCACCGAGGTGATCCCGGCGAGGTTGAAGATGGTGTCCGGCGCTGA
>JAYSPT010000097.1:0-43526 GCA_043721995.1 Salinibacterium sp. | reverse complement strand
GCTGCACAGCTGCACAAATAAAGCGTCGGTTGAGCGAAGACGGAGCGCAGGACCAGACGCAAGCATCACCTCCACCCAGACAACGACGATTCACACGCCGACGCGAAGAACCCGCGCTCGCCGAAGCTATCTACGCCGAAGATGGCTCCCGCCAATAGAGGTCTCGCAAATACTTCAGCTCCGGCATTTTCTCGGCCGCCGCTTCACGAGTCATTTGTCGGACGACACGACCACCTGATTGTGGACGCGGTCATAGACCAATTGCAGCGCTGCAGAACCGGGGAACGCGGACCGAAAGTCTGTGGGAAGTCCAGCGGCATCCACTCTGAACTGGACTATCGGGGGAAAGCCCCCGGCGGCGCAGGAGACGATCAACTGCCCGGAAAATGAACTCGCCTTCACGCTCGTGTCAATCGAGGACGGATAAATGCTGAGGCAGGCGTCATTGGACACGCTCCCGTAGCCGACGGTAACAACGGCGCGTAGACCGTGGAACTCCTGAAAACCCTGAGCCTCCAGGTCTCGCCCGAATGCGCTTCCGTAGAAATACTGGGAGACCTTATAGGCCGGATCTACAGACAGACGGGTGATTTGCTTGGCGCCGAACTGCAACGGATCGGTTTGTGATCGCTGAACCACAACCAGCACGACCGCGAGCATGGTTGCCATCGCTGCCACCCCGAGGGCGATCCGCATGGCGTTACGACGAACCCTCATCCGTGGTCGGACCGAATCCGTTGCCGAGCGCTCGGCATCATCCTTGATGGGTAAGCGCGGTTCAGCGGGTGTGGGGGCAGGCTCCGAGTTGTCAGTCAACGTTCCTGGTTCTGGCTCACGTGCGCCACCCCCCAGTGCGCCACCCCCCAGTGCGCCACCCTCCAGTTCGCGCAGGCGTTCTATTGCCTGGTGGTCAAGGTGGATGTCGGCATCCGGCCCGTAGGCTCGTCGGCGCAGGGAGTGCAGTTCATCCTCGTTCGCCGGAGCCATACGAACGATCCTCTCACCGCTCACGTGCAGGATTGCAACGCCGGCGAACACCTGAACGGTGAGGACAACGAGGAGAAGCCTGAGCGAGCTCTTCGAGCGGAACACCTCCCGGAGTCGGGGCGGCGATGGATCCGAAACGATTCCTCCACGATGGCGAACGCCTGGTCACGGAGATCGAGGGAATCGGGACGATCGAGCAGCGATTCCGCGAGCCTGCGTGATCTTCTGGATTAGTTACGCGGCTTTGCGAGGGGACTTCGCGGTGAATCGGGATGCGCGCCGCGCGACTCGGTGTGGGTACCCACGGCGTCGCGCGGGTGCAACAACGACCCGCGCCGCCGCCCGCGCAAAGAACCACTTTTTCGCAATCTCGACAAGTACGAGGTAGAGCACGATCATCCCAATCAGCGCGAGGAAGAATGGTGCCGGAAGAGGCACGAACCCGAGCACGCCATTGAGCGGCGAATACGGCAGCCAGACCCCGATAGCGACCACGCCAAGGGAAGCGATCGTGAGTCCTGGCGACGGCCGGCTGCGGAAGAACGGAACGCGGTGCGTGCGGATGGCGAAAATGATGAGTGTCTGCGTTGCGATCGACTCGATGAACCAGCCCGACCGGAACTCGGGCGGTCCCGCAGAGAAGACAACAAGCATGAGCGCGAACGTAGCGAAGTCGAACAGCGAGCTGATCGGCCCAAAGAGAAGCATGAAGCGGCGGATGAAGCGGATGTCCCAGTGGGATGGTGCCTCAAGCTGCTCCCGGTCGACCCGGTCGCTCGGGATGGCAAGCTGGCCCGCGTCATAGAGCAGGTTGTTCAGCAGGATCTGCCCCGGGAGCATCGGAAGGAACGACAAGACGACTGACGCAATAGACGCGCTGAACATGTTTCCGAAGTTGCTCGAGGTTCCCATCAGCACGTACTTAATCGTGTTGGCGAAAATGCGCCGACCCTCCATCACGCCGTTCGCGAGCACGCTGAGGTCCTTCTCGAGCAGCAGCACATCGGCGGCATCCTTCGCGACGTCGGCCGCACTCTCAACCGAGATGCCAATGTCTGCCCGGTGCAGCGCCAAGGCATCGTTCACACCATCGCCGAGGAAAGCGACCGCGCGCCCCTTCTCGCGCAGGGATTCGATGATTCGCGCCTTCTGTTCCGGCGAGACGCGGGCGAAGATTGTTGCTGCGCGCACCGCAGGTCCCAGTTCCTTGTCGCTGAGTGCGTCGAGGTCCGTGCCGGTGAGCGTGCCGCCCGAGACCATCCCAAGGTCGGCGCAAACCTTCTCGGCGACCTTGGCATTGTCACCGGTCGCGATTTTGACGGCAATACCGAGGCGGTCGAGCTGTTCCAGGGATGCGCGCGCATCGGGCTTGGGCCGGTCCACGAATATGAGAAAACCTGCGAGCGTGAAATCTCTCTCATCTGAAGCTTTGATGTGGTCAAGACCGGGCGCAGGGCGGGTCGCAACGGCCACCACTCGTGCGCCCGCTTCGTACTGCGTATCGAGCATGGCGTGCGCATCCGTCGAGACTGCCGAGCAGCGCAGGAATACATCCTCCGCTGAGCCCTTGGCAATCAGGACTGGAGCAGTCTTGCCGGTGACGACAAGAGCGCTCGTCATTCTCCGATCGTGGTCGAACGGAAGCAGGTCCAACTGATTCGAACTGCCCAGCACGAATGACGCCGCCTCGGGGCTCTGCCACAGGGCGGCATCCAGTGCGTTCAGGCCCACAACCGACGGATGGGGCTTCGCATAGTCGGCCTCGGTCGCCAGTAATCCCCAGCGAAAAAGTTGGTCAGCACTTGTCGAACCGTCGGCAGGTATCGCGGCGGTGAAACTGATTCTTCCCTCCGTCAGGGTGCCGGTTTTGTCGGTGACCAGCAAATCGAGATCGCCCAGGTCTTCGATGCAGACGAGCCGCTTCACCAACACCTTCTTTTTGGCGAGGGCACGAGATCCCGTAGCCAGACTCGTGCTGACCACGGCGGGAAGCAACTGGGGTGTGATCCCAACCGCGATCGCAAGCGAGAACAGCAGCGACTCGATCGGGGGTCGCTGCAGGAGAAGGTTCGCTACGAAGATCAGGCTCGTCAGCGCAACGGCGACCTCGAGCAGCAAGAGCGAGAAGCGACTGAGGCCTTTCTGGAACTCCGTCTGCGGCTGCACAGTTGCGAGGCCGACTGCAATGCGGCCAAAAACGGTGCGGGATCCCGTGCAGACTACGACGCCGGTGCCACTGCCAGATTGCACCACCGTTCCCATGAGCAGGCAGGAATCGAGATCGCCGATACCCGCTGCCAATGTGACGGGTGCGGGGTCTTTCGCGACGGGCATCGACTCCCCGGTGAGGATTCCTTCGTCGCATTGCAGGTCTTTCCCGCTGAGCAGCCTCAGGTCGCAAGGAACGACGGCGCCGACGCTCAGCGCCACAATGTCGCCCGGCACGAGGTCGACGACGTCAACCTCGCGGCGTTCGCCGTCGCGAATAACCACCGCTCGGTACCTGACTTGGTCGTGCAGTGCATCGGCGGCCCGCTCGGCGCGGAACTCGTTGACGAAGCCCAAGCCCACGCTAACGACCAGGATTACGGCAATGATGATGGCGTTGGTGGCATCGCCAAGGAACGCCGATACGATAGCCGTGGCGAACAACAGGATCAGGATGGGGCTCTTCAGCTGCCGCCCCAAAACGACCCACGGACGAGCTCGGTGCCCGCGCACCGCGTTGGGGCCCACGGAGTCGAGGCGCCGAGCGGCCTCGGCCGAAGTCAAACCGTCTTCGCTGGTCGTCAGTCCGCGGAGGACGTCAGCAATGGGCGAACTTGCCGCGATTCTCAGTGCATCAGGGGCAACGGATACAAGGAGTGCTGTCTTGTCGATGAGGTTCTCTCCGGTCGGACTAATGCAAGGTTATGCGCAATCTGGTGTCGTTGGCCTCCGCCGGAGAATCGCGTTCGCGTCGGCCCGCGATGTCAAAGACAACAACGCCACCCGGCGCCAGGAGTGGGCCACGAAGCCGTTGAGCGTTCGATGCGGCCTACAGTGACTTCGCACTGAAGGCACGGCGCGGGGGTAGCGATCGTGCGGGAAGACGCGCTCGTTTGTGGCGAGTCGTCGCTGGCTTCGCTCGGCAAATGTCGTTCAAAAGCCTGGCCTTGGGCGCGAGCCAAGAGACTGTACTAGTCTCGTAAGACTTAGCAGAAGGACGTCGATGACGAGTCCATTTACCGCTGCTCGCCCGGCGAGCTATGCACCGATGCCCAAGCCGGTACGCTCTCGGCGGAGACAGCCGACGTTGCCTTCCGGGCCGCGGGGTTTTCCGGGGGCGCTCACCCTGCGCTTCTTGCGCGATACTCCTCGCTTCCTACTCGACCTGCACCGTACCTACGGCGACTCGGCTTCGTTCTTCCTCAATGGCGAGCTCTTCATCGCGTTCTTCGGGGCGGACGGTGTTGTTGATGTCACGGTCAAGAAACAGAACTCCTTCGTGAAGGGGGTGGGGTTTGACCGAATGCGCAAGGTGCTCGGAACGGGGCTGCTGACCAACGAAGAACCCATCCATCTCCGCCATCGACGCATGATGCAGCCGCCGTTTCATCACGGAAAGCTCGGTGACTACGCCGCCATGATGCACCGCATCACCCGTGACCACCTGGACCTTTGGTCGGATGGCGAGCCGGTTGAAGCAAACCACGAAATGATGCGACTCACCTTCCAGATTGTTGCCCAGCTGCTCTTCGGCACCGAGATAGACCGGTACGCAGAGGGCGTGCAGCGCCACATGGGAATCGCGATCGACCGTATCGAGCGCACGATGCTGCCAGGGATGAAGGCTTTCGATCGGTCGCCGATTCCGTACTTTCGCAAGTTCGAGGAATCGGCGGACTACCTCGCGGATGTCGCCGATGACATCATCGCGCGCAGGGCCGCGGGCGCTGAGCTCGGTGATGACCTGCTCGGGTTGCTTCTCGCCGCCCGCGACGAGGATGACTCAGCGCTCAGTCACGACGAGGTGCGCGACGAGACGCTCACTCTCATCCTGAGCGGACACGAGACGACCGCGAATGTCATGACCTGGGCGCTGTGCTTTCTGCGCGATCGCGCCGATCTGTGGGACGCGCTTGCCGCGGAGGCCGAGCAGCTGCTGCCGGCTGGGGGCCAGCTTGACGTGCGGGCGATACTGTCGGCACCAACCGCAAAGGCCGTCATGGCCGAGTCGCTTCGTCTGGCCCCGCCCGTCTGGGTCGCACCACGGCGCGCGATCGAGAATGTCACGATCGCCGGCGTGCACGTGCCGAAGGGCGCACACGTGCTCGTGAGTCAGTACGCGAGCCATCGCAGCGCGGCGTACTTCAGCGAGCCCGACACCTTCCAGCCGGAGCGATGGGAGGACGGCTTCGAGGCATCGCTGCCGCGGGGGGCGTACTTCCCATTTGGCGCGGGTACGCGCAAGTGTCTCGGAGACCAGTTCGCGCTGCTCGAATCGCACATCATCCTGATGGAACTCGCGCGTACGGCCAGACCGGTACCGGTCTCGCCGGGGCTACCGAAGGCGCAGCCGCGCGCCACGTTCCGCCCCGCGGGGGGCGTGCCATCGGTGGTGCACAGGTCGCCTGTTAGCGGCTGAGCGACGGTCTTGCCCGGATCATTTCTCGCTCACTTCAGCGCGGGTGATGTGCGACCGGGCGTGCGCCACGGCGGCGTCAAGGTCGGTGAACAGATGGTTCTGGTGTCGCAGTGAGGCGATCACTCCGACGCGAGTTGCAACTTTCAGGTGGGCCGGTTGAATACCCTTCACTAAGACGGTGATGCCGCGGCTTTCGAGGCCGTGAATCATCTCGGTGACTACCTTTGCGCCGGTCGCATCCAGGACCTGCAGTTGTGACATTCGCAGGATGACCACCGACACATCAAGGATGCTCGTGACGCGATCGAGTATCCGGTCGGCGGCACCGAAGAACAACGCCCCGTCGAGTCGGAAGAGTGCGATGCGCTCATCACCGGGTTGTCGGGGGACGGGAAGTTCCTCTCGGTGCACGCCTCCCGATTGGGCGAGTCGGCGGAGGGTGAAGAACGCGGCCACCGCAATCCCAATTCCTACCGCGATGATCAGGTCGAAGGAGACCGTGATGATTGCGGTGACGATGAACACCGCCGTATCGGACCGGGTCGATCCGATGACGCTTCGCAGGGTAGTGAGCGAGACCATCCGGGTGGCGGTGACCATCAAAACCCCTGACAGGGCCGCGAGCGGGATCTGGGAAACCACGCCAGTTGCAAGGTAGACGACGATAAGCAGGACGAGGGCGTGGATGATCGCCGCCAGGCGAGTTCGACCGCCGGAGCGAAGGTTCACCGCGGTGCGCGCGATCGCACCGGTGGCCGGCATCCCGCCGAAGAAGCTGGAGGCGATTGACGCGAGACCCTGACCGAAGAGTTCTCGGTCTGCGTCGTATGGGCCGGTGTTGGAGATCGACGCGGCCACGCGTGCGGAGAGGAGTGACTCGATCGCCGCGAGGGCAGCAACAGTGAATGCTGGCCCGATCAACGATTGCAGCACGGCTGGGTCCAGTGCCGGGAGTCTGGGTGCCGGCAAAGAGGCGGGCAGCGTCCCGATTCGCGCGAGCGGCAGTCCGGAGACTGCTGCGGCGGCCGTGACCAAAGCGATCGCGATGATCGAGCCCGGTAGTTGCTTGTGAATTCGCGGCGCTGCGACCATGATCACGACCACGACCGCGACGGCCAGGAGGGGCCAGACTACGCTCGGCCAGCTCACCTGGCTGAAAGATTGGATGCCGGCCACGAATGCATTGCTGCTCCGCCCTGGCTTAGCGCCGACAGCTGCGGGCACCTGCTGCAGGAAGATGATCACCGCGATTCCCAGGGTGAATCCCTCAATCACGGGCCACGGAATGTACGACACGACCCGACCGAGTTTGGAAAGACCAACGACGAGCACGATAACGCCCGCCATCAGGCTTACGACCGCGACCGCCCCCGCGCCGTGGGTTGCGACGATCGGTCCCAGCACGACCACCATGGCGCCGGTGGGGCCGGAAACCTGGATGTTCGAGCCGCCGAAAATGCCGGCGACGATGCCGGCGACGATCGCAGTGATCAGCCCGGCTTCCGCCCCCGCTCCGGAGCTCACACCGAAAGCGAGAGCCAGGGGCAGGGCGACGATGCCCACGGTGATGCCAGCAAGCAGATCGCCTCGCCACGTGCGCTTGACCTGCCGGTAGTCATTCAGGGACGGCAGGAGTGGGCGCAGGTAATGGAGCGGGCGCACGGCTTACAGCGACCCGGCGCTGCGCGCTCGCGGGATCGGCGCGGTGAGGTTCACCGTGGATGCCAGTTGCTGTTGGGTGTGATTCAGAATCTCGATCAGGAGGGCGCGAGACACGCTCAGCAGGTCGGCAACCTGGGGGTATGCAAGCCGGTAAAACACTTGGCTGGCCCGACGTTCCGCGATGACCAGGTTATGGCGGCGCAACACAGACAGATGCTGCGAAAGGTGGGAGGCCTCGAGGCCGGTATCGGTGAGTAGGTCTGTCACCGATACGGTGTCTGCGGATGCGAGAACTTCGAGTACTCGCACCCGGACGGGGTGGGCAAGACCTTTGAAGAGGTTGGCCTTCACCTCGTAGAGCGGCCGGTGCTCGTTCGAGAATTCGTCCACGTCGTCAGCGCCCCCTGGATAGACAACTTTATAAAGTCATCATATCAAGTCTTTAAGCGCATTGTGGATATGCGTGCGCAGTTCGGGGAGCACTTCGGCGCGAAACCACGGGTTCTTTGCATGCCAACGGAAGTTCAGCGGGGACGGGTGCGCGAGAGGAAAAAGCTCCGGCAGGTAGTGCGTGTAGTGGCGCACTGCATCCGTCAGCGTGTGGTGGCGCGGAGTCGGCAGATAGTGGGTCTGCGCGTACCGACCGATCAATAGCGTCAAGCGAATGTCGGGCATGAGAGCGGGCAGGGGCGGATGCCATCTGTCCGCGAACCCTTTCCGCGGTGGCAGATCGCCGGTGCGGCCAGTCCCTGGGTAGTAGAAATCCATCGGGAGCAGGGTAAAAGGTCCGGATCCCGGAATTGTTCCTCAGGGACGCCCTGCCAGTCGATGAGGGTTTTTCCACTCGCGTCGTTCCACGGCACTTCGTTCGCCTGCGCACGCATCGCAGCATTTTCTTCATCGTCGACAAGGTTCTGTCGTATGGCTTCGAACTGATCCCTCACGGTTGAGTACAGTCGTCGACCCGGGGTGGGTAGGCAATCTCTCCGTCGTGCACCACAGCGAAGTCATCCATTGTCGCGGGAACAGTGGAGGAGATCGACATGATGTCAAACACATCAACCCCGGCGACGATCAGGGCATCCGTGATCAACCGGCGGTGGCAACGCCACGGCACTGCCTCGCTGCACATGATTGCTGGCACCGAGTGGGCCGCGATCTCGAGCAGCTCGTCGAGACCGGAACGAAATCCATCCGTCGCCATGTAGTCCGCGTAGTCGCGGAATGCCTTGACTCGCCACGCACCGTTGGGACTGGCCACGCCGGCCGGGGTATGCCTGCGACCCCCGAGCTTTTGGATCCACCGGTACTGGATGTCCGCGGGCAGGGCATCCTGAATCGCCGCCTGATTCCACTGCGGGAACTTGCGCGACGACGGAAACGAACGTACGTCAACGAGCTCAGTCACCCCGTTCGCTCGCAGCATCCCGAGCACCTCATCGAAAGTGCGAGTGGAGTGACCGATCGTGAACACCCGTTTTGAGGTCACACGGGCGCTCCGTGGGCCCGACGGTAGTGAAGGAACAGCGAATCTCCGGACTTGTGAACCTCATCGAGTCGCAGCGCCCGGGACACCGCCGGTCCCGAGCTGATGCGCGGGGCATCGCCGGCTTTCAGAGTCGGTGAGACGGTCAGGCACAGCTCGTCGACGATGTCGGCGTCCAGCAAAGATCCGAACAGCGAGGCGCCGCCCTCGCAGAGAACATGGGTCAGATTTCGTTCGCGCAATCCGGCCAGCATCGCCCGTGGCGCGATGTGCTTGCCGTCGCCCGCCACCAAGATGTCGGCGACGGCCGCGAATCGTTCTGCACCTTTCGCGTGGGTAGTGGTCACCACGATCGGCCGCACGGGTGCATCAGTGAAGATGCGAGAGCGAGGATCAAGGTCGAGGTGGCCGCTGACGATCGCGAACGACGGATGCGGCGGCATTTCGCGCGCCTTACGCCACGCGGCCGAGGCGGCTGACACCCGCATGGGACCATAGCCTTCGGCGCGCACGGTGCCCGCGCCAACCACCACAACATCGCACACCCGCCGCAGCAACTCGAAGTACCGCTTGTCGCCTGGCGTGGAGAAGCCGCCCGAGAGCCCGTCGCTGGTCGCAGCCCCGTCGACGGAGGCGATGAAGTTGACACGAACTCCCGCTGCGAGACCTGCCGTGAGATCGTCGTCGGTCAGGTTCTCGGCGGGGTGGGGCCAGAGCCGATCGAAACGAGCTGTCACAGCGGAACCTGATCCTTCATGTTGTGACGAAGGTAAACCGGATCGCGAAAACCCAGGATCGCTTCGGTCATCTGAACGGCGGCAACGGTCGGTGGGATATCGTGCATCCGCACGATCCGCGCACCGTTCATGATGCAGGCGACCATGGCCGCGAGGGAGCCCTCAAGGCGCTGTCCCTGCTCTTTGTCGAGGGATTCGCCGATGAAGTCCTTGTTGGACACCGCAACGAGAGTGGGCAGGCCGATGGCCACGATCTCACCGAGACGCCGGGTGATCTCCAGCGAATGCAGCGTGTTCTTGTTCAGGTCGTGCCCGGGATCCACGATCAGACGCTCGAGCGGTATACCGCCCGCGACTGCTCGGTCGACGCGATCCCGCAGGAAATCGCGTACTTCCGCGACGACGTCGACGTACTCCGATTTGGGTTTGGCGGTACGTGGGGCGCCCACGCTGTGCGTGAGAACCAGGGTTGCGCCAGTGTCCGCAATGACCTCGACCATGCGTTCATCCCACAGCCCACTGGTGTCATTGATCACGGCGGCGCCGACCGCGATCGATCGCTTGGCAACCTCGGCGACATTCGTGTCGACCGAGATGACAACGTCGGATGCGGCGCTGATCGCCTCCACGACGGGGATCACCCGCCTGATCTCCTCCTCGACGGTCACCACCGGGCCGCGCCCGAAAGGCACCCCGCCGATGTCTACCCAGTCCGCGCCATCCTCGACGGCCTGGAGGCACGCAGCCACAGCGCGGTCGAGGGCGAATGTAGAGCCGCGATCGTAGAACGAGTCCGGCGTGCGATTGATGACCGCCATGATCGCTACTTGTCTGTCGAAGTCGAACGTACGTCGACCAATTCTGCGCGTGGACATCAGACCTCCTCAAGCGGGATCGCCTGGTCGGCCAGCCGCGCCTCGTCGACAGTGCGCGCCGAGCGGATGAACTCCTGTACCTGTTCGTTGACGTCCCACACGTTCACGTTCATCCCGGCTACGACTGCACCGTCGAGAACCCAGAAGGCGATGAACTCGCGTGCAGCCCGGTCTCCCCGATAGACAATGTGTGCGTCGTGCACCAGCGGCGGGTATCCGGAGTACTCCATACCGAGGTCGTACTGGTCCGTATAGAAGTACGGAATGTCGTCGAGCGCGGCCTTCTCACCGAGCATCGAGCGGGCAGCGACCTTGCCGCTGGCGATCGCGTTCGCCCAGTGCTCGTTGCGCATGTGCTGCTTCACGATCGGGTGGTAGGCATTGGCGACGTCTCCCGCGGCATAGATGTCGGGTGCGCTGGCAGCGAGATGCTCGTCGACAAACACTCCGTTGTCGAGAGCGAGTCCTCCGCTCTTGGCGAGTGCAGTGTTCGGGGTCGCGCCGATGCCGACCACCACGACGTCGGCGGGAATGGAAGCGGCATCGGTAATGACCCCGGACACGTGCCCCTCAATGTGCTCGAAACCCAACACGTTGGTGTTTAAGTGGAAGGTAACGCCATTTGATTCGTGCAACTCACGGAACATCGTGCCCAGTTCCGCGCCGAGTGGCCGGGCGAGAAGAATCTTGTCGGGCCCAACGACGATGACGGTGTTGCCGTATCCGCGCGCGGCGGCCGCCAGTTCCAGCCCGATCCAACCCGAGCCGACGAAGACCACCGTGCGATTGCCGCGGCGGAGCGCATCCCGCAGGTTCTCGCTGTCGTCGACCGTGCGCAGATAGTGGATGCCGCTGGCCATCGCGCCGGGCAACTCAATCCGCCGTGGGCTCGCGCCGGTGGCCAGCAGCAGCCGGTCAAACGGCACATCCCGACCGGACTGAAGGCCAATGGTGTGATCACCGAGTGTCGCGACAGCTTCCCCGGTCGTGACGACAATGTCGTTTTCGCCGTACCAGCGCTCGGGGTGGACGAAGATGCTGTCCCGGCCCTTGCTCCCGGTGAAGTATTCCTTTGACAGCGGGGGAAGGATGTAGGGATTGTGCGGTTCTGCGGTGAAGAGGTGGATCGACCCATCGAAACCGCTCTCGCGAAGCTGCCCGGCGGCCGTCGCCCCGGCCAGCCCGCCTCCGACGATCACGAACTTTTGCTTGTCCATGGGATGAACTCCTTGTGTGTTCCTGGGTTGGTGAGAACTGCGGTTGATCGCAGCAGGGCTACGGTGCGACGTGTGCGCGCAACGCTGTCGCGACTGTGACAGTGCCAGTGAGTTTCGACCAGGCGGCCGCGAACTCCACGTTGCCGGCTGCGTGGGCGCGTTCACGACCGCTCAAACAGGCACTATCGACGCCCCGGTACCGATCGAGCCCGACAACCGGGGTGACGTTCGCGCTGATTCCTCGCGCGGTCGCTTCCTCGACGGCAATCAGTGCCCCAGCGGCAGCCGGGATCACTGCGTAACCACTGGCTCGTGCGAACGCGGGATTGGTGACAATCCCCACGACGTTGCGCCCTTCGATGAGGGCGCTCGGCTCACCGCAATAGATGCGTGACCGCGATAAATCGTCAAGCCAGATGCTGACACCCCGAGCGGAAAGCGCCGCTGTTCTCGAGATCTCACCCATAACCAAATCCTCTCCCTAACTGAAGCTATGCGCGTGAATTTCTTTTGTCTAGATCGGCTGTTTGAGAAGTAAAGCCTGTTCAAAACACGGCGTGACGCAATCGGCGCGGCGGCCGTTCCGGATGACCCCGTTCGCTTGCGGCTCCTGCAACCCCGTGTCCGACGGCGCAGATCCGGTCGCCAGGGATGGGGCTGCCGCAGCTCTCGGCGTACCTCACAGCACCGTGGCGTTGTACCTCGACCGGCTCGTCGCGCCGCTAGTCAAGCCTTCTTGTGCGCGGGCGCCGACGCGGCGGGAGGGGACCCAAAGTAGGTCCTGCTCGAACCCACCCCCGAAGGGTGCTGCATCAGAATCGCTCCGTGACCGAAAAGAAATTTTCACCGGGTGCATCCAAACGGGGCCTTCGGCAGTAAGTGCTTACAGACGGGCGAGTTCCGCTCGCGCACTAGGAGGACACAATGCCTAAGAAGATATTGGCGATACTCGCCGCGGCGTTTATCGCGACAGTCGGATTTGCGGCACCAGCTAACGCCGTCACGCCGACGACTGCAGACCTATACGTCTTGCATGCAGTTCCCAAGACCCCAGTCGACGTCTGGGTAAATGGCAAAGTTTTGCTGCCAAATTTCCAGCCCGGCACGCTGACTGACCCATTGGCTTTGGCTTCGGGTGACTACTCTGTCGTCATCACAGCGGTCAACGACCCCATCACCAAACCCGTCATCGGGCCGGTCAAGCTCACGCTCGTGGCCGGCAACAGCTACACCGCTGTGGCGCATCTCGATGCCGCTGGAAAACCGACTGCAACCCTGTTCACCAATGACCTGAGCATGATTCCTGCAGGTCAGGGCAGGTTGACCGTGCGACACACTGCCGCCGCCCCAGCCGTGGACATCCTCGCCAACGGTGCGGCCGCGTTCAAGAACGTGACCAACGGACAGGAAGGGAAAGCCGACCTCCCCGTGGGCACGATCTCTGCAGCCGTTGCACTGACCGGAACGACCGCTCCCGTGATCGGCCCGACCGACGTGAAAATCCAGGAAGGCGTCAACACGATCGTCTACGCCTGGGGAAGCGCGGCAGATGGCAACCTTGCCTTCGCGGTGCAGACCATCGGTGGCATGAACTCCAACCCGGGTGGCGTTAACACGGGTCAGGCCGGTCTTGCTGCCGACCCGAACCCAACCACCATCGGACTGGGAATCGCAGCGCTTCTCGCGTTGCTCGTAGTGGGAAGTGTCGCTGCGGTTCGCTCCCGCGCGGCACAATCACGCCGCTAGAAAAGCCGCAAGGCTCAAAGCCCAACCGCTAAAAAGCCAGGTTCAACCCCAAATAAGAAGGAGGAGAGCGATGCTAGGACGCGCAATCGTCGTGGTCGGCGTCGCTCTCCTCCTTCTGGCGGGATGCTCCGCAGCACCTGCCCCTCAGCCCACCCCCACTGCCATCCCGAGCTCAATACCCCGACCCGCCGCCGCTTCGATCGGCACTCACAGTTCCGCAGTTCAGCCGGTCAGAGCCGAAACCCCGCCCGTGCGGGTGCAGGTTCCCGCGGCTGGCATCGACGTGACCGTACAGCCCGTCGGCGTCGGGTCCGATGGCCTGATGGAGCTCAATGACAACCCGTCGATCGCCACGTGGTACCGGTACGGTTCCGACCCTCTGAGCCCAACTGGCGCGACGGTCATTGCGGCACACGTCGATTCACTCGAGTACGGACTTGGGCCCTTCGCGAAGCTGAAGGATCTGCCCGTGGGCACCCAAGTTGTCGTGACTACCGTGGATGGCGTGCTGCACAGCTACGCAATCGCCTCGGTGCAGAAGATCCTCAAGCAGCAATTGCCCATCGGCCAGATCTTTCAGCGCGATGGTCCGCGACAGTTGACACTGATCACGTGCGGGGGCCAGTTCAACTACGACACCTTGCACTACTCCGACAACGTGGTCGTTACCGCAACCCCGGACCAACCGTGAGCGTGTCGGGTTACGATGCAGGAGTGACCAAGATCGGCCTCGATGACGACGCTCGTCTCGCCCACGCCTTCGTTGCGGGAGACGAACATGCTCTCGCCGACGTGTACCACCGCTGGTCCGCCCTCGTGTACACCCTCGCCGTGCGATCCCTGGGTGATGTGGGTGACGCGGAGGACGTGACCCAAAAGGCTTTCGTCGCCGCCTGGACGGGTCGTTCCAGCTTCGATCCTTCACGTGCGTCACTGTCGGCCTGGCTGGTGGGAATCACCAAGAACAAGATTGCCGACACGCACGAGGCTCGCGCGCGCATCCGGCGACTGCAGGAGCAACTTGCCGCAACTTCCATCCCGGGCGACTGGGTTGCTGCGGGTGCCGACCTCGCCGACACGCTGCTGGTGGCGGACGAAATCGCCCGACTCGAACCGGATGCGCAAGCCGTGATGCGTCTGGCTTTCTATGATGATCTCACGCACAACGAAATCGCCACCCGCCTCGCCCTGCCCCTCGGGACGGTCAAGAGCCACATACGGCGCAGTCTGCAGCGAATGAGAACCCGATTGGAGGTGACCTATGCGACACCTCGATCCTGACACCACGGCGCTAGTCGCACTCGGAGAGGTCGCGAAAGCCTCCGATCAAGAGCATCTTGCAGAATGCGCGCAGTGCGCGGGCGATGTGTCCGCGCTCGCGAGGGCGGCCGCGGTTGGCCGATCGACGCTCAGCGCGGGGGATCTGATAGCCCCGGATCCGCGGGTGTGGTCTCGAATTTCGGAGGAACTGGGGCTCGCTCCCGAGCCGGCGCTTGCGTCGATCGTCGCTCTTCGTCCGCGCACACGACCGAGTCCATTGCAGCTTGTTCTCGCGGCGGCGGCGGCGATCGCACTGGTATTCGGTGGCCTGGCGGCGTGGCAGAGCCTGCAGCCTCCACCCGAATCGGTGCTCGCAACCGCAACGCTCGAAGCCCTGCCCGCCTGGCCCGGAGCAACCGGTACCGCGACCGTAGAGACAAGCGCCAAGGGCGTCAGGTCCCTTCACGTTTCCCTGGATGCCCCCACCCCGCCGATAGGCTTTTTCGAGGTGTGGCTGATGACGTCGGATGCGAAGCGCCTCGTGAGCCTCGGTGTCGTAAGCGGCGCATCCGGTATATTCGCCATTCCGGCGGGCGTTGACATCACACAGTACGTTCTCGTCGACATCTCGGATCAGCCGTACAACGGCAATCCCGCGCACTCCGGGAACTCCATTGTGCGCGGGCAACTCCGGGATTCTGCCTAGCGTCGGAGCCGCAAGCTCGCGGGTTGTCGTAGGGCGCGCAACTTCGCCGGGGCCGAACGCTCTGGCTGTGATAGCCGGGCCATCCGGTTCGCGAGCGTCACGAGGCCAGCAGCACGTAAGGGGAAGCTGCCCTCGCTGGCGAATTGGTGGGGCGTCCCTGAAAGCTTCACCGCGACGCGCGCCAGGACTCGAGCAGCCGTTCGAGACGTCGGCGTGCGCGCAATCTTGCCCGAGAACATGCCGAATTGGTGGGTGTCTTGGGCTGCAGGGCAGACCACCGCGGCATTCAGGATGTCGCGCAACAATTGCCGAGCGAGCTGCTCCCTGCCCTGGGTGGTTGCGAACGTAACCGGTGCCCCGAGCACAGAACCGCGCTCATTGAAAGTAGTCGGGCCTGCTGACGTAGGTATCTGCGACGAACATGACCCCGGGGCCGTCTTCGAGAAGCTTCCGGACGGCGTCAATGAGAGCCGGAGCCTTCTCCGGCGGCAGCACGGTGATGAGCATCGTGAGGGTGTCGTACTCGTTGAACAGCAGAGCACCCGAGTGCTGCCCATGATGCCCGATTCCGGAGACGCCCGAGACTGCGGTGTAGCCGGTTGCTCCTGCCGAAGTAATCAGTTCGCGCACCGGGGGTGCGTCGCGACCCGAGATTACAATCTCGATGCGGGTCATTTTTGTGAGAGGTTCCATACTCAGTCTCCTGGTTTCTGGTCAGATTCGCGTGCCGGAATCCATCCGTAGGTGTCGTATCGGTGCCATTGGTCGTCGCGATCATTGCGTGCCGTGAGAGAGATCCAGTTGTTGTCAAAGAGGTTGCGCAGCACCTGGTTGCGCGACACGATTGCCCCGATCAGCTTGAGGGGCGCCTGGATCACCACGTTGAGTCTCATCGGTTCGTGAAGCAGTCGATCGCCAACGGCGACGGACTGCAGCGGTAGACCAAGCCTGAGATCACCCGTTTGCCCGCTGATCACGCCGATGGTCCCGATCGCATTGTGTATTGTCTTTGTCCCGGCTCCCCAGCGCTCGCCGTCAACGGTCGAAAAGTAGTACTGGTGGTTGATCCACTGGGCGACAACCACGGGGGCAGTCATGATCGTCTCGAGAGCGGAACCATCGGGATCCAGGCCAGGCAGATAGGAATGCAGGAACACGCGACGCTTGAGATCAACTCCCCGGGTAATCTCCCGCGGCCCAATGATCATGGCGGCGTTTCCGGCTAAGCCGAGTTCGGGATAGACCTCTGCCCAGTCGTGCGCTCGAGCCCGAACGCGTGCTGGTGAATGTCGGGCGGCGCCGGGCAGCTGGACGGCGCGCTCTGCGACGAGGCTGCCTGCCGCACCCTCTTGGATTTTCAGGAATTTGGCCACAGCGGTGGCATGGCTGTCGGGTATCAGGTGCTTATCCAGAATATGGATGCGATCTGACGAGGTGTTGTGCTCGGCGGCGACAAACCAGGTCGTCGGCGGAATCACCAGCCCGCGGTCTGCGAGGATGCCGCGAACCTCCGGATCGTTGAAGATTGCGGCGCCTGCCCGCGCGTTGGCGCCACCCGGATTGCCCCCGCAGGCCCCGCAGTCCAGGGCTGACTGGTAGAGATTGTTGGTGCTGGTCGAGCCGTGTCCGGTCAGAATGACGAGTTGGGCGAACCTGTCGAGCCCCATCATTCGTACACCGTTTTCGGCCAGTGCCGCTCTCTCTTCAAGGCTAAAGGCCGCGGCGACGGTCACCTCGGTATCGAGTTCGGGCGTGCTCATGCGGCGAAGCCTGTCGGCCGCCCTCGCGGCCGTCGTAGGCGCGAGCGTGCGCAATAGCGTCCCGGCACCGGAGAACCACCCGAGGGTCTCAGCAAGGGCGAATGGTGCTGCCGGTGCGGTCTCACCCGCGTGCAGCCCGGCCGCGAATGCATCCCGCACCCGGAGCGCGCGGGTGCGCCGGATCCCTCTACCGGGATCCGACGTGATCTCGCCGACCGTGTGTCGCGGCGCAAGGAGGGCGGGCAGAGCATCGATGCTTCCGCGGGCAAGAAAAGAAACGAAACGGATCGGGATGCCGAAGAATCCGGCGAAACCGTAGGTCTCGATGCCCGCATCCGATTCCAGGTGGCGGCGCATCCCTTCCGAGCGTGGGTCGATACACAACACCACCTGCACCCACGCGTCGAGGCGCTCGGGGTCGGATTGTGACAGTGACGCCATCAGCTGCCGCCGATAGCCCAGTTCGTAGGCAAGCTGCCACGTTCCGTCGTGAATGCGAGGCGGGTGTAGCGCGAGGATTCGAGCAACCTGGGCGCGGATGTCCGACCCGGGCCGCTCCTGCGAGAGCATCGCCGTGAGACGGTCGGCTCGATCCCATACCGACGCATCGGCGGTGATGGGTTCGGAGGCTGCCGGTGCCGCAGTGGCCGCGGGCAGGCCCAGGGCCCACCGCAGGGTCATCCGCACCGCAAGGTAGGAGGTGAGGTCGATATCTCCGACGTGCTCTGCACGCCACTTGACGTGCGCGGACCATCCGGGGGTGCGCTGCGACTCGTCGCCCAGCGCCCGTTCGAGCGCCGCATCATCCACGCCCAACCTGGCGAGCGCGGACTCAAGCCCGGCATCGGCGCTGTCGGGGAGGTCGCGGAGGCGCCGCCGAGCGGCGGCTGGCAGCTGCGGATCGTGGCGGCCCATTGCGGCGAAGGCCGCCCAGAATCCGCGCTCGCGGTTCGGCATGCCCCAGAGCGGGTGCGGGTCGAGATACGCAGCGACCCACTTTGATGTGAGCTCGTCGACAGCGTCGACAGCGTCGAGAGGCGGTGCTGACGGCGCAGTCACGAGCAGGTCCCCGCCGCGGACCAACTCGACCGCGGCAAGCTCCGGCGCCGACCACACACGCTGTCCTATCGTCACGCTGCCGCTGCCGCTGCCGCTGCCGCTGCCGCTGCCCCTGCCGCTGCCGCTGCCCCTGCCGCTGCCGCCAGCCAGTTCGGGCGCCCGCTGCAGTACCGATGCGACCAGGTCACGGTCAGTGATGCGACCGACAGCGTAGTCAGCCCGAAAGGAGTCGGCCGTGCGCATCGGCGCGGCATCCTCGAAGTCATCCTGTTCGCGCCCGCCCAGCGGGTTGACGGCGATGAAGGATGACAGCGGCCAGAACGGTACGACAGCGCGAGTAGCGCGCGAGACCGCGACTCGAACTTGCAAGCTCACGCGGTGACGCCTTTCTTTAGAGAGACCTGGGAATGCCGCCGAGTGGCCCTGGGGGTCCCGGCGGCGAGAACCAGCGGATAAAGCCGCCGGACGAATGGGTTACCCGATCCCGTCGGCAGAAGCAGAACCTGCAGGGCAAGCAGCGCGCATCCGGGCAGTAAGAGCCACCACGCATCCACGGATGCCGTCACCGGCGGGAACGTGAGGATGGTGTCGAATAGGCCGACCAGGGCCGAATACCCAAAGGCCAGCACGGTGATCGCAAGACCTCCGAGCCCGACCGTGGCCGGAGTGAAATGCGCCCAGAGGGTAGTTCCGAGTGCCACCCCCGCAGTGAAGACGACGAAGAATTGAAGCGCTTGGCTGGCGGTGGACAACTCGATGTTCAGCACGGATCGGGCGGCGAAAATTGCAGCGATCGGGACACCCAGCGACAGCGTGACCGCCGCGACCGCCTGGACGCGCCCGGGAGGGCGGCGGACCGGCCACGACCGCTGTGCCGCAGAACGCGCGACGCCCGATCCTGCACCGAGAAAGAGTGCGGACTTGAACAACCCGTGAGCGATCAGGTGGAACACGGCAGCCGAAAACGCCCCCAACCCGCAGGCGAGCATCATGAATCCCATCTGGGCCATGGTGGAGAACACCAGGCGTCCTTTCACGTCAGGTTTCACCAGTCGCACCACCGACGCGAAGACCAACGTGACGGCCCCCGCGCAGAAGATCAAGGACATGCCCCAGCGCGAATCGCCGATCACGGGTGAGAATCGCAGGATCAGGATGGCACCCGCATTTACGACGCCCGCATGCAGCAGTGCCGACACCGGGGTCGGCGCGGCCAGCGTCGCAGGCAACCACCCGTGAAAGGGCACCTGGCTCGATCGTGCCAGCGCGGGTATCACCAGCAGCACAGCTACCGTGGTCGTCACACCTGTGGGTACGTCGCGAAGGGTGCGGCCCAGATCGGCGAACGGGATGTCGCCCCCCTGGATGATCATCATGATCGCGACGGCGGCGGCCAGTGACAGGTCGCCGATCATCAGGCGCAGCGCGGTGCGCCGTACCCCATCGAGCGCCTGGGGAAGCTGTCGATAGGTGGCGAGCATCCCCACCAGGCCCGCCCCTGCGCCGACCCAGGCCAGCCCGAATACCAGTACCGTGCTGGCGCACACCATGACGACCGTTGACGCCGTCATCAGGTTGGCGGTCACGACGAACCACACCTGGCGGGGATCCCCGCGAAGGTATCGCACCGCGAAGAACTGGATGAGCGAGCTCAGGCCCAGCACGAGCAGAAGCATCACGATCGCAAGCGCATCCACCCGCAGCCCGTGCACGGCGAAGCCCTCGAGGCTTGCCGCGGCAGGAACCGTCAGCTGGAGTACGGCAAGAGAAAACGTGGCCAGCCAGCCGACGCCGGTAAGGCTGGCAGCGGCGCGCGCGCCAGTCTCCCCGGAACGACGACTGACCAGGCCCCCAGCAACAACAGCCGCGGGTGCGGCCGTCAGCGCAGTGACCATGAACACCAACCCGATCATGACATGCTCCTCATTTACCTGCTTACTAAAACAGGAAAAACATAGCACGTTATTAAAGTCAGGATAACAATATGAGGAGAATGTTTTAGGGATACCGTCGGCGGTCGACGATAGACTCAGCGCGTGGCGCACTGGACTTTCCTCACCAATCACGCCCACGTGCTGCTGTGCGTCTCCGAAAATCCGAATGTTCGATTGCGCGATATCGCCGAGTTGGTGGGAATCACAGAGCGCGCGACGCAGCGCATCGTCGGGGAACTCGAAGATGCCGGCTACCTTGAACGCGTGCGCGAGGGTCGCCGCAACAGCTACCGGTTGAACACCGCGATGCCCCTGCGCCATCCTCTGGACAGCGACTTTCGCATCAGCGAACTACTGGCAGCGTTCTCGCATGATCCGGCGGCGCGCTAGCTGGTGCGAGGGCAAGTGAGTCGATGGTAGCGAGACCCACGAGATCACAGCATCGGATCGGTCAGTATTGCGGTCGTCGTTTCGCCTGGTAGACCGCTGCCTGCGATCGGCGCTCCATCCCCAACTTCGACAGCAAGCCGGATACGTAGTTCTTGATCGTCTTCTCGGCTAGACCAAGGCGCTCGCCGATCTGGCGGTTCGAGAGACCTTCAGCAATCAGCTCGAGAACCTGTTTCTCTCGAAGGCTCAGGTCAGCCAGTTGCCCCTCGTCGGTCTGGAACGTAGCCAGGATTCGTCGGGGGATCGACCTTTCAATGAGGATTTCGCCGCGGGCAACCCGGCGGATGCTATCGATCAGGTTCTGACCCCGGATGTCCTTGAGCACGTAACCGGCGGCACCCGCGAGAACGGCGGTATAGCTGGCCTCGTCGTCGTCGTAGCCGGTGAACATCAGGCAGGCGACGCTCGGGTGGGCCGATCGGATGTCACGGCACAGGTCGATGCCACTGCCATCGGGCAGCCGAACATCCAGTACCGCGATGTCCGGGGTGGTTGCCGCAATACGCGCCAGTGCCTGACGGATGTTCGCCGCCTCGCCGATGACCTCGAGGTCGGCTTCCCTGTTGATGAGATCTGCAACACCACGCCGGACGATCTCGTGATCGTCTACGAGAAACACTGATGTCATTGGGTACCGTACTCCCTCAACGGAACGGACCAACTCAGCCTGGTGCCGTTGGGATCACGTGGCAGAAGCGAGAATTCGCCGCCGCGGGACCGTGCCCGTTCCGCTAGATTGCCCGTGCCGCTTGCGCGGCCGCGGTCATGTGCAATTCCCGTTCCGTCGTCCTCGACGGTGACTGAGAGCTTCTCCGGGGTCACCGCGACAGTGATCCAGGTCCGACTCGCCCCCGCGTGCCTCGCGACATTACTGAGACCCTCTCGGACAACCGCAATCACATCGTCGCCGAAGTCCGTCGGCACCAAAAGGTCGATTGGGCCGGTGAACACCAGTCGGGGCGATTCCTCGAACAGGTCGGTAAGCTCACCCAGCACGTCGATCACGCGATGGCGCAGCGAGGCCGGATGCCGAGTTGACGTCGCAGTCATTGCAAAAATGGCCGTTCGGATCTCGGCGATAGCAGCGTCAAGAACCTCCACCTGCTCACCCAGTCTGGTTTGGGCGATCGGGTCGTCAATGCTGCCCACGATGGTCTGGATACTCAGGCCCGCGCCGAAAAGGCGTTGGATCACGTGATCGTGCAGATCCCGTGCAATGCGTCCACGGTCTTCCAGCAGCGCGAGGGCCTCTGCGTCCGAGCGGGCAGCATCCAATCGGAGGGCGAGACCGGCCTGTGCTGCGAACTCGGCAACCATGTCGAGGTCCGCAGGAGTGAATCGCGGGCGGCCCGCGATCCGGGACACCGTGAGCACTCCCATCGGATTCTCCGATGAGGTGAGCGGTACCGCGATGGTAGGACCGAACGACCGTCGCAGGCCGCTTTCGTCGCTGAGCTGGATGTCCGAGAGGATCGGTTGGCGGCTTTCGAATACGCGCCCCTCGATGGTGTTTTCAGAATTGAAGGATGCTCCCACGAACTCTTCGAAACGAGGTCCGCGAGCAATCTCAATCGACATCTGTCCATGACCGAGCGGAACTGCGACACACACGAGATCAGCCTCGGCCAGATCCGCGACGCGCTCCGCGATGATGGATAAGGAGCCTTCTGACTCGGCTGACAGTAGGGCTGCCGTGATCTCTGCGGCGGCGGCGGACCAGCGACGCCGCCGCTCACTTTCGCCGTACAGCCGCGCATGGTCGATCGCCGCTCCTGCGGTCGCGGCCAGCGCGCTGAGCAGCTGCTCGTCATCCTCGCTGAATTTTCCGGTCCTCTGCTCGGAGAGGTAAAGATTTCCGTAGACCTCGCCGCGCACCCGAACGGGTACGCCGAGAAAGCTCTCCATGGGCGGATGCCCGTGCGGAAAGCCGATCGATCGCGGGTCCGCGCTCAGGTGCTCAAGCCGGATTGTTTCCTGGTCCTCAATCACGGCACCCAGCAAGCCGTGTCCGGTGGGGAGTTTTCCGATGGCCTCGACGAGGTCCGGGGACATTCCGACGTGGATGAACTGCTCGAGAGTGCCCTCGGGGCTGATCACACCGATCGCGCCGTACTGCGCTCCCACCAACTCCACAGCCGCTTCAACGATGCGGCGAAGGACAACGGCGAGGTCCAGCTCGTCCGCGACGACCCTGCTCGCTTTCAGAAGTTTGCGGAGTCGACCTTGGGTGGCAAGTACATCCTTCGCGCTGTCGACGAGGTCGCTGAGCACACGATCCAGCCGGGAGCGCGGCTCGTCGGGGAAACTCAGGTCGGCGTCGCTCTGCATAGTTAAACTCCATGGCCCGGCATCGAGGGACCTTCGCCCCTGTTCGGTCGACGCGACTTTTGCAAGCCTTGTAGCCATGGTAGAGACAAAGCTCCTCTACGGGGCGTGGACGCTTTCCTGATGATAGTCATCGGTGTGGATGGTTCGAATCCGAGCAGGGCCGCCCTGCATTGGGGAGTTCGACGCGGCGCTCGTCTGGGCGAAGCGGTGCGGCTGGTGCACGTTGCGGATGAGGAGTGGGGGCAGGCTGGTCGAGGGGTCGCCGACGAGGAGGAGCATCGGGGAGCGGTTATCCTCGCCGAGGCTGCTCGAGTCGCGCACAGCACGGCACCCGACCTTGAGCTCGAACAACGCCTCACGCACGGTAGCGCCGCCGGTGAGTTGGTTGCCGCGGTCGGGCCAGAAGACCTGTTGGTGGTGGGCACTCACAAGACCGGCTACATTCTTGGACGCGTGCTCGGCACCCAGAGCATCGTGATGGCATTCGCCGCCCCCTGTTCAGTCGCGGTGATTCCGGAAAACTTCCTCGTCTCACGAAAGGGTGTCATCGTGGGAATTGCCGATGATGGCACGTGGGCCGCGGCGGTCGAAGTGGGTGCGCAGGAGGCACGGCAGAGCGGCCAGGAGTTGACCTTGCTGCACTCGGGCCCGGATACCGTTCTTGGGCGGGCGCGTGGGCGCAGCCTGCTCGCTGACGCTGCCAAAGCCGCCCTGGAGTCGGCACCCGAACTCACAGTCGTCAGTCGGTTTTCCGGGCGGCGGCCAGCAGAATCACTCCTGGATATCAGCCGCAGGTCAAGCATGCTCGTGCTCGGCGTGAGCCGCCGCGACCATGCCGAACTGATCGGCTCGGTCGCGCACGAGGTACTCCTGAATATCAACTCGCCTGTGGTGGTCGCGCGCTGAGGTGCGCGATCAGGGCCGCCACACCATCAGCACCACGACCATGACCAAGAGGATGGCCGTGATTCCGGAACCCATGGCAAGGGCGGGGTAGCGAGTCGCGCCTTCACCGTCAGTCGGTACCGCGGCCTCCGCGGCACGGAACAACCGGGGCACGACCACGATTGCGCTGAGGACGAAAGCGATCAGGTAAATCACGATCGATGCCAGAATCCACGGCGTTGTCACGGAGAGGTTATCGGCGGGATCCATCATGGGGATCAACCCAAATCCGGCCAAGGCCACCACCAACGAAAGATAGGTGAGCCAGCGCGTGGTCCGCGCGATATTGAGGGCCATGGGGTAGCTGCCCTTCCGCAAAGCGGAGAGGCCGACCATGGGAAGTATTGCCATGGGTCCGACGATGAATACCGCTCCGAGAACATGGAGCAGGGTGACAATGACCATATTTTCGATGCTCCCAACAATCCGCCTCCCGTCACAGTGCCAAAGGTCCCAAGCGCTCGCAGGCCGACCAGCTCGTCTGACCGCCGTGTGGGATGGTCTCGCGGGAACGTCGTAGGGTGGACGGATGCTGACTGTCGTGATTCCGTGGCGCGAACAGCCGTCCCGCCTACCCGCGCTCAAGCTGTTGCTCGACTGGTATCGCGACAACATGGGGGACGTTGACTTCCAGTTTGTCGACTCAAGTGACGACCACTTCAACCTCGCGCAGAGCCGCAACCTGGGAGTAGCATCCCGAGCTGCGGACGAGGTGATGATCATCAACGACGCTGACACCATCCCGGAGCTTGAGCCTCTGTACGACGCCATCGCCGCGGCACGGCACAGCGGACTCGTGCATCTGCCGTACACCGAGTACCACTGGCTCGGACCGCTGGGAACGGCGCAGTATGTCGACGGGGTGCCACTGGGCGAGTGCGACTCCGAGGTCGTCAGCGGGGCGTGCTCGGGCGTGTACGTGACGACGCCGCGCACCTGGGCCAGCCATGCTGGGCAGGATGAGCGATTCCGCGGATGGGGATTCGAAGATGCGGCTTGGTATCGGGCTCATATCGCTTTGATTGGGCAGTCTCCGCAACGGCACCTCGGTCGTGTCTATGCATTGCACCACGTTGAAGAACCGCGTGAGGGCGAACAATATGATGCCAACGCGGCTCTGATGGGCCGCTATCGTCAGGCCGGCAGCGATCCCGACGCCATGCTTCAGCTCGTTGCCGAGAGCGCCGCAAACGCGCGACTGCTGCCAGGGTTCTGAATCAGCGAATCCGAAAGCCGCTGAAGCGGCGCCGCGGGCAGCGTAAGTACGTCGCGCAAACCCTGGAGCAGTTGCTCGCTCGTGGCGGTGTTCGGCGCCAGTGCCACCCCGAAGCCTGCGCGCTCGACGGCAGCCGCCCCGGCGAATTGATCAGTCGAGAACGGAAGTAAGAGCAGTGGTACCCCGGCCGTCATGGCTTCGGTGACGCTGTTGTTTCCCCCGTGCGTGACTGCTGCCGCTGCGGATCGCAACAGGGTGACCTGCGGAAGGAACCCTCGTACCAGCCATGAGCGGGGCAGTTCGCCCAGTTCGTCGCGATCCGTCGAACCAACGGCGACCGCGGCACGCAGGCCACTCTCCTCGATCGCGCGCGCAACGCGCGCGAGAACATCCGAGCGCACCGACAGGAAGCTGCCAAAACTCACGTAAACGAAGGGTCGATCGCTTGCAGCGATCCATTCCGCGACCTGCGCGTCGTACGGTTCCTCGCGAACTGCTGAACCGAGAAACACATGCGGTGGCAGCGGTCGAGCCGCATCCGCGAGTTCCTGCGGGTAGTTGTACAAGACCAGCGGCCCATGCTCTTCGAATGCACTGGGAGACGGGGCTGCCGCGGGGTTCAGCTCAAGGAGTGCCGCATTCCACTCCGCAGTGAACGACGCGCTGACGCGCTCGCAGAGGTCGCGGAGCTTCGCGAGGTCGAGGGGGCCAGGATCGAAAGCGGCAGGCCACTCCGGGGGGAAACCGTACACCTCGCCGGCCACCGGAAGGGCAGACGGATGCCCGACCACAACATCCCCGTAGGCGATCCCGGCAGCGGTCAGAGCCACCCGCGCGCTGAATGCCAGGTGGTCGACGATGATCTGGTCCGGATGCACCGACTCGACGACTGCGACAACCTCACGTCCCACGCGCACCGGCTCCCACATGAGATCGCTCAGCCGCGCCTCGGACTGGAATTCGAGCGTGGCGATCATGCCGCGGCGGGTCGCATCGAAGAAACCGCGCAGCGCGTCATCCTCGCCGGTTGGCTGATCCTCGGGCCGGATCACGCCCGGATTGGAGCCCTTGCCGAGTCGCAGGTCCACACGCTCGAAGCCGAACGCGCGCACAATCGAATCGGTCGCAGGTCCCGTTGCAACCACGACTCGCTCGTCAGCATCCCGCCACGCCGTCGCGAGAGTGACCAGCGGCAGCAGATGGGAGGCGTAGTCGGGGCAAATGACGAGCAGCGTCACTGTAAGGACATCCAGTCAAGCAACTCACGCTCGGAGTGCTGTACGTATTCGTACACCGTGGCGAGCGAGGCGGCCATCGCCTGGATCGTGAAACTGCGCTCGACCGTTGAGCGTGACCGGGTGGCGCGTTCGTCGGTGGTTTCGGCCGCTGTGATATCCAGCGCATCGAGCATCGCTGTGCCGAGCATCCCCATATCCCAGGTCAGGGTGAGGATGCCCGTCACGCCTTCCTCGACGTAGGTCGCGGGTCCGCCTCCACTCGGGCCCACGACAAAGAGTCCCGTCGCCATTGCTTCGAGCAGCGCGATACCGAACTCTTCCTTGAGGCTGCCGCACACGTAGATGCCGCGCGGGGCGGCAAGGTCAGTCAACCCGAAGCGAGCCGCAGCAACCCAATGTGCGACCGTGTCATTGCGACGGTGACCGGGCAGCAGCAGTCCGCGCCGGAGACGCTCGACTGCCGGTACTACCGCATCGATCTCGTCCAGCTGCTCCTTCTCATCGGCTGATGGGTTCTGAAGGTCGCCACCAATGAGCAGCAGGTTTGCCCGCTCGACGAGCGGTCCTGCCGCCCATGCCTCGACGATGCTCGACATGCCCTTAACGCGCGTGAATCTGCCCACACTCACGATCAGAGGCAGCCCGCGGCGTTCCGGCGGCAACTGCTCGAGGAGCTGCTGCATTTCGAGCAGTGCCGGAGCCGGTGTCTCTCCGGCGGCAGCCGCAGCGGCCTCCTCGACGGCGCGGTCTACGACCTTCAGGTCGATGCCCTCCGGCACGATCGTGTGACGCTCTGGATGTGCCGTGATATCGATTCCCACGAGTTCACGCATGTCGCGTTGCAGTTCGGGGCGAGGGAACAGCACGGTGTGCGCCGCATTACTGGCGAGTTGCTGCACGAGACGTGTTCTGAACCAGAAATGCTCTGACTCGTCGATTTCCCCGAAATTCCAGCGTGTGAGCCGCCCGGATTTGTCGAGCGAATCGATCACTGCGTGCGGGTCGGGTGCGACGGTGAAGACGACGGGCACCTCCAACTCGCGGGCCACGTCTGCGGCCGCAAGGCTGCCGACGTCCGCCATTCTCAGGTGCAGCACGTCGACACCTCCCGAGGCTCGCAGGATACGCCGGATTCCGCGTCGGGCGGCTACGCGCAGCGGCCAGGCATTGGCGGACTGCACGGGCTCGTTCAGGGTTGGGATGCGTCCGAAGACGTGTCCGGAGTGTGTGTTGCCTATCTCCCGTGCGCTCGTCAGGGCATCCGCCGCCAAACCCCGCGACAGCGTGAGAACGCGCTGCACCGGTGCTGGTTCCAATGCGACCAGCGCGTCGCCGAGTCGCACGAGGAGCGTTGCAATGCCTCCGTTGTCGCCGCTGCCAGCCTGGCTGAGGTCGGCATCGATGTCCGCGTTCAGGAACATCTGGGCAATCGTCAGACCGTTGCGATGAGCGTGTGTCGGCGTGAGGGGAGCGCGCAGGTCGAGGAGCGCGAGCCTCACGATGTCCCCGAGGTAGCTGTTGGTCGGGTCAAGCTCGTCAAGGAAGGATTCCACCTGCCGGTCATCCTGACGCTGGCCGAGCCCCGAAACTGCGGCGACTCGCACTGACTCATGCTCGGATCGGTCCGCTGCCAATCGAATCAGGGCGGGCACCACCATGGCACTGCGCACGAGGCTCAGTGTCTCAACAAGGCGGTAGCGCGAACCGGGATCCTGCACCCCGAGCAGGGCACCCTCAAGTCCGACTGCGATCACCGCGGATGCCATATCGGACCACTGCTCGAGCGTGCGTTGGGCGAGCATCCCGCCGAATCCGCCCACGGCGACCATGCCGATAAGGCGACCCACGGTGTCTGCCTGGGGCAGTCGAGTACTCAGCGCCCACGCAGCGTGTTCGCGGAGGAAGCCACGGTCGTCAGACAGCAGGCGCGACAGCGCGACATCTGCCTGGGCGTCGAAGACCGCGGCGAGAGCGTGGGTCGCCGCGATCGCCGTGATCTGGTCGTCCCCCGCGGTTGCGGCCTCGAGCACTCGGATCGTGCGCACACCGCCACCGCGGCTGGCTTCGAATGCGAGATCGTCGGCGAGGCGCAGCGAATCAACCAGGCGAGGAGCCAGTTGCACGGCGTCTAGTGAGGTCAGTATGCCCACACCCACGTCCTTCCATACACGAGCTTCCGCGGGATACCGGAAGTAAACTGACGCATAACCTACCTTCGATGATAAGTGTCCTGCGCGCCAGCCTGGGTCGTTCACGAAAGCATCGAAGAGCGCATTCGGGTGCGTGCGGACTCAGGCGGTCGAACATCGGAACAGAATATGCGGATCGTGGTTATCGGCGATGTGGGCGTACTCGACGGAAATATCCACATTGGTGACGAGGCGATGTTCGAGGTATTCGTCGACCAACTGCGCCGGAGGGGTGCGGAGAACATCGTCGGGCTCTCCTCGCAACCGTCGGACACAGCGGCCCGGTATTCACTCGAGTCGATCAGAAACTTCGGCTTCACCTACCGCTCGCCGGATGACCGCGAAGCGTGCGTGGAACGGATGGGTCGCATCATCCGCACCGCCCGCGGAGATGGCGGGCTTCTAGATCCCGGCGATCCAGCCCACGCCGTCATTGAGGCGATCCGTCGGTCAGACGGGGTAGGGATAGCCGGCGGCGGCAACATCTCGACGCTCTGGCCCATGCACGTGTTCGAGCGAGCAACATTGGGCGCACTCGCTCGCATATTCGGTGTGCCCCTCGTGGTGAGTGGCCAGACGATTGGCCCCTATCTGGATGACGCAGACGCACTTCTCGTGCGCGAGCTGCTCTCGGGGGCTGCACTCGTCGGCGTGCGGGAAGCCGATTCGCTCGACCTGCTCACATCCCTCGGGGTGTCGTGCGAACTCAATGTCGACGATGCGAGCTTCCTCGGTGAGGGCGTAACGGGGACCGAGAACTACTGCCTCGTCACGCTCTCCAGTCACGTGGGTGATGCCAATCGAGCCGAGGTCATCGCTGGATTTGCCGCCATGCTCGATCACGTCGCTGTGAGGATGGGCCTCGAGATCGTGTTCGCACCACATTTCGGGTCGCTGAATCCCGAGCTAGTGCGCGGTGACTCGGTGATGCACGCTGAGGTTGCTGCGCTCATGACTGCAACGTTCCGGGTAGCGGATCCGGTTGATTCGCTCATCACCGCGCTGCTCACGCGCAGGGCCAGTCTCGTGGTTAGCAGCCGCTATCACCCCGTAGTCTTCGCTGTTCCGGGAGGTGTACCTGCCGTTGGCGTCTACGTCGACGACTACACCGAGGTAAAGCTACGAGGGGCTCTGCGCAATTTCGGACAGGACTCCGCCATGTCGGTCGAGGCGCTCACCACTGGCCGGTGGATGCCAGCACTAGAGGCTGTCTGGACGAACCGTGACGCGATACGGCGTACCGCCCTCGAGCTCGGGGATCGTCAGCGCGCAGCTGCAGCGAGCTGGTGGGATCGCGTCGCTTCAGTTTTTGGTTAGGAAAGTTCAGGCTCATCGAGTTCACAGGGTGACTGTACGTCAGGAATTCCACGGTTGGGGATGGCACGAGTTCGGCCAGCAACCTCGGCTCAGTACTTATAAAAGCCCTCACCCGTAGCGACCCCGAGCTTGCCCTTATCGATGTAGTTCTCCTTCAGAAACGCTGCCCAGGCCTGCATGCGCGGATCGGCACTGGTGGTCGCGATGTTGTAGGCCGTATTGAGACCGACGACATCATAGATCTGGAACGGCCCAGACGGAGCTCCCGTGGCGAGTCGCCAGGTTTTGTCAATCGTCTCGACGTCCGCAAACCCACCGAGCAGCAGCCCCGCGGCGGCCGTCAGCAACGGCACGAGCAACGAATTGAGAACGTAGCCCGCCTTCTCCTTCTTCAACTCAATCGGGATGAGCCCACTCCCGATTGCGAATTCCACCACCGCAGCGAACACGCCCGGGTCGGTATCGGCCGTCCCCATGATCTCGGCCGTGTTGTAGCGCCAGACCTGATTGGCGTAGTGGAGGGCGAGGAACCTGTCGGGACGTCCCGTGAATTCCTTCATTTCACTGGGCAGCAGGGTAGAGGAGTTCGTGGCGAAAATCGTCTTCGCCGGCGCAAGGCTACTGAGCTTCGTGTAGGTTTCCCGCTTGATCTCGAGAACCTCCGGAACCGCCTCGATGACGAGGTCGGCGTCTGCGACGGCCTCGCCGAGGTCGGATGTCAGGGTGAGGCGCGCGAGTGCGGCATCCGTCCTCTCCAGGGTTGCCGCCACCATCTTGTCGGCCTGGTACGTCTTGGCCAGCCCGGCGAAGCGAGGCCGTGCTTTCTCGAGAACCTCGTCGCTGATGTCGTAAGCGGTCACGTCATAGCCGAAGTAGGCGGCCTGGAATGCGATCTGGGAGCCGAGCACGCCGGTACCGAGCACCGCAATTTTCTTGATTGTTGACATCTTCCCTATCCGATCCGAACCAGCATTTTGCCCGTGTTAGCTCCGCGCATGAGCCCGTTGAAAGCCTCGAGAGCGTTGTCGATGCCGTCGACGACGGTCTCATCCCAGACGAATTCGTCGGATGCGACGAGGGGTGTGACCTCCGCGAGGAACGGCTCCAGGTACCGCGTCAGGCTCGGAATTGTGAAGCCCTTGAGGGTGAGTGACTTGGTGGTGAGCATCCACAAGTTTCGGGGCCCGGCTGGCATTGACTCGGCGTTGTAGCCCGAAATTGAGCCGCAGATTGCCGCCCTTCCTCCAACGTTCATCGCGTAGATGGCTGCCTCGAGGTGGTCGCCGCCGACGTTATCGAAGTACACGTCGATGCCCTCGGGTGCGGCGCCCGCGAGCTGGCGCGATACCGAGCCGTCCTTGTAATTGAAAGCCGCGTCATACCCATACTTGCTCTGCAACAACTCGACCTTTGCCGCGGTTCCAGCGCTTCCGATGACTCGGGAAGCTCCGTGCATTCGCGCGAGCTGTCCGACGGCCGTACCCACGGCACCCGCGGCACCGGAGACGAAGACGGTGTCGCCCGATTGCATTTCAGCGATGACGAACAGTCCGACCCAGGCGGTGAAACCGGGAACTCCCAGTGGGCCCAGATAGACGGAGGAGGGCAGGCTGCCCACCCCGCGTCGCGGAGTGAACTCGCGCGACGTGCCCTGGGCGACATCCCGCCAGCCCTTCATGTGCTCGACCAGATCCCCCTCGGCGAGGTCGGGGGAGCGCGATTCGATGACACGACCCACAGCGGCGCCCTGCATCGTCTTGCCGAGCTCGAATGGCGGGATGTAGGACTTCATGTCGTTCATGCGCCCGCGCATGTACGGGTCGACAGAGATAAATTCGTTGGCGACGCGCACCTCGCCCGGCTCGAGAGGTGGCAGCGCGACGCTCTCGTAGGCGAAGTCCTGTGGCACCGGCGTGCCCGAAGGCCTGCGAGTCAGCTTCCATTGATGGCTCGTGGCGCTCTGCTGTGTCATTCAGTCTCCCTTGATCTCGCAGGAGAAACACTACACGCGCTGCATACCGAATGGTCGGTATGATGGGAGCATGCTGCCGGGGCTGGATGTTCGTGAGCTCGAGAACTGGCTGCGGGGTAGTAACCCTGAGCTACTGAGCACAGAGCCACTCGGCGCGACCCTCATCGCGGGCGGTCGAAGCAACCTGACCTATTCGCTCGTCGGTACGTCGGAGCCGCTCGTTCTGCGGCGGCCGCCTCTGGGGCACGTGCAGGCGACCGCTCACGACATGGAACGTGAGTTTCGGGTCATCTCTGCGTTGGCTGGCAGCCCGGTGCCGGTGCCGCGGGCCGTGCTGTTCATCGATGATGAAAGCGCTGGAGTTGATGCGCGCTTCTATCTGATGCAGCGCGTCGAAGGCCGAACGCTCGCGACGCGCAAAGACAACGCCGCCTACGCGCCCGCCCAGCTTCGTGATTTGAGTTTCGATCTGGTTGGCACGCTGGCGCACCTGCACTCCATAGATCCCGGCCTGGTGGGGCTTGACGACTTCGGGCGGCCGGATGGATTTCTGACGCGCCAGGTCGAGCGCTGGGGCAAGCAGTACGACGGGTCGCGTACTCGCCCTCTTCCCGAACTCGACGAGCTGCAGCAAAAACTGCGCGAGGGCATCCCTGAGACGACGCGCTCGTCAATCCTCCACGGCGACTACCGGCTCGACAACGCGCTCGTGCGTGACGTCGCGGGCACTCCGCAGTTGAGCGCCATCCTCGATTGGGAGATGGCGACGCTCGGTGACTCGCTTACCGACCTGGGGCTGCTGGGCCTGTACTGGAATATCAACACCTACCCCGACATGCCGCGGGGCGCTGTGCCATCGTCCGTATCGACGGATGACGGCTACCCGAGCTTTGCAGAGCTCGTCGACGAATACTCCGCGACCGCCGGGGTCAGCGTGCCCGAACTGCCGTGGTATCTCGCGATGGCCGCGTTCAAACTCGCAGTGATTCTCGAGGGCATTCATTACCGCTTTCGGGCCGGCCAGACCGTCGGCGCCGGCTTCGACCAGATCGGTCAGCTCGTCACCCCGCTCGCTCGCACCGGGCTGCTCTACCTGGAAGGCGAGTAGATGGATTTTTCACCCGACACCGCAATGGCGTCACTCCACGCCACCCTGCAGGCTTTCATGGACGAGCGCGTTTACCCGGCCGAGGTTGTGCTCGAGCGGCAGCTGCGGGCGAACCCGCAGGTATGGTCGCAGCAGCCGATCGTGGGGGAGCTGAAGGTCGAAGCTCGCCGACGCGGCCTGTGGAACCTGTTCCTGCCCGGCCCCGAGGGCGCGGGCTTGACGAACCTGCAGTACGCGCCGCTGTGCGAACTGCTCGGGCGCAGCCCCAAGCTCGGACCGGTTGCGACCAATTGCTCCGCCCCTGACACCGGCAACATGGAGTTGCTCAGTGCCTACGCGTCGGAGATGCAGAAGGAGGAATGGCTGCGGCCGTTGCTGGATGCCAGCATCCGTTCGTCATTCTGCATGTCTGAACCGGATGTGGCGTCGTCGGATGCCACGAACATCCAGACTTCTATCACCCGCAGCGCAGATGGCAGCGAGTACGTCGTCACCGGGACCAAGTGGTGGTCGACAGGTGCAATGAGCCCGGATGCGAAGCTCCTGATCGTGATGGGAAAGACCGACCCGGGTGCGGAGCGGTATCGCCAGCAGAGCATGGTGCTCGTGCCGCGCGATACGCCCGGTGTCACGATCGTTCGGCCCCTGTCGGTATTCGGCTACAACGATCGCGACCACGGCGGCCACGCGGAAGTGCGGTTCGAGGGAGCGAGAGTTCCGATAGCCAACCTGCTCGGGGTGGAAGGTGACGGGTTTGCGATGGCTCAGGCGCGCCTCGGGCCGGGACGCATCCATCACTGTATGCGCCTGATCGGTGCGGCCGAGCGCGCTCTCGAGCTGGGCCGCGAACGAGCCAATGCTCGCGTCGCATTCGGACGACCACTGGCAGAGCAGGGCGTCATACGCGAGTGGTTTGCGGAGGCGCGCGTCGAGCTTGAGGCCAACCGGCTACTGGTCCTCAAGACCGCGTGGTTGATGGATACCGTGGGCAATCGCGCCGCGCACTCTGAGATCCAGGCGATCAAGATTGCCGTGCCGCGCATGGTCGAGAAGATTCTCGATCGGGTGATCCAGGTTTTCGGAGCAGCGGGGTTGTCGGATGATTTCCCGCTAGCGGAACTTGCGGCCGGCGCGCGCGCTTTGCGGTTTGCCGATGGGCCGGATGAGGTTCACCTCAACTCCCTTGGCCGTGCCGAACTCAGGCCCGCCAGATAGAGGTCTGTGAGCTCGCCCGCGACCTGCGCTCTCGACAGTGGTCCGCCCGGCGAGTACCACTGCGACAGGTAGTGCACATCGGAGAAGAAGTTCGCGATGAGCAGCGGGCGCGGAATATCGTCGCGAAATACCCCGTCGACCTGTCCACGCGCGAGGATGACTTCGAACGCGTCGTTGTACTCGCGCCGGCGGCGCTTCACCTCGGTTTGCCGTTTTGCACTCAGCATATGCTGCGAGCGAAAGAACACGGTAGCTTCGTGCAGGCCGTCAATCGAGGTCACAATCACGTCTTCGCAGACCAGCCGGACCGTCGCCTCGGCGTCCAGTCCACGTGCGACGATATCGTCCAGATGAGAGCGCTGGAGTGAAAGCAGGCGGTCATAGATGCCGAAGAGTAGATCATCCTTCGATTTGAAGTAGTGGTACAGCGCACCCTTCGTGACGCCCGCGGCATCCACAATCTGCTGCACGCTGGTCTGGCCGTAGCCCTGCTCGGCAAACAGATGGACGGATGCCCGCGTGAGCTTCTCGAGAATCGGCGTCTCTCCCTCCACGGTATCGTTAATCATCGTCACAGCACCGGCGCGAGGGTGCCCCCGCCGTCGATGATGACGGTCTGGCCCGTGATCCATGCGGCGTCCTCAGACAGCAGGAAGCACACCGGCCCCGCAACATCCGCTGGAATTCCGAGTCGTTTGAGCGGATACGCGCCCGCAACCTGCTCTTCCCGACCCTCGTAGAGCGCTTTCGCGAAGTCCGTTTTGATGACGGCAGGAGCGACAGCATTGACCCGGATGCCCGGGGCGAGCTCGAACGCAAGCTGGGCGGTCAGGTTGATGAGCGCTGCCTTCGATACGCCGTACATTGCGATGCCAGGTGCGGCCGTGACGCCCGCGATTGACGCGATGTTGACGATGGATGTTGTGAGACCGGCGGCAACGGCCTCACGGCTCCATGCCAGGGTTCCGAGCACGTTGACGTCGAAGATCTTGCGCGCCACGTCGTCGCCGATGGCGGCGAGGGTGCCGTACGCGGGATTGACGCCCGCGTTGTTGACGAGGTAGTCAAGCGTGCCGAACCGGCTGGAAACTTGCGCGAAGACCTCCGCACGATGCCCAGCGCTGTCGGCTTTGCCCGCGATCCCGATTGCCACATCGGGCCCGCCCAGCTCGACAACGGCAGCAGCCAGCGTCTCCGGCCCGCGCGCGGTGATCGCGACACGCGCGCCATCGGCGACGAGCCGTTTCGCGATGGCGAGCCCAATGCCGCGGCTGGCCCCCGTCACGAGTGCAGTTCTGCCATCGAATCGGCCCACGGGTGCTCCTCGCCGAACAGTCGTTGTGTGCTGGTCCGGGATTCTCTCAGGTTCCGACCAGTTGGTATGTTCAACTCTAAGACCTCGACAGCGGGGCGGCTCGTGGTGAAGTCACGCCGCCTTCCCGACAAGCGCGGGAAAATGCTGAAAAGCCTCGCCGGAATTCCCTGTGCCGGCCCACGCGGAATGCGGTTCGGGTGCGGTCACCCGGCTAGCTAAACAGATTCTGGAGTGGATCGTTTCCGCACCGCGCACATCCACAACTGGCTAGATTAAATATCTGATGAGTTCCGCAGCAGCGAACGACACCCCGGAGCGCGGCACCTGTGCGACGACTCCGTCAGTAGCGGACCACACATGACTCACCAACTCACCCGTAACGACGCCAGACGTATCGCGGTGGGCGCCCAGTTGTTGGATGCGAAGCGTCCGGGTGATGTTGTCGGAGTTGCCGAGCAGCTCGGTGCGGTCAAGATCGATCCGACAGCGACGATCGCACCAGCCGAGCACACCATCCTGTGGTCGCGCATCGGCGAGAGCTATGAGCCAAACCAGCTTACGAAAGCGGTTGAGGAGGATCGGCAGCTGTTCGAGTTTGACGGTTCGTTCCGCCCAATTAGCCTCTTGCCGCTCATGCTTCCGATAATGCGGCGATGGCCGCACCGCGAGAGCAGTCGTGACTGGCTCGATGCAAACAAGAAATTCCGAAGCGATGTCATCGCGCAACTGCGCGCGGGTGGGCCATTGCTCGCGAGTGCGATCCCGGACACTGCGGATGTTGCCCGCCCGCCGGACGGATGGTCCGGGGCAAACCAAGTGCCGATCATGCTCGACTTTCTACAGCGCCAGGGCGTCATCGCCGTAGTCGGTCGGGAGGGACGCCACCGTCGCTGGGATCTCGCCGAGCGGGTCTATCCAGCCGACCTGCCCGAATATGACGACGCGGAAGCCGCTCGACTGCGTGGCGAACGGAAGCTCAAGTCGATCGGCATCGCGAAGTACAGGTCCCCGTGGACGCCGGTTGGCGAGGCCGGGGAGCCCGCGGTGATTGAGGGGCTCGCATCGAAATGGCGGGTTGACCCCGAGGCGCTCGAGGCGCTCGAGCAGGATGAGGGTGGCCGCGTCGCGTTCCTCAACCCCTACGACAGCATGCTTTTCGACCGCCCGTTCCTAAGGGACATCTTCGAGTTCGAGTATGTGCTCGAGCAGTTCAAGCCCAAGCCGCAGCGCCGTTACGGCTTCTTCGCGCATCCGATTCTGATGGGTGACCGCTTCGTCGGGATGCTCGACGCCGAAGCCGATCGTAAGCAAGAGGTGCTCAGGGTGAACACCATTCACGAGTTCCTGCCGTTCGAGGCAGAGGAGTACGAGATGGTTCGCGCCGAACTCGACAGCTTCGCGGAGTGGCTGGGGCTGAGTCTCGTCGGGCTCAGCTGAGAGGTGCTAAAAAGTGCTGCTGGTCGGCTGCGGCGGCAGCACATAGATGCGCTGGGCTGTTGCACCGGAATGCGTGCGGGTCGCCCGGTATGCCGGAGCGATTACGACCGTCTCATCGGAATACTGTCTCCGACCGCGGCCAGCCAGCGCTCTGACAACAGCACGAACTGTGAAGTAGACAACAGCGACGCCGATCGCGAGGAGCGCGGCGTAGAACGCGACGACGAGGAGGATGATCGTTCCCGCGATCACCAGCAACCCACGAAGTAGTCCAAAGCCCCGACCCGATGCACGCATGTGATCCTCATTTCCACTGTGAGAATCGTACTCGCGAATGCCGTCAAATACCCGTGCCTTCGGCGGGCGAGCGACGGGTTGGGTCATCACCGAGCGTGATTCCCGAGTGTACGGTTCAAGTAACGGAAGTCGGCGAGGTGCCCAGTGAGTAAAACCCCGAGCATGGCGGATCTGGTCCGCCGAGCTCTCGACGAGTCAGCGAATATCGACTCGAAAAATATCGTTTGCTCGATCGACGGCGGCGATCTGGTCCTCGAGGGATGGGTCGCCAGCTATGCCGAGCGACTCGCGGTACTCGATGTCGCATCATCAGTTGAGGGCGTCACGGTGGTACACAGCTACCTGGTCGTCAAACTAAACCTGGCCGGCCGACATCGCACGGACAGCGAGGTGCGAGCGGACATCGCCGAGGTGCTCGATGCACTTGGAGTGCTTGCCAATGAGGTGCAGTTCACCGTCCACCAGCACGTGGTGACCCTGGCGGGCCACGCTCCGGATCCTCTCGCGCGCTCTACGGTGAGGCACGCCGTGCAAGAGGTTCCGGGTGTGCATTTCATCGAAAATGAAATCGCAGCAGGCACGGAGAGCCTGTCGCGCCGGGCTCGCGGAGGCGCAGCATCCACGATTGAAATCATGCAGAGCCAGACGGCGCACCTGAGCGTGGATGAAGTCTGGGAAGTGTTCGGCGAATCCGGTGTTGCACACCTGGCGTTGCGGGCCGAGCCGACCGGTGTCGACATCATGCCCATCAATTACCTCGTCAACGACCGCATGCTGTACTTCAGGAGCGCGCCCGGCGCCAAGCTCGTCGAACTCACCCGCAATCCTTCCGTTGCTGTACAAGCCGAGGTGAATCGTGACGGTCGCTGGTACAGCGTCGTGATCAAGGGCAATGCACAGCGGCTAGCGCTCGATGAGGAGATTCACGCGTCGGGCGTGCTCAGCCTGCGCGCCGAGCAGCCCGGCGAGAAGTTCAACTACGTCAGGGTCACTCCTCACTCAGTCACGGGGATCAGTTTTGCTGTTTCACCGGCATAGCTGCAGCAGCGCCAAGTAGCTGTGCAGGCCGTTTGTGCGGCCGGTATCGCGATTTTTGCGGCTCGGATCCTGCGAGTTACGCCCCGCAAAGTTCGGCTTACTTCTCCGCGGTCGGCTCCGGCTCGACGCGCAGGCCCGCGGGCATATTCGCCGAGTCCATGAGCACATCAAGCCACGCGCGGTTAATTTCATGCCTGGCAGCGTCGAAGCTGAACCGCAGGTCGCTACTGGTACTGATCCACATCGTGGTGCGGCCGGCATTACCTTGCTCGAGGGTGAGCGCGAAGCCTTCGTTGCGCCGGAGCTTGGCCAGGGCGACCACCTCGATGTGGGCGAGGGTGCGATCGTCCACCTCGAAGCCCTCGGGTGGTGATCCGTACAGGAGTTGACCCATGGGCACAAGTATTCCAGTCATGGGGCACACCGAAGTAACCTTGTGAGCAATCCGGCGATGTCGGATAGGGATGAAGGGTTGATGCGTGGCGACGATAAACAGGCTCACCGTCGACGGGCGTGACTACTTCCTCCCGGATCCCGTGGCGGAGTTGCGCGCGAAGATCCTCACGGCGATCCAGGCTGGCGGCGGGTACGTGAACATCCCGCCGTTGCGGTCCGGTCCCGGCGTGGACATCCTGTTCTCGCCCGGTATGCCCGTTGTCTGGACGCAGATCGATGTCGGTGGCGACGCAGCCGAGTCCGCCGATGATTCGTCGCCGCAGGTCGGCTATGACGGCCTCTGAACTATGCTGCCCCGCACTTCACCGTGCCGCACGTTCATGATTGTGCCTTGACGAGCTCCTCCAGCCACTCGCGCGGAGTCGGTTTGCCTACGAGGAACCCTTGGGCTCGGTCGCAGTCCAGTTTGCTTATGCGTTGGAACTGCTCGCCGGTCTCAACACCCTCGGCAACGACTCTCATCCCGCGCCAGTGTGCGAGTTCGACCACGGCGGCGATGAGGGCGAGCGATTCGGCCGAGTGGTCCTGTACGAGGCTCTGATCAATCTTGAGCTCCGTCGCGGGAAGACGATCAAGTTGCGCAAGCGAGGAATACCCGACGCCGTAGTCGTCGATCGAGATTCCTAACCCGCGCCGACGCAGGCGACTGAGACGCTGGATCGACAGGGCAGAGTCAAAGAGCGGCTGATTCTCGGTAATCTCTATGGTCAGTGATCCGGCGGGGAGTGACAGCCCGGCCAGCTCCATCTCCAGCCGGTCGTAGAAATCGGAGCGGGTGAGTTGTAGCGGTGAAACATTGACGGATACTCCGACCACCGAACCCTCCGAGGCCCATCCTGTGAGCGTCGCAACCGCTTGTTCGAGCATGAAAATGCCGAGCGAATGGATGAGGCCGGATTTCTCAGCGAGCGGGATGAACAGGCACGCTGGCACCGGACCGAGCGTGGGATGCGTCCAGCGCGCGAGAGCCTCAGCTGCGACAATACGACCGGTCGCGACATCTACCAGGGGTTGGTAGTGAGCCGTGATCTGGCCGCGTTCGAGCGCTACCTGCAACTCGCCAGACAACTGGTCGTTATCGATCAAGGGTGATTTCCCCCTCGCTTCCCTACGCTCCTATTGCACGCCGAATCCAATTTTGTTTCTACCCCGCACATAACGGCTGTCTTGCGCCTATACTCCGCGTAGGCTAAGCCGCTGGCCTCGTCATTGGCCGAAAGCCCAGACCCCCGAGGCAGGAGGTTCGTTGACTATCACCACCAGCGACTCGTTCCGCGAGCTGTATCTCAATGCGCCGTGCGGTCTTCTGGAGATGAGCGGCGCTGGTGTGATCACGGGTGCGAATGACACACTTCTGCGCTGGACATCTCACTCCCGAACGGCACTCATCGGCACACCCTTCGTGGAGTTGCTGGCTGAGGCGAATCACCCTTTCTACGAGAGCAGCCTCGCGCCAGAGCTCCGGCGGGAGGGCGAGTTACGCGAGGTGGTGCTGAGCCTGGTCCGGGCCGACACCTCACCATTTGCGGTCCTGGTGAATTGCGCGGTTCGTGGCGTCGGTGATGCTGCGCTCGTTACTATGGCGATCTTTGACGCCACCGAACGGGAGGGGTACGAGCAAGACCTGCTCCTCTCGCGACGCGAAGCGGAGGCGTCGGAGGCTCGCGTGAAAGTTCTGCAGCGTGCAGCGAACGAGTTCAGTTTGAGCAGCACGGAGCAGCAGGTGTGCGATTCACTCGAACTTAGCGCTCGGGATGCATTCGCCGCACGGGCAACAGCAGTGCTCCTGCTCAACGGAGACAGCCAACTTGAACTCGTTGCGGGATCCAATCCGTTCGACGGACTCATTGCCCTCGGCTCCGCCGGACTGTCCGCCGCCGCGCTCGAGCAGGACGCGACAGTTACAGTCTCGGCCCATGACGAGGGCGGGTTCGCCCAAGTCGCGGCGGCACTGCGGGACCGCAATCTCGAAGCGGTCAGCGTCATCCCGATGATGCGGGATGATCGCCCGATTGGAGTTCTCGCGTGCTTCTTCGGGCGTGAGCAGAAGTTCGACACCGGAGTCTCTGATCTGCAGGCCACCCTCGCGCGCCAAGCGGCCCAGGCGATCGTGCGAATCCGGTTGCAGCGAGAGCTTGAACGTCTCGCGCTGTACGACCAGCTCACGAATCTTGCGAATCGCAAGTTGCTTCAGCTCACGGTGAACTCGGCGCTGGATAAAGCCATCCAGTCGGGTGTCGGTCTCGCAATCGTCTTCCTCGACCTTGACGGCTTCAAAGCCATCAACGACAGGCTCGGCCACGCTGTGGGGGACAGCGTGCTGCATGAGGTCGCTAACCGCATCCGGGCGGCTGTGCGGCAGCAGGACACGGTCGGGCGGTACGGGGGCGACGAGTTCGTCGCGATCTGCGCCGGCGCGGATGAGAGTGCCGCGTTCGCGATCGCCGATCGCATCCGTGAGGTCGTCAGGGAACCGCTGGAGGGCATCCCGGATCGGCTTTCCGTCACTGTGAGCATCGGAGTCGCGCTGTTCACACCGGGTACGACTGCCGCCAGCAGTGACGCGCTCTTGGGGCTCGCTGACGATGCAATGTACCTATCGAAGACAGCGGGCAAGGATCGCGTATCGTTTTTACGCTACGAGAACCCCGAGAGCCATGCTCTCGATGCACAGACCTCCGAGAGAAACGCCGAGGAGCCCAAATGGGTACCCTGACCTATGACTCAAAACTGACCGGAAGCTTTGACGACCGAGTCCTTGCCCACCTTCAGATCGTGATCTGGGCAAAAGTCCGACGGGGTGAGCCGTTCTCATTTACTTGGACAGAGGGTGGCCGCAACGGATACGGGCGAACGTCGGTCTGGATCAGCCCGAACATCTCGCTCGCCTTCGAGTACTTCGGCGGCAAGACCCCGCTGATCAACCCGGCCTGGATCAACGCCCTCAGCAAGTCTGCGAATTCTCCGGGCGGGCTGCAGGTGGTGCCCGAGCCAAGTCCTCCGAGCGACGTCTAGATCTACCCCCTCACTCGGATCAACTCTGTACTTCGCACCCTCCTCTCTCGGGCCGGGCTATTAGGATCAGCGGCATGGGCACCGACATTAGCGATGAAGACGTTATGCGCGAAGTGACTGAGAAGCTCGAGGCGAAGTATCCAAATCTCAATCGTGACGATATCCAGATGGTCGTCTCCGAAGAGTTCTCGGCGCTCGCCGGTCGGCCGGTACGCGACTATCTTTCGGTACTCACCGAACGCGCCGCGAAGAAACGACTGAAGGCCGCGAAAGCCGCACAGTGAGTGATGACCGGGACTTCGATCCACGCTTCGACGCAGCCTTCCAGCGCGGCTATCAGGGGGTCGTGGATGCTGCGCCGCAGGCAACCCGACCTGCACCTTCTCAGGCGCGGGCAATTGAGCCGGATGTTGCGCCGGTCGAGCTTGCGGCAGTCGCGGCTCCCGTTGTTGAAACAGCGGATGCCGAGGATCCTGTCGCGCGCGGGGCAAACCCATTCCTGATCGCGCTGGGCATCGCGGCGATCTTGCTAGTCGGTGGTGGCGTCTACATCGCGACCCGCTTGCCTGGGCTCTACGCGGATACTCAGAACTCCACGAACTTCGACTTTGTCACCCTGCAAGTGCTGATCGCCGCGGCGCCCCTCTCGATTGCACTCGGCATCGGTACTGCGATCGCAATGCTTTTCCTCCTGGCGCTGCGGTGGGGCCGACCGGGCCCTCGTTAGTCGAGTTGCCGAGCGCGGTGCAGCCGACGGTCTGACTTCACCCCATCAAAGAACTGTTTCGAGTTCGGCACCCACAGCAACGCTACGGCGGCGGCGGTAGCGGCGGCGTCGGCGATTTCGACGAGAACAACCCGGTGTGGGAGCGAGACGATGATGGTGACGACCTGGATTAGGGCAGAGATGCTGAGCAGAATGCGCACCCAGCCCAGCCCGCGTCGCAATAAAAGAGCGAGTGCGACTCCGTAGGCAATCGAGAGTGTGCCGACCGCGAACGATGATATGAGACTAAAAATAGCTAGGCCCGGGGTGACTTGGATCTGATGGCCGTTGTGCTCGAAGGAATGGACCGCTGTGGCGAGATATGAGTCCCAGTTAAAACCGACAATTCGCACTATCCAGCGGACAAGGTTCACCGCAAGAAGTGCGATCAGAATCCAGAAGCTGACCACGATCTCGCGGGGGAGCGGCCGAGTCATAGCAAACCGCTGGCGCTTCACTTTTGGAGGTTTGAAACTCGGGAATGGTCCGGCGCTCACAACCGAATGGTGGCGAACGTCGAACCGAGCGGTCACACCTGGCAGTGCGGGCACCAGTAGGTGTCGCGCAATTGCAGATCGGTGTCACCGAGTTTGCCGCGCAGGATGGTAGTTCCGCAGCGAAAGCAGGGCTTGCCCTCCCTGCGGTACACCCATCCCCGGTCACCGCGCAGATTGCCCGTCGTCGTGCGCTCAAGCCGATCCTTGTTCACCTCGATGAGCCGCTTGGCGAGCTCCACCATCCTGGGCAAATCCGTCAGTTCCCCGACCGTGCGAGTGGGAAGCACGCCGCGTAGGAAGCACAGTTCGTTGCGGTAGACGTTGCCGAGTCCGGCGAGGTTGCGCTGGTCGAGCAGGGCAAGTCCGATGGCCCGGTCGGGCTGGGCCGCTAGGTGGGATGTTGCAACCGCAGCATCCCAATCAGCTCCCAGCAGGTCGGGGCCGAGGTATCCGACGAGCGACTGTACTTCCGCGCGAGGCACGACGTCGAGCGTCCCGAGCTCGAACCCCACCGCAACCCAGTCCGCATTTTCGAGGATCGCGCGTGCCTGCCACGCGGGCCGCCGCCACCGTGACCCATGGCGGTAGAGGTGCCACGAGCCTTCCATCTTGAGGTGACTGTGAATTGTATATTCCCCGACATGCATGAGCAGGTGCTTGCCGCGGCTGAG
>JAYSPT010000096.1:0-5178 GCA_043721995.1 Salinibacterium sp. | reverse complement strand
GCGAAACGCTTGTGCACGTCGATCGGATCCTCGTCATCGAAGCCTCCCGATACGAGGTACGGGGTGTGGCCGTAGCCGCGCATCAACTCGAGAAGTTCTTCCTCCGGGATGCGGGCGAGCACGGTCGGGTTGGCGATCTTGTACCCGTTGAGATGAAGGATCGGTAGTACGACGCCATCCTGGAGCGGGTCAACGAACTTGTTCGAGTGCCAGGATGTCGCGAGCGGACCTGTCTCCGCTTCACCGTCGCCCACGACCGCAGCCACGAGGAGGGTCGGGTTGTCGAACGCTGCCCCATACGCGTGGGAAAGGGAGTAGCCGAGCTCGCCGCCCTCATGGATCGAGCCCGGTGTCTGAGGGGCGACGTGGCTCGGGATTCCGCCCGGGAACGAGAACTGCCGAAACAGCTTGCGCATGCCGTCTGTCGACTGTTCGATCGAGTTGTAGACCTCGCTGTACGTGCCATCCAGGTAGGCGTTCGCGACCATACCCGGACCACCGTGTCCGGGGCCCGTCACGTAAATGGTGTTGACGCTGCGCTCCTGGATAACCCGGTTCAGGTGCGCGTAAATGAAGTTCAGCCCGGGGGTGGTTCCCCAGTGTCCGAGAAGGCGCGGTTTGATGTCGTCCCGCGAAAGCGGTGTGCGCAGCAGCGGATTGTCGAGCAGGTAGATCTGACCGATCGAGAGGTAGTTCGCTGCTCTCCACCAGGCGTCCAGTTTCGCCAGAATGTCGTCGGTGACAGGATCGCGCGTCCCGAAACGCCATGCCGTGGATGTTGCGCTCATGCGATTCTCGTCTCAGCCCGGTCAGGACCCCGGCGCGTCGGGGCAGACTCCTTCACGGTAGCACCGGCTCACGGGCTCGCGTTGGGACCTTAGTCTCTGCGGGTTTAGTGCTCTCGGCCGGGTCCGTACTGGGCAAGGTGGGCGGCGGTGAGGGCATCCAGTTCGTCGTCTGAGAGGTCATCGGTGATCTTTGCCTCCCCGCGATCTTGCTTGAACCACCGCACAAACAGCAGGACCAGCACAGGGATGTCAGCGAGTTCGGCGATGAGCCACAACAGGTCACCCGACAGCTGCTGGTCTCGAAGCGGACTGGGAAACCACGCCAGTGGACCGACGGGTGCGGAAACGTGGTCGAGCACGATTACGTTGATCCGCAGCAGAATCCCCGGGATCGCGTCGATGATGAGCTCGACGAACGTAAGCAAGAACTCGACGAGGATGAACAACCCCGTGCGTACGAGAACAACTTCGGTCAGCGGCAGCACCATGATGAGTCCGACCACGGGAACAAGCACGGTGATCAGGGCCTCGGACACCCACGACAACCGCAGAGTCCCGGCCAAGGGAGTGAGGAAAACCGAGAACGCGGCGAAGGCGAACACCGGCGCGAAGATTGAACTGCCCATCATGCTCACCAGCCTCGAACTGAGGATGCGCTCCAGCAGCCTCAGCGGTAGCCCCGTCAGGGCGGTGCGCGCAAGCGTGATCGGCTTGCCCCACGCGAGAAGCGCCGGAACAGCGAACAGGAGCAATGCAATACGGGTCGTGAAGGCGAAGCGGAGCTGCGTGCTGTAAACGCCGAGGAATCCGAACTCCACCACGGCGAAAGACCCGAGACCGAAAAGATAGAACCGGACCGCGGATGCTCGGGGCCAACGCACTCCTGCACGGGTGACCTTCCGCATCCCGACCCCGTAGAGGATGCCGAGAGTCAGGATTACGGCCGCGCTGACCGGTTGTAGCTGCCAACTCGTCAGCAGCGTCAGGAAGCTGGGCGTGGAAGCTCCTTCTGTCGTTGATTCGTGGCCGGCCCGATTACATCCTCAGCAATGCCTGCCCCTCTGCCCACACTAGGCTCACCGCGACGTCGCAACCTGAGAACGGACGGAATGATTTTCACTCTCCCACTACGCGCGGCCGACCGAAGGCCGCCGCACTGCTCCTAAAGAGGGCGGTGCCGATCAGCACGCCAAGCGCGATTGAGAGCACGGTGATCAATGCCGTGGCGAATGTACGAGTGTCCGCCTCGCCAACCGCAACTTCGGTTAGTCCAACGAGTCCGGATACACCGGGCACCAGGAACCAAAATGCGGGAAGGAAGGTAATCTGCGAGGGCGCGCCATTGTGCAGTCCAGCAATCCAGAGCACGGCGGGCGTGACAACCAAGGCGCCGATGAATCCGCTGAACGTGGGCCCGGCAATGCCCGCTCCGAGCGTCTGCGCCCCGTAAGCCACGAACACGATGAGCACAACCCAGCCGAAGGTCGAACCCGGCACCGACAAATAGAAGTAGATACCGATCGAGTACAGCAGAACGCCGATCGGTGCGACCCACCAGGGCAGGATTTCAGCGCGCTGCACAGCCACGTAGTTGGAGGTTCCCACTCCGAGGATTGCTCCGGCCGCAAGAATTCCACACGCGAGCAGCGCAAGTTCCACGAGCCCGGCGACCAGACGAGATGCACCGGCAACCATTTGCCCGGAGGCCAACTCGACCGTCGCGCTCGTCAGCGATGCCCCGGGCAAGAATGTCGCGATTGGTGCGATGAGCAGTAATGCCGGGTCGCCCAAGCCCACGAATTGCGCGGATGCGAACACAACTGCCGCGCACACGAACGCTGACGCAGTCGGCAGGATCAACTGCAAGTGAGGCGACCTGACGAGCTTCACGAGACCGATGATGACACCCAGCCCGAACGACAGCACCATGCCCCGCCACGTGGGGATGAGAAGCAGCGAGAGCCCGACCGTCAGCACGGCGTGTCCGAGGGTTCGCAGAACCCAGTTGAAGCGCGGCTTCATGACCTCAATGGCCGCTAGCTCCCGGATGCCATCGGCCGGGTCCACCTCAGCGCGCTCTGCACGATTCAACAGGGAATACAGTGCAGAAATCTGATGAAAATGAAACGACGCCACTTCAACAGAACGTATCGCTACCCGCCCCGACATCCCACCCGTCTGCACGATCAGGGCGGTCGGAAGTACCACGAATTCGGCATCGGCGATGCCATAGGCTGCGACGATCAGTTCAAGCTCCGCGTAGATCGTGTCAACCGATTCGGCGGCAGCCGTCATTGCCTCAGCGAGACCAAGAAGGAACTGCCGAAGTTCCGGCGGATCGACCGCGGGTGCCTGTCTCACTGCGCTGGTGCTGTCCACTGGGCGTTCTGCTCCTCAGTTCACGGTTTCCTGAGTCAATTATTCTGTCGTCGGCTGCGAGGCACAAATGGTGTGTTGCGCGCAACCGGGAAGTTGCTGTGCCACCGGTGACAAGACTGCCTCGCTTCACGAGAGTTGACCTTCCGCCTGCCCAACCGCTTGCGAGCGTTGGCCGTACGTGCCGCGACGAGCCCGGTAAGGGTCCGGCCGCAGTGGTGCGCTTCGCGGTGTGAGGTGTGAGGTTTTCCGGACGTCGGCTCAGAGTACGCGCGGTGCCTGAGCGAGGGCTCCGACCGTGGCCGATGAGTCCAGGACCTTCCCATAGGCCGGGCGGTCCCGCTCGATGCGCCAGCTTTCGGACAACGGTCCCGCGTTCACGGTGTCAAAGCCGAACTGGTCGTAGAGGGTGGTGACGAACTCGGCGGCATCTGCATAATCCGATGCCGTCACGAGTGCGCGCCTGCCGGGCGTTCCTGCGGGCAGGCCGTCCGTGGTGATCTGCGCAGACTGGATCGCGTTGAAGGCCTTTGCTACACGTGATTCGGGCAGGTGCGCCTGAAGGTGCCCCGTCACGGTGGCCGTGCCGTCATCGAGATCGGCGACGTGGCCATCCCGCTCCCAGTAGTAGTTGTTCGTATCGAGCACGATCTTGCCCACGAGAGGCCCGACAGGCACGTCCGCGATGGCCTTGAAAGGAATTGAGACCACGACGACGTCGCCTGCGGTTGCGGCTTCTTCGACAGTGGCGGCTCGCGCACGTGGGCCGAGCTCGGCGACCAACCCGGTCAGCGTCTCCGGCCCACGCGAATTGCTGATCACAACGTCGTAGCCGTTCTCGACCGCCTTCCGTGCTACCTGGCTGCCGATATTTCCTGAACCGATGAGTCCGATGATTGTCATGCTTTTATCAACACGGATGACCCCGCGGATGTTCCATACCGGTTGCTGAACGCGCGAGCCGACGCCCGACCTTTGCTCAGCCCCGAAGCTCGGCGCGCTCGGAAAGGAGGGCGCGCGCCGCATGCCCAATGATCGCGCTGTAGGTCGGGTAGGCGAACTTCACCCCCGCGAGTGTTGACAGGTCAATACCGGCGGCCATCGCAGTCGTCACCGACTGCACCACCTCGATCGCGTTCTCGCCGACTGCATGCGCGCCCAGGATCAGCTCGCGGCGGCGATCGGCAATTAACTTGAGGAAGCCGAGGGAACGATCATCGATCACCGCGCGGTCGAGCTGGGTGTAGGGCACTGTCGCCACTATGCAGTCCGGGTCCCGTTTCCGGGCCTGCTCCTCGGTCAGCCCCACGCCGGCGTAGTCCGGGTCCGTGAAGCCACCGGCCGGGAGCAGATGGTGGGGCGTTCGTCGATTTGCGTCGAGCACCGCGTTCTCGGCCGCGGCCTCACCCTCGAAATGGGCGGCCTGCACGAGCATGTCGCGACCGTTGGCATCACCGACTGCGTAGATATGGGGCACAACGCTACGAAAGTATTGGTCGACCGGGATGGCGGAGCGCACGGTCGTGATGCCGGCTTTCTCGAGCCCGAGGTCATCGACATCCGCGGGCCAGCCGGTCGACATGATGACGGCGTCGAAATCTTCAGACGCCGGATGCCCGCCGCGACGCCACGTGAGGGTGATCGAGCCGTCCGCCGCCATCGCCAGGCTCTCGACGCCATCCAGCCCCGTGAGCACCGAAACGCCCTGCTCGGTGAACGCATTGGACACAGCGCCGGAGACGTCAGCGTCGGACGCCGCGAGAATTCGGGGCGCGACGTCGAGCAACGTCACTTCCGAGCCGAACGAGCGGAACACCGTCACGAGCTGCGCACCGGTATTTCCGGCGCCGATTATTGCGACCCGACGGGGGAGGGACGGCAGCTCGAGTATGTGCTCGGGCACGGTCGCGAGGTCAGCCCCGGGAACGGGGAGGCGGCGGGAATGGCCGCCTACGGCGATCACTACAGAGTCGGCCGTGAGGCGTCGACCGCTTTCGAGGACGAGTGTTTTGGC
>JAYSPT010000095.1:0-13834 GCA_043721995.1 Salinibacterium sp. | reverse complement strand
GAGTTCGTCACCACGAATGACATGGCGCGGGTCATTCATACCTACGGCAAAAGTATCCGCGACCTGATCCGGGTGCGCGGCAACGCGATCCTGCGTTCGCCCGACGTGGTGGTGTACCCCGCCGACGAGACCCAGGTGCAAGAGATTGTCGATGCGGCGGTTGCAGCTTCCGCCGTCATCATCCCCTTCGGCGGCGGCAGCAATATCGGGGGAAGCCTCGAGCCGCTGCCCGAAGAGAAGCGCACCATCGTCTCTCTCGACCTGGGACGTCTGGACCGGGTCATTGACATCGACACCGAGTCCGGACTCGCACGCATCCAGGCTGGCGCCCAGGGCCCCGACCTTGAGGAGCAGCTCAACGCGAAGGGCTGGACGATCGGGCACTTCCCCGACAGCTTCACGCACTCGACTGTGGGCGGCTGGGTTGCGACCCGCTCTTCGGGAATGCAGTCCGACAAGTACGGCGATATTGCCGACATTGCCCGCGGCCTTCGGGTCGTACGTCCGGGCAACGTGCTTGTGCTGCGTCCGTTGCCAAGCACGTCGAGCGGACCATCGGTGCGCGAGATGATCCTCGGGTCCGAAGGGCGGCTCGGTGTGATCACCGAGGTCACCGTTCAGGTGCACCGCATCCCCGAGAAACGTGACGTTTACGCGTACTTCTTCCCGAACTGGAAGGCCGGAATCGAGGCGATGAGGGCCATCGCCGAATCGGATGCTGCACCCACGATCACGCGCATCTCTGACTCGCGCGAGACGGGCTTCTCACTCGCCACGAGCAAGGATCGCAAGGGCTTCGACAAGTTCCTCGCGGGCACGGTACTGCCGGGCCTCATGAAATCGAAGGGCTGGAACCTCGACGATATTTGCCTGTCCTTTATCGGCTTCGAGGGAAGCACTTCGCACGCGAAAAGACAGAAGTCGATGGTCGATGCGATTGTGAAGAAGCACGGTGGTATGGGCGTGGGCAAAGGTCCGGGCATCCTCTACGACCAGAAGAAGTTCGACACCCCTTACCTGCGCGACTTCCTGCTCGATATGGGGGCGGCTGGCGACGTGTCGGAGACCGCGGCTCCGTGGTCGAAGTTGGTCGGCGTGCACGAGGCCGTCTACGCCGCCGCAAACAGGGCGTTCGATCAGATCGGTATCAAGGGCTGGATCATGTCGCACCTCTCGCACTCGTACCACTCGGGTGCGTGCCTGTACTTCACGTTCGCATTCGTCTTCGGGGATGACCCGATCGGTGAGTACAACACGGTCAAGAACGCGATCCAGCAGGCCTTCGTCGACAATCATGCGACGATCTCGCACCACCACGGTGTCGGGCTCGAGCACTCGCCGTGGCTAGGTCAGGACATCTCGAACGAAGGCGTCAAGATCATGGCCGGGCTATTCGAGAGCGCGGACGCATCACGCACCTTCAACCCGGGCAAGATCCTGCCGCGCTAGTTTGCGCGCCATTCGGCCTCGAAGTGCTGGTCTCTTCGACGCTATGCGGCAAAGGCCGGCCAAATCAGATCGAGCACTGAGTCGACCCATTCCTCGTCGGTTGGGCGGCCCCTGATCAGCTGGGCCACGACGACGCCGAGCAGGATACTCATGGCCAGGTCAACATCCAGGCTCGCCTTGATCTCGCCCCCGAGCGTGCGCTGGTGCAGGTCATCGCGGAACGGACGTGTCGCGGTGCGAATCATCCCCAGCAGCAGTTCCGAAAGGTGCGGGTCCTCGTTGGCGAGCACGGCGGCTACCGTGCCCCGGCCGACGACGTGCTCGATGGTGTCGCGAGCATTGCGCAAAACCCAGCGCAGGGAATCCTGAGCGGAAAGATCAGTCGGAATCTCGACCGCGGTGGCAGCCGAGGCGACAGCCGCGGTCAATAGCGACTCGCGGTTCTGATAGCGGCGGTAGATCGTCGTCTTTGCCACCCCGGAGGCCGCGGCCACTGATTCGATACTGACCGCGACCGGTCCGCGTGCTCGCAGGATGGCCAGGGCTGACGCGAATATTCGATCGTCAACCGTCGCTCGCGGCGTCGGCTTCGGCGTCGGTGTGGGCTTAGTGGCAGTGGCAGTGGCAGTGGCGGTGGCAGTGGCAGTGGCAGTGGCAGTGACGGCTTCGACGTTGCTCACGGCCCCTCGCTTCCCTCGCCGCTCTAAACGCTACGGTGGGCGTTTCGTTTTAATCCTACGGTGCCGGGCGCGGCCGCTGTTCCGGCGCGGGTGGTACTCGTTTCGCCGCGATAATCCGGCTCACAGCGACCACTTCGCGACCGCGCTTTGTCTCGACCACGAGATACTGCTCGTCGGCGGCCAGTAGTTCGCCGAGGGCATCCGTCGCCCTGCCGTCATCGAGTCGGTACCGCACGACCACGCGATCACCGACCTCCACAGCGGGTGCGGGCTTCACCAGGAACCGAGCTCGTAGTCCTTCAGGAAAACGCCAAATAGATCCTCGCCTGCTTCGCCGCGCACGATCGGGTCGTAGACGCGAGCCGCGCCATCCACGAGATCGAGCGGCGCATGGAAGCCCTCCTCAGCGAGGCGGACTTTCGTCGGATGCGGGCGCTCATCCGTGATCCAGCCGGTGTCGACGCTCGTCATCAGGATCCCATCGGTCTCGAACAACTCGCGCGAGCTCGTTCGAGTGAGCATGTTCACCGCTGCCTTTGCCATGTTCGTATGCGGATGTCCCGGTCCTTTGTACCCGCGACCGAATACCCCCTCCATCGCGCTCACATTGACGATGTAGGTACGTCGCGCGCTCGATGCAGCCATCGACGCGCGAAGCCTCGAGATCAGGATGAACGGGGCGGTGGTATTCGCCAACTGAACCTCGAGCATCTCCAGGGGGTCGACTTCGTCGACCGACTGCGTCCACGAGTTCGTGTCGTGCAGGTCGGGCACGAGTCCGCCCGCGTCGATCGCGGTGCCCGCCGCGAGCCTCTGCAGCGACGAGTTACCGGCGGTCATCGCCGATTCCGTGAGCTCGTCGGCTCTCGCGGCGGCGGCGGCGAGGATCGGGTGCGATGCAACGCTGCGTGCAAGGGCCTGCGGATGCGGGTCGTTCGTGTGCCCAAACGTCACAAGTTCGGGCAACGGGCCGTCGGGAAGGGGTGCTAGTTCGGCATCCACAAGGGGCTGGTAGGCACCCGGCGAGCGGCGCACCGTCTGGGTGGCGTTGTTGATCAGGATGTCGAGGGGCCCGTCGGCGGCGACGGAATCGGCAAGTCCGATTACCTGGGCAGGGTCACGGAGGTCAATTCCGACAATCTTTAGGCGATGCATCCACTCTGCCGAATCCGGCAGGCTCGCGAACCTACGGACCGCATCTCGCGGGAAGCGCGTCGTGATCGTGGTGTGGGCGCCATCCCGAAGCAAACGCAGGGCGATGTACATCCCGATCTTGGCTCGTCCCCCGGTGAGCAGGGCGCGCTTGCCGGTGAGATCGGTCCGCGCATGCCGTTTTGCGTGGCTCATGGCGGCGCAGCTGGGGCAGAGCTGGTGGTAAAAGGCATCGACCTCGGTGTAGGGCTTCTTGCAGATGTAACAGGCACGCGCCTTCAACAGGGTGCCAGCGGTCGGCGCGGTGGTGTTCGTGGAGATCGGAACGCCCCGGGTCTCGTCGTCGATGCGGTCGGGTGCACCGGTCGCGGTGGCGGCGATTACCTCGCGGTCTGCGGCGGCGATACCAGCCCGCTTCTCGAGGCGGCGTTCTTTCTTGACCGCCTTGAACATCTTTGCGGTGGCCCGTCGCACCGACACGAAGTCGGGATGTTCCTGATCGAGCTGCGCGAGTTGCCCCAACACGCGCAGCGCGGTATCGAGGTCTGCGGGGTCGATGCCCGATGCGCTCGGGATCTCGTCGGAAGGCACACAAAATTGTACGCCGGGCCTGTTCGCGCGGTCGCACGGTGTGCACAGGCGGCCCCCGCCCAGTCCGAAAGGACGCGAGCTGTGCGGCATTCGTGGGGCAATTGCCACTCACGGACACATCAGTCCCACCTGCTGGGTCATTTCGGACAGCGGGTGCATGCCGCAGTGGGGCGAGTAGCGTTGCGGCGTGAACGCAGAGTCGCCGGGCAATGACGAGATCGTGCGGCGGCTCCGCGCGGCGGGATGCGTGTTCGCTAAGGATGAGGCGACGCTGCTGGTCGAGACCGCGAGCGGCGGCGACGAGCTCGAGCGGATGATCGCCCTGCGAGTCAGCGGACTCCCACTCGAGCATGTGCTCGGCTGGGTCGAGTTCGCCGGGCGACGGTATCGGATTTGCCCCGGCGTTTTCGTTCCGCGACCGCGCACCGAATTCTTCGTCGCGGCGGTCGCCCGTATCGCCGAGCCGGGAGGGGTTGTGCTCGATCTGTGCTGCGGGTCCGGCGCTGTCGGTGCCGCGCTGGCAGCGGCGATCGGCGCATCCGAGCTTCATTCCAGCGACGCCGACCCGGCTGCGGTCGAGTGCGCGCGACAGAATGTTCCTCAAGTTTACCTCGGTGACCTGTACGAATCGCTACCCGAGGGGCTCAGAGGTCACGTCGATACGCTCGTCGTCATCGCGCCCTATGTGCCCACGGATGCGATCGCCCTGCTTCCACGCGAGGCGCACGACTTCGAGCCGCTCGCTGCGCTCGACGGGGGAGTCGACGGGCTGGACCTCCTTCGTCGCATCCTGAACCAGGCGCGGGACTGGCTCGCCCCGGGCGGCATTCTTGCGACGGAGGTGAGCGAGCGCCAGGTACCCGCGTTGGTGGCGCTTGTGGGCAGAGCGGGCCTCGACCCCAGCGTCATCCGCGACGAGGAGGACGACGCGACGGTGGTCATCGCGCGTAGACGGTGAGGTGGTACGCGTGAGTCGACCCGTGCGCGTCGACCCGTGCGCGTCGACCCGCGAGGTCGAACGGTGCGCGTCGATCCGCGCGAGTCGCTACGTTTGAACCTATGGTTCATAAGCTCCTGATCGATTGCGACCCCGGCCTCGATGACGCCCTCGCCCTGCTCCTCGCCCACGGTGACCCCAATCTTGAGCTGGTCGGGGTTACGACTGTCGGGGGAAACGTCAAGCTCGAGAACACCACTCGTAACGCGCTTCAGTTGCGTGAATACCTGAAGTTCCCCACCGTGCCGATCTCTGCCGGTGCGGCTGGTCCGTTGAAAGGCGAATTACGGGATGCCGCACACGTGCACGGCGAGGGAGGCCTCGGAAACGTCGTGCTGCCCGCTGCCACGCTGGCAGTAACGGGTCAGCCCGCGGCGGAGTACATCGTTGAAACTCTGAAAGCCACGCCGGGCGCGATTCACCTCGTAGCGACAGGCCCGCTGACGAATATCGCACTCGCCCTGGAGCTCGAGCCGGCCATCGCACGCTGGGCAGCATCCTTCACGATCATGGGTGGCTCCTACACGCGGGGAAACGCCAGTGTTGCTGCCGAATTCAACATCTGGGCCGATCCGGAAGCTGCACGAATCGTGTTCGACGCAGACTGGCGGGTGAACATGATCGGACTGGACCTGACGCTGCAGGCCGAGGCGAACTCGATAGTGATCGATCGCCTCAAGGCGCTCGGAAAACTTGCCGACGAGCTGATCGTGCCGCTAGCGACGTTCTACTTCAGCACCGCGAACACGGAAATCGACGGCCAGGCCGTGCACGATGTGTGTGCGGTCGCCTATATTGCCCGCCCAGACCTCTTCCTCATGCAACCGGCGCGCGTGGACATCGAGACAGTCGGCGAATTCACGAGGGGGATGACCGTGGTCGACTTCGACCCGCCCATCACGAACGCGCTGGTCGCGACCAAGCTAGACGTGAATGGGTTCTGGGCATACGTGGAGTCCGTATACGCCAGAGTCGCTAAGGAGCACACATCCGGCTAGGACGCGGGTAGGTTCCAGTCGCGAAGCGAGCGCTTCAAGGCATCCACGAGTTTCTGAAAACTGCGGTCAACATTCCGCGGAAGCCCAAATCCACCGGCTGCTTCGAGCGACACGAAACCGTGCAAACCGGCGCGGAACGTTCGGGTCGCATCAATCGCATCGTTCCCGACGAGCCCGTAGGCGTCGAGAGCGTCGAAGATCACGGCCACCGCCGCCGCGCTGGCAATGACCGAGGCTTCGTCATCGAGACCCGGGGCCTTCACCGTCGCCGAATAGCGCCCAGGATGCCTCTTCGCCCAGGCGCGACAGGCGTGAGCGAGCGCATCCACGGCATCGCCGCCGGCCTTGCCGACCGCCGCACGAGCCATGACTTCGGCGAGCTCAGTCTTCGCACGCGCCTCGAGCAGGGTATGCAACGCACCCAGTCCAGCGACGTGTTTGTACAGGCTTGGAACCTTGACGTGAAGCCGTGCGGCGATCTGCGCGAGGCTGATTGAATCAAGGCCAACCTCATCAGCAAGAATTTCCGCTTCGGCCACAACCCGCGCGGTGGTGACGCCGACCCTAGGCATTGGGGGCAACCGTCGCCAGAAAGACCCGGATGGCAGGCAGCACGATGTCCGGGCGTTGAGCCTGCGGATAGTGTCCGGCATCCGGAACCATCAGCACGGTCCCACCGAGCCGCTCCACAATCCAGTCGGCTTCATCTCTCGGCGAGGCGAAATCGGGGTCGAGATCGCCCATCACGACCAGCACCGGGGTGTGCACCCGAGGCAGCGCAGCTTCGGCGTCTGCGTGATCGGTGGGCATCGTGTGGGAGATTGCATGTTCGCGACCCTTCATACCGGCCCTGACGTTTGCGAGGTGCTGCTTCTGGTCTGGAGGTTGCACGCCCATGTAGAGGGCGGGAAGGTAAGAGTTCCAAGTGAGCTTCACGAACGGCGGGGCGACCATGACTCGCATGACCGCCTTCAGCGCCGCGCCGACCTTGCCGTTTCGCACGAACGGACCCACGAGCACCATGCCCGCGACCAATTCGGGATGCTCGGCCGCGACGAGCACCGAAATTGCCGCTCCCATGGAGTTGCCCACGAGCACTGCCGGGCCGCCGAGATGATGCACAAGGCTAGTCACGTCCGCGGCGTTTCCGGGGTTGTCGTGCGACGTAAACGTCGTCGAACTGTCGCCATGGCCGCGCAGGTCGATAATTGCGACTCGGTACCCATGGCTTACGAGTTCCGGGGCGATGAAACGAAATGTTGACCGGAGGTCGCCCATGCCTGGAGTGCAGACTACCAGCGGGCCGTCACCAGAAACTTCGTATGCAACGATGCCGCGATGCCGCGATGCAACGATGCCGCGATCGCTAGCGAAGAACTGTGTTTTGGAAAGGTACATAGCCTCAAGGCTAGTACTATTAGCTAAACGTTTCCAGTCGATCGGTTACGCCTATTGGCGCCATAAGTGAGAAGGGCTATGCCGTGCGACGCCTCCGTACGAAGGCGACGAGTAGCCCACCTGCCATCAGCGTGGGGCCGAGCGCGACTACCGGCGGCGATGGCGAGTTGAGCGGGGCGTTTTATCGGCACCAGGCACGTGCGTTAGCCGAGCGCTGCCCGTGACCGCCAATCGGGGTCAGACGGTTCGAGAGACAGCGCGTTTGTGTGGCACCGTTGACCCATGGCCGCGCTCCTCGATCTCACACCGCGACCGTGGAACCCCGATGATGCGTATGAGGCGTTCGCCCAGTGGGCCGAGAATCGAGGGCTTCCGCTCTACCCTGCGCAGGACGAAGCGCTCATCGAGATCGTCTCCGGCGCGAATCTCATCCTGAGCACACCCACCGGAACCGGAAAGTCTCTCGTCGCGATTGCCGCGCATTTCACCGCCCTCGCGCAGGGCAAGCGCACGTTCTACACCGCGCCGATCAAGGCGCTGGTAAGCGAGAAGTTCTTCGCACTCGTCGATATCTTCGGTGCCGAGAATGTGGGCATGGTTACGGGCGACTCGTCGGTGAACGCCGAGGCGCCGATCATTTGCTGCACCGCCGAGATTCTCGCGAACCTCGCGTTGCGCACGGGCGGCGAATCCAGGGAACCGCGCGACGCGGTTGACCAGGTCGTAATGGATGAGTTCCACTTCTACGCCGACCCCGAGCGCGGCTGGGCGTGGCAGGTGCCGCTGCTGCTACTGCCGCACGTGCAGTTCATCCTGATGTCGGCGACCCTGGGGGACATGAAGGCTATCGCCGACGACCTCACGGCTCGCACCGGCCGCGAGACGAGTCTCATTACCGGGGTCGATCGCCCGGTACCGCTGCACTACTCCTACGTCACGACCCCCGTGCACGAGACGATCGAAGACCTGCTCCATACCGGCCAGTCGCCCATCTACATCGTGCACTTCTCGCAGCTCGCCGCCCTTGAGCGCGCGCAGGCCATGACGAGCGTGAAGGTCATCAGCCGTGAGCAGCGCGATGAGATTGCCGATGCGATCGGTGATTTTCGCTTCACGACAGTGTTCGGGCAGACGCTGAGCCGTCTCATCCGTTCGGGTATTGGCGTGCATCACGCCGGAATGCTGCCCAAGTACCGCCGCCTGGTTGAGCAGCTCGCACAGCGCGGATTGCTGCGCGTGATTTGCGGCACCGATACCCTCGGCGTCGGCATCAATGTGCCCATCCGTACAGTGCTGCTTACCGCCCTGACGAAATTCGATGGCACCCGGATGCGGCAGCTCAGCGCGCGCGAGTTCCACCAGATCGCGGGCCGCGCCGGCCGCGCGGGGTACGACACCGCGGGTACGGTCGCCGCACAGGCGCCGGAACACGAAGCGGAGAATGCACGGCTCCTCGCCCGCGCGGGGGATGACCCGAAAAAGATCAAGAAGATCGTGCGGAAGCGGGCGCCCGAAGGGTTTGTCTCGTGGGGCGAACCGAGCTTCACGCGCCTTGTCAACGCGGTGCCGGAGACGCTTATCTCGAGCATGCAGGTAAGTCACTCGATGATCCTCAATGTGATTTCCCGCGGTGCCTCTGCAGACGGCACAGACGCATTTACTCACCTGCGAGACCTGATCTTCGGGAGCCACGAGCCCTGGCACCGCAAACTCGAACTAGGGCGCCGCGCCCTGTCGATCTATCGCACGCTTCGCACCGCGGGCGTCGTTGAGCAGGTCACCGTGCCGGTTCTTGCGATGTACGACGGTGAACTCGTAGAAACACTCGATGACCGGATCGAGATACGTCTGACGGTCGACCTGCAGCCCAACTTCGCACTCAATCAGCCATTGTCGCCGTTCGCGCTCGCCGTGTTCGAACTCCTTGATCCCCAGTCGCCCACGTATGCCCTCGACATGATCTCCGTGGTCGAGGCAACGCTCGATGACCCCCGCCCAATCCTGTCGCAGCAGCAGTTTCAGGCGCGCGGGGAGGCAGTCGCGGCGATGAAGGCGGAGGGCATCGAGTACGACCAGCGCATGGAACTCCTCGAGCAGATCACCTGGCCGAAGCCGCTCGAGGAGTTGCTCAACGCCGCGTTTTCGACCTACAGCACGACCCAGCCGTGGATCGGTGACTTCGAACTCAGCCCCAAGACCGTTGTGCGCGACATGTTCGAGCGAGCGATGACGTTTGCGGACTACGTGGGCTACTACAAACTGGCGCGCAGCGAGGGCCTGGTGCTGCGCTATCTCTCGGACGCCTATCGCGCAGCCCGCCAGACCATCCCGGATGACGCGAAAACTGAAGGCTTGCTCGACGTTATCGAGTGGCTGGGCGAGCTTGTTCGCCAGGTTGACTCGAGCCTGTTGGACGAATGGGAAGCACTCACGAATCCCGTCGCGCCTTCATCGGTCGCTGTCCTGCCGCCGACGCCGCTCTCGGTGGTCACGAACGTTCGCGCCTTCCGGGTGCTCGTGCGCAACGAGCTGTTCCGCCGCGTTCAACTCGCCGACCGTGAGGACTGGTTGGGGCTTGGCGAACTGGATGCGGCATCCGGTTTCGGGGCCGACGAGTGGGCCGACGCTATGGACGCATACTTCGAACAGCACGGCTCGCTTGGCACCGGCGGTGACGCACGTGGGCCAGCGATGATCATGGTCACCGAAGGGCCGCTGCAGTGGAGCGTTCGCCAGATCTTCGACGATCCGGCTGGTGACCGCGACTGGGGAATCAGCGCGACGGTCGACCTCGCGGAGTCCGCGGAGCAGGGCATTGCCGTGGTGCGAGTCACCGCGGTCGGGATGCTGTAGGCGCGCCGACTCGCCCCGACTCGACTCGTCGCGCATCTCGCGCCGCAGCGTCACGAAGCGTCACGGAGCACCACGCGCACCACAGATCAAAAGCGGATGCGAAGTCGCGCGTTGCTAGCAGACGTTCCGCTTCAGGTAGTCGTTGCGGAACTTGCCCTCTGGGTCGAACTCCTCGGCGAGCGCGACGAAGTCCGGCAGCCGTGGGTACAACTCTTTGCGCACGGAGTGGAACAGCTTTCCCCAGTGTGGTCGCGCCTCGAAAGGTGCAAGTGCCTCCTCAATCACGGGAAGAAGGGCGAGTACCGCCTCCGGATCCTTCTTCCAGGTGAAGTGAATGCCCACGGCGTCGGTCTCGTAAGCCCCGCTGAGCCACAGAGAGTCCGCCGCCATCGTGCGCAGTTCACTGATGTGGAGCAGGGGCGCAATGCGGTCGGACAGGGAGCGCACGGCTTGGATTGCGTCTAGCGCGTGGCGCCGCGGCACGATGTACTCGGTCTGCAACTCGTCACCGTTGCTCGGCGTGAAGTCGAGCTTGAAGTGTGGCAGCCGATCGATCCAGGCGCCCGGAATACCGCGCTGCTCGGTCGTACTCGACGCGGGCTGGCCGGGCAGCGGATGCAGGCTGACGAGCGCCGGGTGGGCACCGAAGAGGTTCTGCGGGGGCTTGGCGGCATCCATCCGGCTCTTCAGCCACACAGTGCCAACCTCCTCAGCGGCCCAGCTGGTGAAGACGCTCACGCTGTAAGCGCGAGCCGTGATCGCGTCGAAGTGCTCGAGCAGCTTCACCCACTTCAAACCCTGGTAGACGTCCTGCCGAATTTGGTAGGTCGGCTCAATATCGAGCGTGACTCGATGAAGCACCCCGAGTGCACCGAGCGCAACGACGGCGCCGTCGAACTCAGGATCAGCGGGGCTGATCGTGCGCAGGCCTCCGGATGCTGTCACGAGCGTCAGCCCGGAAACGGCCCGTGAGAGAGTGCCGTTTCGATCCCCGGAGCCGTGGGTGCCGGTCGCGACCGCGCCGGCAACCGAAATGTGCGGGAGCGAGGCCAGGTTTCGCAGTGCCCAGCCTGCCTGCTGCAACGCTTGGCCAAGATCCCCGTAGCGAAGCCCCGCCGAAAACGACACCGTTTCGCTCTCGGGATCAATCGAGATCGCGGGCGGCATCGCGTCGAGGGTGACCAGTTCGGCGGAGTCTGCGAGGTCATTGAATGCGTGTCTCGTGCCCAGTGCGCGGATCTTCGGGGCTTTGGCCACGACATCCTGCAGCTGCTCAAGAGTGGCAGGACGGTGAAGTGTGCTCGCCCGATACTCGTGGTGCTGTGCCCAGTTCCAGCCGACGCTCACGGCAGACGGCTGTGGTTCGCGAGTGTCATGACTCTATTCTCCACCCGTGCTCGGTGTCGCGGATCTCGCGTGTGCTCGCGTGCGGGTGTTCAATGAAGACGTGACCCGAGAACAACGCCTCGTACTGGTGATCGCGATTCTCGCGTCGTTCGCTGCATTCCTCGACAGCTCGGTGGTGAACGTCGCCCTCCCAGCGATCAGCCGTGAGCTTGGCGGCGGGTTGGCGGTGCAGCAGTGGGTGGTCGATGCCTACCTGATTACCCTCGGGTCACTGATCCTGCTCGCGGGCTCACTTTCAGATGTTTTCGGCCGCATCGTTGTGCTCCGGGTCGGGCTGATCGGGTTCGGCGTTGCATCCCTGCTCGTGGCCATCTCCCCGAACGCTGAACTTTTGATCATCATGCGCGGCGTGCAGGGAATTGCTGCCGCACTTCTCGTACCCAGTTCCTTGGCACTCATCGTCTCGAGCTTCAGGGATGCCGCACAGGCGAAAGCAATCGGCACCTGGACTGCGTGGACGAGCGCGGCATTTCTTGCTGGCCCTCTGATCGGCGGCCTTTTTGTCGACTTCCTCACCTGGCGCCTCGTCTTCGCCATCAACCTGTTGCCGATCCTGGGCGCCCTCTGGCTTCTCGCAGTTCTCGGGCAGAAGGATGCCCGTGAGCCCGGCGTACGGGTCGACTTCCTCGGAGCGGGGCTGGGTGTTCTTGGCCTCGGAGGGCCGGTGTTTGCCCTCATCGAGCAGGGCAACCTGGGCTGGGGCAGCCCGGCCATCTACCTGCCCATGGCACTCGGACTGCTCTGCCTCGCTGCGTTTATCTGGTGGGAGGGCCGGGCGAAGCACCCCATGCTGCCGCTCGGAATTTTTGCCAACGGGAACTTCGCGTGGGGCAACATCGCGACCTTCTTCATTTACGGCGCCCTGTCCATCGGCGGCTTCATCATCGTCGTATTCCTGCAGCAGGTCGCGGGATTTGCCGCCACGATCGCCGCGCTCGCGCTGCTTCCCGTGTCGCTGGGAAACATCTTCCTCTCAGGACTGTTCGGCACGCTCAGCGGCAAGTATGGTCCGCGCTTATTCATGACAATCGGCCCGATCATTGGTGGAATCGGCTACCTCCTGCTTCTGCTCGTGGGGGAGCACGTCAACTACTGGTTCGACGTGCTGCCCGGCGTGTTGGTCTTCGCACTGGGCATCTCGATCACTGTCGCACCACTGACCGCCGCAATCCTCGGCTCAATTCCCGCCTCACAGGCGGGGATCGGCTCCGCGGTGAACAATGCGGTCGCCCGGGTGGCTGGGCTGATCGCTGTCGCGATGCTCGGCGTCGTCATCGCCGGACCGCTGGATGTCGTCAGCTTCCACCGGGTGCTCATCGTGACCGCTGCCCTGCTCTTCGTCGGCGGCATCGTGTCATTCGTCGGAATCCGCAACAGCTCTGCGAGAGCGCCGCTCCCAAGCTGATACTCAGGCGATGATGCGCGCGCCGGAGAGCGCCAACAGCACCACATCGATCAGCGCACCGAGGATGATCAGCCGGAAGATCAGGCGCGATGAGCGTCCGGTGATGACGAGCAGCGCGCATCCGATCGCCAGCAGCAGGCTCAGTGCGAGGCCGACGTAGAGGTACGCAGGTGCGGGCCCGAGTCCCAACACGATGCTCATCGCCGCCCCTGCGAGTGCGAGCGCGATAAGCACGCCGGATGCCCGCGTGCCGACTCGATGCGGAAGGCCCGAGATGCCCGTGGCACGGTCATCCTCCAGATCGGGGAGTACGTTCGAGAAGTGGGCAGCTACTCCGAGAAGCGCTCCAGCGAGCAGCGCCCACGGAGATGCGAACGCGGGGCTGGGCAGCGAAAGGGTTACGACCAGCGGCAGAACCCCGAAGCTGACGATGTAGGGGAGTACGGAGAATGCCGTGTTCTTGAGGCCCGCGTTGTAGGCCCATGCTGACACGATGAACGCGGATTGTGCGATGGTCGCAGGCCAGCCCAGTGGAATCGTGAGGGCAATCGACACGGCTGCCGCGACGAACGCACCGTTTCGCACCAGGGAGTCGGGGATTTGGCCCAGGGCTAATGGCTTATCCGTGCGGCCGACAGCACGGTCACGGTCGGCGTCGATCCAATCATTGGAGAGTCCCACCGAGACCTGATTGGCAAGAAACGCAAATCCGAGGATCACCAGCCGCCACGGTTCAAGACCGACGCCGAAACCGAGAATGACCGCGATTGCGGAGACTGCGACACTCGGCCCCGGGTGGCTCGAGCGGGCTAGCGCCGATGCGTTCTTGAGCATCCCCCGATCGTACGGGGCTGATCGTGCTCGCGGCGCTCGTTGTGGGGATGGTCGCTCCCAACAAGCCTCG
>JAYSPT010000094.1:0-5759 GCA_043721995.1 Salinibacterium sp. | reverse complement strand
TCACGCTGAGCTGGCCGGTCTCTGGACGGATGCAGAGCAGTTCGCGCGCTCACTCGACGGATTGCTGGCTGATGGACTGACGGTCTCTTTGCCGGAGGGCTACACCCTGCCGGGCTAGCCGGTGCACACCGGCGAAGCACCGTACCCGCAGGTTGGCCGACTACTCGCGCTTGATAGCAGCTTCGACTTCGCCCTCTCCGAGCGCGTTGTCGTCATCACGGTGGTCGTCGTCGTTGTCGTCGTCGTCGTTGTCGTCGTCGCCGCCATCCGAGATGACGCGAGGCTTCACGTATGGGTCTTCGTCGCCGGCGTACTGCGCGGTCTTCGCGAGACTTTCAACCGCAGCATCCCGCGCGGCCGCCTCGGTGAGCAACGAGTCGATCAGCGCGGCGTTCTCGGGGATGCCGTCGGGGATGAACTCGAGCGACGGCGTCAGGCGCGCGGTGATATTTTTCCCGACCTCACTGCGCAACATGCCGGTCGCCGACTTCAGCGCAGCGGCCGTATCGGCGCGCTCCTCATCAGAACCATAGACCGTGTAGAAAACCGAGGCGTGCTGGAGGTCACCTGTGACTTTCACGTCAGTGATGGTCACAAAACCCAGTCGCGGATCCTTCAACCCACGCTCGAGGGTTTTCGCAACGATCACCTGAATACGGTCCGCCATTTTCGCGGCGCGTGCTGCGTCAACCATGTGGTTCTCCTTTTTCGGCGCGGATGCCCGCCCGGACGCACTACAAAAGTAGCGGCCCGGGCGAACAGCGAACTAACCCCGCGGCTTTTCCTTCAGCTCGATCGTCTCGATCTCGTCACCGATCTGGATGTCGTTGAACTTGCCGAGGCCGATACCAGCTTCGAAGTCCGTGCGAACCTCGGTGACGTCATCCTTGAATCGACGAAGTGAGTCGATCGCCAGGTTGTCGCCGACCACGACACCATCGCGGATGACCCGCGCCTTGGCGTTGCGGGTAATCGTTCCCGACCGCACGATGACGCCGGCGATGTTGCCCAGCTTGGAGGATCGGAAAATCTCGCGAATCTCCGCAACACCCGACTGCACCTCTTCGAATTCCGGCTTGAGCATTCCCTTGAGGGAGTTCTCAATCTCCTCGAGTGCTGCATAGATGACCGAGTAGAAGCGCACATCGACGCCTTCGCGGGCTGCACGCTCGCGAGCCTTGGTGTCGGGGCGCACGTTGAAGCCGATGATGATCGCGTTATCGATTGTCGCGAGGTTGACATCGCTCTCGGTGACGGCACCCACGCCGCGGTGGATGATACGCAGCTGTACCGAGTCGTCGACCTCGATCTTGAGCAGGGCATCCTCAAGCGCTTCGACAGCACCGGACACGTCACCCTTGATGATGAGGTTGAGCGCTTCGACCTTGCCGTCCTCCAGCGCCTTCGTGAAGTCCTCGAGGCTGATGCGCTTGCGCGCCTTGGCCAGGAGCGCGTTTCGCTCGACGGCCTCGCGCTTCTCGGCGATCTGGCGGGCGGTGCGGTCCTCCTCGGTCACGATGAAGGTGTCACCGGCGCGCGGCACGCTCGACAGGCCCTGGACCTGCACCGGACGAGACGGGAAAGCCTCGTAGACCGGGTCACCGTTCTCGTCGTGCATCGCACGAACGCGACCGTATGCGGTTCCCGCCACAATGGCATCCCCGATATGGAGGGTTCCCGACTGGATGAGCACGGTCGCGACCGCACCGCGACCCTTGTCCAGCTTCGCCTCGATTGCGACGCCGCGCGCATCCTTGTTGGGATTCGCGCGAAGATCGAGCCCGGCATCAGCGGTCAGGAGCACTGCATCAAGAAGTTTGTCGATGCCGATGTCATTCAGCGCAGAGACATCGATGAACATGGTCTCTCCGCCGTACTCCTCGGCAACAAGCCCGAACTCGGTGAGCTGCTGGCGCACCTTCGCAGGATTTGCGCCCTCCTTGTCGATCTTGTTCACGGCGACCACAATCGGCACGCCAGCCGCCTGGGCATGGTTGAGCGCCTCAATCGTCTGGGGCATGATTCCGTCGTCGGCTGCGACCACCAGGATCGCAAGGTCGGTCACCTGGGCACCACGAGCACGCATGGCGGTGAACGCCTCGTGACCAGGGGTGTCGATGAAGGTGATTGCGCGCTCGAAGCCTTCGTGCTCGGTCCAGACCTGGTAAGCGCCGATGTGCTGGGTAATCCCACCGGCCTCACCTGCGACCACGTTCGCTTTGCGAATTGAGTCGAGGAGTTTGGTCTTTCCATGGTCGACGTGGCCCATCACCGTGACGACGGGCGGGCGGATCTCGAGATCCTCCTCGCCCTCATCCTCAAGCTCCTGATCCAGGTCGAGGTCGAAGCCGGCGAGAAGCTCGCGGTCCTCGTCCTCGGGCGAGACCATCTCGATCTTGTAGTTGAGTTCTTCGGCGAGCACGGAGAAGGTTCCCTCATCGAGGGATTCGGTCGCGGTGGCCATCTGGCCGAGGTGGAACAGAGCGGTCACGAGCGCACCGGGTTGCACCGAATAGCCAGTCAGTGTCTCCAGCTTGTCGGCGAGGTCCGAGATCGATGCGCCACGGCGGAGGCGGATGATCGTCTTCCCGTCGCCACGTGGCACGCTCACACCGCCGAGCGACGGGGCTTCCCTCAGCTCGAACTCGGCGCGCTTCGTGCGCTTCGACTTGCGGGCCTTGCTCTTGCCACCACCACGACCGAATGCACCAGCCGTTCCACCACCGGGTCCACGACCGCGGCCGCCAGCGCCACCTGCGGGCGGTCGGTTCGGGCCGAAGTTGTTGCCGGGTGCGGCACCCGGAGCGCCGCCGGGTCGGAAGCCGCCGGCACCAGCCGGACGACCGGGACCGCCGGGACGCTGCTGGAAGCCGGCAGCGCCACCAGGACGGGCGGCGAAGCCGGGGCGTGAACCCTGGCCGGGCCCGCCGGGGCGGGGAGCACCAGGACGCGGGATGCCCGGCGCACCGGGACGCTGCATCCCCTGATTCGAAGCGAACGGATTGTTCCCCGGACGCGGGATGCCCGGCGCACCGGGACGCTGCATCCCCTGATTCGAAGCGAACGGGTTGTTCCCCGGACGCGGAGTGCCAGGGCGCGGAACGCCCGGCACTGTCGCTGCAGAATCATTTGTCGTGATCGTGTCCGCTGCCGGCGCGGCGGTGTGTGCGGCGGCCGACCGCTCGGCGGCCAGTGCATGCGCTTGGCGCTCCGCCACCGTCATGGGCGGTGCAGCGACCGCTGGTGCGTCGAAATCGTAATCCGACGATGTAGTCACGGGTACCGGGATGACCGCCTCGCGTGCAGGCGGACGGGGTGCGGCAACGGGCACCGACTTCGGTTTCTCCGTCGCGGCAACGGGCTTAATTCCGTCTGCCTCTAGTGCAGCCTTGAGCTTGCGGGCGACCGGGGGTTCGATCGAGGACGACGGTCCTTTGACGAACTCGCCCATCTCTTTGAGTTTTGCAAGGGCGACCTTGCTATCGATGCCCAGTTCGGCAGCGACTTCGTGTACACGTGGTTTGGCAGCCACTTCTCTCCTGTCTTGGGCCTGCACCCAGACGGGAGCAGACCGTTAGTTACGGACGGGTCTCATTTCGAGCCGCTCATTAGTTGTCCATAGGTCAATCAGCCTGTTCGTTCAGAAATATGGTGTGTAATCTGCTGGCATCCAGTGGTTCGGTCACCTTCAACGCCCTGCCGAACGCCCTGCGCTTGACAGCGAGTTCGATGCAGCTGGCCGTGGGATGAACCCACGCGCCCCGGCCGGGAAGTGTCGCGGAGTGATCCGGCAACACCTCGCCGCCCTGCGCTTCGTTTCTGGAAAGCACGACCCTCAGGAGAGTGGATGTTTCCGCACGAGTGCGACAACCGATGCAAGTTCTTACGTTGCCTAGTCTATCCCACGCCCCGTGAACACGCGGTGCGCGTGCGGCTAACCGTCGAGACCCTCGACTATCGCCCGGAGGGCAGCGAGGTGTGATGCCAGCGCGGTGCGGCCCTCACCGGTAACCGACAGCCAGGTGCGAGGACGCTTGCCGACATAGCCCTTGCGAACGGTCAGGTAGCCGGCAATCTCGAGCGTCGACATTTGCTTGCTGAGGAGCGAGTCGCTGACCTCAAGCGAGTCCCGGATCGTTGAAAATTCTGCACTGTCAACCCGCGACAGTGCGGCGATGATGCTCAGCCGCAACGGCGCGGTGAGCACCTCATTTACCGAATGTCGCGGGTGATGACCGCGACTATCCAGGGCAGGCGCGCTCATCGGTGGGTTCCGGCGAAGCTGGCGATGATCACGGGGAGCGCGGTGACGATTGCATACGGCACCCAGAGGGCAGGAGCCGTGATCTGGGTGGCGCTAAACAGCAACACTCCCCCCACGTACAGCGCCATCGTGCCGATGAACCCGACGATATAGCGAGTGGACCAGCCAACGCTGTTTGCCCTATGCAGCCGGGTGAACGCGAGAATGGCCGCGACGATTCCGGCGGCGTAGACAATCGTCACCGCGATTGTCAGCAGCGGGATTGCGAGCGGGTAGAGATACACGACGGACAGCAGGAAGAGCGAGATGCACGCGCCGAGAACTATCGCGAAGCCACGCTCGGTGTTTCGCGTAGATCGCGAGACCGCTGTTCCCGCTTCTATGCCACTAGCGGCGGCGGCCAGAAGTGCAGCAGCCTCCTCCGCTGAAGCGGCAATCGACGTGCTTTTCGGACTTCCAGCATGGGCAGAATCAGTCATGCCATTTCCTCTCCTAGTTTATTCCCGAATGGGAACTAACTACAGATTGGCACATACTTTCCAAAATAGAAAGTATTTTCTTTACGAGGGAACTTGTACAGACCTGGAATGCCCTATGGACTCAGTCCTCGAGGATGGAATCTGGCTGGATGTCGATGCGCGCGCCGGTGAGTTTTGCTGCGAGGCGCGCGTTCTGCCCCTCCTTGCCGATTGCGAGGGACAGCTGGTAGTCGGGGACTAGCGCACGAACTGCCTTCGTGGCCTCGTCGATCACATAGGCGCTCGTGACTTTTGCTGGCGACAAGGCGTTGGCGACAAAAGTTGCCAGGTTTTCCGAGTAGTCGACGATGTCGATCTTCTCGTTGTTCAGTTCAGCCGTCACCGCGCGCACGCGCTGGCCGAGTTCGCCGATACAGGCGCCCTTCGCGTTGACGCCCGGCTCGAGCGCGCGAACCGCCATCTTGGTGCGATGTCCGGCTTCACGGGCGAGCGAGGTGATCTCCACGATGCCGCTGGCAATCTCCGGTACCTCGAGCGCGAAAAGCTTGCGTACGAGCGAGGGATGCGTTCGGCTGACGGTGATTTGCGGACCCTTGAGCCCGCGGTTTACGGCAGTCACATAGACCCTTATCCGCTTGCCATGGGCGTAGTCCTCGCCCGGAACCTGCTCCTCCGGCGGAAGGATTGCCTCTACTGTGCCGAGGTCGACGTGAATCATCCGAGGATTCGGCCCCTGTTGGATGACACCGGCAACTATGTCGCCTTCGCGACCCTTGAACTCACCGAGCACCTTGTCGTCACCGATGTCCCGCAGGCGTTGGTTGATGACCTGCTTTGCAGCGAACGCCGCGATGCGCCCGAAGTCGCTCGGGCTGTCCTCGACCTCGCCGATGACAGCGCCCTCGTGGTCGTATTCCGGAATCCAAATACTGACGTTGCCGCTTTTGCGATCGAGCACGACCCGTGCGCTTTTGTACGCCTCCGGCCTGGGTGCGGGATCTTCCGGGAGAGCGTGC
>JAYSPT010000093.1:0-3530 GCA_043721995.1 Salinibacterium sp. | reverse complement strand
GCGACGTACTTCGAGTCGATCGGCCTGCCGCTGGATGAGCTGTTCGCTTCCGAGATCGCCAGCTGGGCGACGACGACCAACCTGATCACCGAGAGCTTCGAAGTCGACGCGCTGACCAAGGTAGCGGCGCGCGCGGTACCCGGCGCGCGCGTCTTTCTGCTGGAATCATCTGGCTGGCCAGTCGACCTGGGCTCGTTGCCAGTGGACGGGGTCAGCTTCGATAAGCACATGATCATGAAGCCGGATGCTGCGGGCGCACTGCACGACACCGGTCTGGTATCCGACGCACACGCCGCCGGACTCACGGTCTACACCTGGACCCTCCGGGCGGAGAACGAGTTTCTGCCCGCGAGCCTGCGCCACGGTGCGAATCCCGCGACGTTCGGCGACTGGCGTACCGAGTTCGCGGCGATCCTGGCCACCGGTGTCGACGGGGTGTTCGCCGACCAGCCGGATCTGGTTCTGGGGCTACTGACAGAAGCGGGTGGCGGCTCGGGCCCGGCCCAGGGTCGGCCCACCCGAGGGCCAGACCGACCCAGAGTCGCAGGCCAGCCGTAGAATTGGCGGCGAAATGACCTTCATCCTTGACCCGGCGGATTCGCCCAACGCACCGATCATTGTCGAGCCGGAGTCGCCGCATTCATCCGACGGGCGCGGCGGTCACATCGACGACGAACTCCTTGCCGGCCTCAACCTGCGCCAGCGCGAGGCAGTGGAGTATCGCGGGCGGGCTTTGCTGATCGTCGCCGGTGCCGGCTCGGGTAAAACGAGCGTGCTTACCCGGCGCATCGCCGGGCTCCTGCAAACCCGCGACGCGTGGCCGAGCCAGATCCTGGCGATCACTTTCACCAACAAAGCGGCGGGTGAAATGCGCGAACGCGTGCGAGCACTTGTCGGCGTGGAGCAGGCCGAGGGAATGTGGATCTCGACGTTCCACTCAGCGTGCGTGCGCATCCTGAGGCGCCAGGCCGAGGTGTTTGGAATGAAGCAGAGTTTCACGATCTATGACTCCGCTGATTCTCGCGCCCTCGCCAAGCGAATCATCAAGGAGATGGCTGCCGACACCCTCGGCTTCACGCCCGGCGGCGTCCTGGGCCGAATCTCGAAGCTGAAGAACGAGCTCAGCGATGCCGACACGTTCGCCCGCTCGGCCAACATGGACGATCCGAAGGAAGCCGGATTCGTCGAGATTTTTCGCCGCTATTCGGCCGCCCTGCGCCGGGCGAACGCGCTCGATTTCGACGACATCATCGCCGAGACGGTCTATCTGTTCCGGGCGTTTCCGGATGTTGCCGCCCTCTACCAGCGCCGATTCCGGCACGTGCTGGTTGACGAGTACCAGGACACCAATCACGCGCAGTACGCCCTGATCCGCGAGCTTGTGCGTCCGGTGCTGGCTGAACACATTCCTTCGGATACCCGCATGCGGCTGGATGCCAGCGGCGGTCTGCCGGGGGCGTCGTTGACCGTCGTGGGCGACTCGGATCAGTCGATTTATGCGTTCCGCGGGGCGGACATCCGCAATATTGTCGAATTCGACCGTGACTTCCCCGAGGCGAAGACCATCCTGCTCGAGCAGAATTACCGATCGACGCAGAACATCCTTGATGCGGCGAATGCGGTCATCTCCCACAACTTTGACCGGGTTGCGAAGAACCTGTTCACGGTCGTGGGTGCGGGCGAGAAGATCACCGGCTACACCGGCTACTCCGGGCATGACGAGGCGCAGTTCGTCGCCGACGAGGTCACGGTGCTGCGTGAGGGCGGCCTGAGCCTGAACGACATTGCGGTGTTCGTGCGCACGAACTCTCAGACCCGACCGCTCGAGGAGATCTTCATTCGCTCGGCAATTCCGTATCGCATCCCGGGCGGCACGAAGTTTTATGAGCGTGCCGAGATCAAAGATGCGATGGCCTATCTCATCCAGGTCTCGAACCCCGATGACGACGGTGCACTTCGCCGCATCATGAACGTGCCCAAGCGTGGCATCGGGCCTGCGACCGAAGCCGCGCTGCAGTCCTACGCTATCCGGGTCGGAGTGCCGCTTCGGGAGGCGCTCATTGATGCGGACCAGCTCGGGCTCGGTCCCAAGTTGACGGCCTCGATCATCGAGCTGGGGAAGATTCTGGATGCGGCGTCCGCCGTCGCCGCAACGGCGGCACCGCACGAGATCCTCAGCGACATCCTGCTCAAGACCGGGTACTTCGCGGGCTTGCGTAACAGCGGCGACGCACAGGACGAAGCGCGTGCCGAGAACCTCGAGGAACTTGTTTCGCAGACGAAGGAGTTCCGTACGGTGAACCCGTCCGGCACGCTGCTCGAGTTCCTCACAAACGTTGCGCTGTTCTCCGCCGCTGACGAAATCGACGACCACGACGGATCGGTCTCGATCATGACGCTGCACACCGCTAAGGGCCTTGAGTACGACTCGGTGTTTCTGACCGGGGTGGAGGAAGACCTGCTCCCGCACCGCATGTCGTCGAACGAGCCGGGCGGTCTCGCTGAAGAGCGCCGACTATTCTACGTGGGCATCACTCGTGCGCGCAAGCGGCTCTATATCTCGCTCGCGGCATCGCGCGCGAGCTTCGGTGACGTGAACGTGGCAATGCCGTCGCGGTACCTGCAGGAGATTCCCGCGGGGCTGATCGACTGGCGACAGTCTCCCGGTATGGCGAACTCTCGCGGGGGCATGCGCCCCCGAGCGATAAACGCGAGACCGATCGGCGGGCGAACCCCGGGCTCCGGCTTTACGGCGTCGCTGCCGCCCGCGCCGCCTCGCGTGAAGACCGAGTGGACGAGCGCGGTGACCGGCACGGTTCGCGACAACGGAGACCTGACGTTGGAGGTGGGTGACCGTGTGCGTCACACCGACTTCGGCGAGGGGCGCGTGACCGCTGTTACGGGTGAGGCCCCCCGGAAGGTTGCTGAAGTGCAGTTCGATACCGCCGGAAGAAAAAGGCTCCTTATCAAGATTGCACCGATTGAAAAACTGTGACCGGGGCTGAGGGGGCTGAGGGGGCTGAGGTGGCTGAGCGGGCCGAGCGGGCTGAGGTGGCTTTGCCAGCGCGTCCCCTTAAAAACGATGACCGGCGCGTTAAAAACGATGACCGGCGCGTTCGACTTGTTGTGCCGCGTATGCGCATACGCGATTCCACCGACGTGCTTTCTATGGCGCTCACCGCGATTAAGAACGCGTTGAAGCTTCCTCGTGGGTTTTCGCCCGAAGTGGAGGCTGAGGCCTCTGCCGCTGCGGTAGCCAGCCAACTGCCCGATCTCGACCAGACCGACATCGAGTTCGTGACGATAGATCCGGAGGGCTCCACGGATCTCGATCAGGCGCTGCAGTTCGAGCGGGCGGGGGAGGGCTACATCGTCCGCTACGCCATCGCGGATGTTCCTGCTTTCGTGCTACCCGGTGGTCTGGTGGACACGGAGGCGCGGGAGCGGGGTCAGACGCTATACGCGCCCGACGGGCGCATTCCGCTGCATCCCGTGGTCATCTCGGAGGCAGCGGCATCGCTGCTCGAAGG
>JAYSPT010000092.1:0-21681 GCA_043721995.1 Salinibacterium sp. | reverse complement strand
AGCGTCAAGGTGGCTGCGTAGAACCAGTAGGCGGGGCTCAGCGCCGAGATCAGGCTGATGACACCGAACAGAGCGGCTCCCAGCACGATTACGCCAAATCTGGCCTTCTCCCGCCGGGCCGCGAGAAGCGCCCCAGCAATCGCGCCTGCGGCCATGAATGATGACAGTAGGCCGAACTCGGTCACCCCTTTACCAAAGGTGATGGTCGCCATCGTGGCGATCGTGACGGCGAAGTTGAAGCCGAAGGTTCCCACCAGGAAGACCATGACGAGCACGATCAGGATGTCCGGTCGGGTACGCACATATCCGAACCCGCCCCAGAGCTGGCCGGGTGCTTTCTTCAGCCGGGGTGCAGCGTGAAGCTGTGATCGACGCATGAGGAGCAGCGACGCGATGACTGCAACGAAAGACATGCCGTTGAGCAGGAACACAGGCCCCGAACCGATGAGCGCGATGAGCAGGCCGGCCAGGGCGGGGCCGATGAGTCTCGCGGTCTGGAACGATGTCGAGTTGAGGCCGACCGCATTCGGCAGGTCGGCGTCAGGCACGAGCTCTGACACGAATGCCTGGCGCGAGGGGGCGTCGAGCCCGGTGGCACAGCCCAGCAGGAACGCGAACAGATACACCTGCCACAGCTGGGCTGAGCCGGAGACGACCAGAGCGCCGAGCCCGAAAGCGAGCAGGGCCTGCGCGGTCTGAGTCCAGATAAGCACCTTTCGGCGGTCGAAGCGATCGGCGATGAGTCCCGCCACGGGCATGAGCAGCAAAATCGGACCGAACTGAAGTGCCATCGTGATGCCGAGAGCTGCCGCATCGTGGTCAGTGAGGTCGGTGAGCACAATCCAGTCCTGGGCGGTGCGCTGCATCCAGGCCCCGGTGTTGGAGACGAGTGCGCCGAGGAACCACAGGCGGTAGTTGAAGATGCGCAGGCTCCGGAACATCGCGTTCATGAGACCGTGCTCATGAGTCAGCCACTTGGCGGAGCAGCGGGGTTGCAGCGCTCACGACTGCGCGTTGCTCAGCCGTGAGCTGCGCGAGTTGTCGCGCAAACCAGGCCACGCGCCGTCGTCTGGTCTCCTTGACCAACTCGAGTCCGGCATCCGTGGGCTCAATAGTCACTTTGCGACCATCCTCGGTCGAGCGTCCGCGCGTGACCAGCTGTGCGCGCACCAGCGAATTGACGGTGCGATTCATGGATGGCGCGCTGACCTTCTCCTGCTCACTGAGAGAACTGAGCGTCTGGGCACCCTCTTGCATGAGAACGAAGAGTACGGAGAGCTGACCGTCGGTGATATCAGTCGCCACTCGTTCGAGCCGCATGCGCCGACTCAGCCGCATGATCGCGATCCGGAGTTCGTCTTCGGAGGATTCACCGGGCATTTAGTTAGCTTAGCAAATTAGCGACGCTAATAAATCCCGCCATCCGGGGCGATCTGCGGGACCGTACTATGGGCATGAGCAAGGAGGCTCCATGGCCAGCACGACTGTCGAACGTACCCACGCAACATTCGTTGACCCTCAGGACGTGACCATCCACTACTACTCGTGGAAGGCCGAAAAGCCGAAGGCTGTGGTGCAGCTCGCACACGGCCTCGGTGACCACGCCCTGCGGTACGAGCAGGTCGCACAGGACCTCGTCGCGGCGGGCTACACCGTCTACGCCAACGAGCACCGCGGCCACGGCGCGACCGGGATGGCACAGCACGACGGTGATAAGTCGAAGCTCGGCAAGCTCGGTCAGGGTGGCTTGCGGGCGACAATCGCGGATCTGCGACAGTTCAGCACGATCATTAGGCGCGAGAACCCCGGCCTGTCGCTGGTTCTTCTCGGACACTCCTGGGGCTCGCTCATGGCGCAGATCCTGATCAACAGCCACGCTGCTGACTACGCGGCGATGGTGCTCACGGGCACCGCATACCGCACGCTCACCGATATGAACGGTGGCAACCTCAACGCGAAACACAAGCACCTCGGCACCACCGGCAACGAGTGGCTCAGCCGCGATCCTGCGGTCGCCCAACAATTTGTGGATGACCCGCTCACCTTCTACGCAGCGACCATCCCGCTCTTCGGGCTCGCTGACGCGCTCAGGTTGCTCGGCAAACCCGGTAAGAACCTGGGCAGCGACATCCCGGTGCTGATCATGATCGGTAGCGATGACTCCCTTGGGGGCGAGAAGAGCATTGCCAAACTTGCCGCGGACTATGTGAAGCGCTCAAAACTCACCGACGTCGAAGCCGTCGTGTACCCCGGGGCGCGGCACGAGATCTTCAACGAGACGAACCGCGACGAGGTTATCTCAGACCTCGTCGCATGGTTGGATGCACGGCTCATCCGTAAGTAGACGGTTGTCCGGGGGGTGGTCAGCGCGGGGTGAGCAGCGAACGTCGGAGCCGACCTTCGCTCCCCGCAGTACCGCACGAGGTTAGGCTTGCCTAATGCATGGTGAGTACAAGGTTCCCGGTGGCAAGCTCGTTGTAGTCGACCTTGAAGTGCGCGACGGGCGCATCGTTGACTTCCGCCTCGCCGGCGACTTCTTCCTCGAGCCGGACGACGCACTTGCCGCTATCAACGGGGCGGTCAATGGCCTCGCCGCTGACGCCGAGCCCGCTGCGATCGCCACCGCTATTCACGCGGCCCTCCCGAGTGGTGCCATCCTGCTCGGGTTCTCGCCCGAGGCTGTCGCAACGACCGTCAGCCGTGCCCAGCAGAAGGCGACAACTTTCGCGGACTACGACTGGCAGCTGATCCAGGGTCCCGCGCTCGACCCCGTCGTGCAAATGGCGCTCGACCAGGTACTTTCCGAGGAGGTGGGCGAAGGGCGCCGCCAGCCCACCCTGCGCATCTGGGAGTGGGAAAAGCCGGCGGTCGTGATCGGCAGTTTCCAGTCGGTGAAGAACGAGGTGGATTCGGACAATGCTGCGAAGTACGGGTTCGACGTCGTTCGCCGTATCTCCGGTGGCGGTGCCATGTTCATGGAGGCCGGCTCTGTCATCACCTACTCGATCTACGCGCCGGCCGAACTCGTGCAGGGAATGAGCTTCGCCGACTCGTACGCCTTCCTCGACGCCTGGGTGATCGTGGCGCTGAAGGCACTCGGCATCGAAGCCTCCTACGTTCCGCTCAACGACATCACGAGCCCCACAGGCAAAATCGGCGGAGCTGCGCAGAAGCGCTTGGGAAGTGGAGCGGTGCTTCATCACGTCACAATGAGCTACGACATGGATGGCGACAAGATGGTGCAGGTGCTGCGAATCGGTCGAGAGAAGATGAGCGATAAGGGCACCAAGAGTGCCAACAAGCGCGTCGATCCGCTGCGGAGCCAGACCGGTCTGGCGCGGTCCGAGATCATCGCGGCGATGGTGGGTACTTTCAGAGGACTCTACGGACTGACCCCGAGTGAGATCACCCCAGTCGAAATGTCGAAAGCTCAGGCGCTCGTTGCCGACAAGTTCGGCACCGACGAGTGGCTGTATCGCGTTCCGTGAGTCGGCTCTCCCGCGGGATTGTCCTCACGATCGTGCTCGCCGTGCTGCTCGTGGTCGGGGTCGTGCTGTCGGCGATGATCGGGCAATTGGCGATCAGCCCGAGCGAGGTTGTGGGCTCGGTGTTACGTGCGGTGGGCATCCAGAATTCCTGGGCTCCGAATGATGCGATCACTGAGGCAACGCTCTGGGTTGTACGGTTTCCGCGCATAGTGATGGGGCTGGGAGTCGGCGCGGCGCTCGCTGTGGCCGGTGCCGTCATGCAGGCGATCTTCGGAAATCCACTCGCCGAACCCGGTGTGGTTGGTGTCTCGTCAGGAAGTGCGCTGGGTGCCGCAATCGCTATCGTCACCGGGGTGACCGTGCTCGGCAATGGCACACTCGCGATCTTCGCGTTCGTCGGCGGACTTGCTGCGACGATGCTGGTCTACTTTGTCTCGAGGTCGAACGGGCGCACGGAGGTGGTGACGCTGCTGCTGACGGGCATCGCAGTCAATGCCCTCGCCGGCGCGGGCCTTGCGTTTCTGCTGTTCGTGGCAAACTCGGGCGGGCGCGAGCAGATCGTATTCTGGCAACTCGGCTCGTTGAACGGTTCGCGCTGGAGTGAAGTGGCGATCGTCGCGAGCGTCACCGCGATCGGCGCTGCTTTCGCGATCGTGTACGGGCGCCGGTATGACCTCCTTGCACTGGGGGAGCGTAACGCGCGGCATCTCGGGGTCAATGTCGAAAGGCTGCGCATCCTGTCGATTGTCTTCGTGGCACTGCTGACCGGAGTGGCGGTCGCATTCGTGGGCATCATCGCGTTTGTCGGCCTTGTGATTCCCCACATCATGCGGATGGCGATCGGGCCGACGCATCGTCCGCTCATCATCGCGAGCGCCGTAGGGGGTGGGGTGCTCCTCGTTTACGCGGACATGATCGCCCGCACGGTGGTCACCGGTGCCGACCTGCCGATCGGACTGCTGACATCCCTCATAGGCGGCCCATTCTTCTTCTTCCTGCTGTTCCGGCAACGCCGCCGTAGCGGGGGCTGGGCATGACCGCGAAAGGCAGCGGCACCAACAGCACCGCGACGATCAACGCGGTCACAATCAGTGCTCACGATGTCGGGGTCGACATCGACGGAGCAACCATTCTGCGGTCGGTGACCCTCGACGTCGTTCCGGGTGAAGTTCTCGTGATCGTCGGCCCGAATGGTGCCGGCAAGTCCACGCTTCTTGCTGTACTGAGCGGGGAGCGGGTCCCCTCACGCGGTCAGGTCACCATCGATGGGCGACCGATGGGCAGCATCCGCCAGGGCGAGCTTGCACGATTGCGCAGTGTCCTAACACAGGAGAACAGCATGAGCTTCCCGTTCCGAGTGTCGGAAGTAGTCGCGATGGGGCGCGCTCCCTGGGCGCGCACTATCGAGGGTCGAGATGATGTCACGGTGGTTGACGAAGCGATGGCCGCTGCGGACGTGAAGCACCTTGCCACCCGCAAGTTCACGACCCTTTCGGGAGGCGAGAAAGCGCGCGTCTCACTCGCCAGGGTGCTCGCCCAGCGCACACCAACGGTGTTTCTCGATGAACCAACCGCCTCGCTCGACCTGAAGCATCAAGAGGATGTGATGCGTGCCGCTCGCCGCATGGCAGAGCAGGGCAAAGCTGTCGCGGTCGTGCTCCACGATCTCACTCTCGCCGGAGCGTACGCTGACCGGCTCGCACTGATGTTCCAGGGACAGCTCGAATCGATCGGCATTCCGGCTGAGATTCTCACCGAGGAGCGCGTCGAGCGGGTCTACGGACTCGCGGTCGAGCGCCACCTCGCGGCGGGGCGACCGATCATCGTGCCCGTGAGGGATCAGCGGCCGCCAACTTCGTGACATCCGCATAAACTATGCGCGTGGAGCCGTGGATCGGGATAGTCGTTGTCGTGGTAGTCGGGGTTCTGTTTTACCTCGCCCACCACTTTGGCTGGATTGACCTCAGCGATAAGAGTCGAAACTCCGGCACACATGGCGGAGCATTGGGAATCGGTGACGAGGTCTTCAACCCGTCGCGCTATGAGGCGCAGGTCGAGCTTGATCGACAGACCGTTCTGCCGGCTCCCGCGCCGCTGCCCGGCGATGGCGATTTCGGGCTGAGCGTTTCCGAGGGTAGCGATCCGAAGAGCACTAATTCGGCCAGCTACGGCGGTCAGGTGAAGATTGACCTAACACCGGGCTCGGCCCCGAAACATCGAAAAGGACCCTAGCGGCTAAGAAGTTGCTCATAGCCGGGATTCGACCCGATCCACGCCGTGATGAATGGGCACGTTGATACGACCCGGTGGTCCGTCTCCGCGCGCACGAGATTCAGGGCGCCTTGCGCGAGTTCACCACCGAGGCCGTGCTCGCGACGAGAGGGATCAATCTCGGTGTGGATGAAGACGATGGTGTCGCCACGCACCTGGTAGTCGGCAAATCCCACGGCATCGCCGTCGAGCAGCAACTCGTAGCGATTCATCGCGGGATCATTCACCACCTCTGTCGCCATAGTTCAACCATAGTTCCAGACCCGCAGTCAGGCGGAGCCGCGATCGATCAACCGGGTCGGCATCATCGTCATCGGCTCGACGGTGCGGCCATCGATCAGATTGAGGAGGATGGTGGCCATCCGCTGTCCCACGTCCACCGTCGGCTGCTCGATGGTTGTCAGCGCGGGCCGCGCGCTCTGCGCGAAGTAGTCATTGTCGAAAGTCACGACTCCGAGATCATCAGGCACCGTGAGCCCCCGATCCCGCAGCACTTGCATAGCGCCGGAGGCCATCTGTGCACTCGCAACGAAGATGCCGTCGACCGGTTCACCCCGCTCGAGCAGGCGGATTATCGCCGCAGCTCCGCTCGCTGGACTGAAGTCGCCGTACTCGATGAGGTCGGACTGGATGCCCGCCTCCCGCAGCGCGAGCCGCCAGCCCTTGAGCCGATCCAGTCCCGCCGCCATGTCCTGCGGGCCGCAGATCGTGGCGATCTTCGTGCGTCCGCGCTGTAACAGATTCTCGGTCACGGCCTTCGCCGCAGCCACATTGTCTACGTCGACGTAAATCGAGCCAGGACCCTCCTGGCTCATGGGCCGACCGCCGAATACGACTGGCAACGTCCGGGCGAGGGTGACATATGAGCGATCATCGCTGTGATGACTGAGAATCAATGCACCGTCCACGTTTCCAGCCCGCAGGTACCTGCGCGTCTTGCCGGCATCCGTCTCTGAGGCGATGAGCAGCGTCAGCGTGTAGTCGGTGCTGGCAAGATGGACGGCCGCACCCTGTATGACCGCGGCGAAGTAGGGGTCAGCGAAGAACTTTGCGGTGTTCTCGGGGATAACAAGTGCAATCGATTGAGTGCGTCTACTCGCGAGACTACGGGCAGCACGGTTGGGGACGTATCCGAGCAGTTCGATCGCAGCAGCCACTGCCGCGACCGCTTGCGAGGTTACCTGGGACGACTCGTTAATCACTCGCGAGACGGTCGACCGCGATACGCCGGCGACGGCAGCAACCATCTCCAGTGTGGGCTGACCGGTGGGCATCGTGGTGCTCATGTAACCCGTGACCCGGCGATGATGGCCGCGTACGCAAGTCCGCTGTCTTTGACAGTACGCACCTGGGTGTCGTAGTCGACGTGGATGATGCCGAAGCGCTTCTCGTAGCCCCAGGCCCATTCGAAGTTGTCCAGCAGCGACCAGGCGAAGTAGCCCCGCACGTCGGCGCCCTCGTCGATTGCGGCGGACACGGCTTCGAGGTGCGCCTGCAGGTATGCGACGCGCTGTGTGTCGTGAACCGCGCCGTCCGCAGCTACGACGTCGTCCCACGCCGAGCCGTTCTCTGTGACGTAGAGCGGTGGCAGGTTGGGGTACTCGTGGCAGAGGCGCACGAGCAGCGCTCGAAGCCCGTCCGCATTGATCTCCCAGCCCATTGCCGTGACAGGCAGGTTGCGCGACGGAAAGGTCACGAATTCAGACGCGACAAAAGGCGAGCTGGACGGCTTGTCGGTCGGTCGCATTCCGGCAGGGGCACCCGACGGCATCGGATGGCCACTCACGTTGTCATCGTGATAATAGTTCACCCCGAGGAAGTCGATTGGAGTGGAGATGATGTCGAGGTCGCCGTCGTGGATGATCGGGGCGAAGTCGAGAGCCGCGACATCCTCAAGCAGGTCGGTCGGGTAGCTGCCACGCAGGATCGGTTCCAGGAACGCGCGGTTCCACAGCGCGTCAATGCGGCGGGCGGCATCGAGGTCGACGGGGTCGCTCGCAGCGTTCGGGATCGCTGTGGTGAGGTTCAGGGTGAGACCGATTGAGGCCGCACCACGGGCACGCAGTTCCTGCACGGCTAGTCCGTGCGCGAGGTGCTGGTGGTGCAGCGCGGCGAGCGCGGACCGCGGCTCCTGCAGACCGGGGGCATGTTCGCCGCTGGCATAGCCGAGGTAGGCAGAGCAGAACGGCTCGTTGAAGGTCGTCCAGTGGTTCACTCGGTCACCCAGTGCTTCGTGCACCACCGAGGCATAGTCGCGGAATCGCTCAGCGATATCACGGTTGGCCCAGCCACCAGCATCCTGCAGCGACTGCGGGAGATCCCAATGGTAAAGGGTGAGCCAGGGCAGCACGCCTGCGCCGAGCAGCTCGTCAACCAGGCGACTGTAGAAGTCGAGCCCCTGTGGGCTCGGCGCTCCATCCCCGGGCTTTACTCGGGCCCAGCTCACCGAGAAACGGTAGGAGTCGAGGCCGAGGCGCTTCATGAGCGCGACGTCTTCGGGCATGCGGTGGTAGTGGTCAACGGCGACTTCTGGGGTGTCGCCGTTGGCGACGTTGCCGGGCACTCGTGAGAATGAGTCCCAGATCGAGTCAAGCTTGCCGCCCTCGTGGGCGGCACCCTCGATCTGCGCGGCTGCGGTCGCGGCTCCCCACAGGAAGTCCGCTGGTACCTGGATCTTCATTAATCGTTACCGCCCTGCCTTAGTTACCGAGGTCAGCCAACGGTACCGGCAGGGCGGTGTAACTGGAAACGCTTGCTTAACGTGACTTGCCTGGAGCGCCCGCGGCTGCCGCCGACTGGGCGTCGATCTCAGCTCGCAGATCCGCATCGAGCGACCCGTGGTCCGCGAGGTCTGGTGCGATCATTGCACCCGACCCGGCTGCCGCGGACTGGGCGAGAATCGCCGCATCCTCCGCCGCAACTTCCTGCAGCGCAGACAGCTTGCGAAGCGGAGTCGCCTTCATGAACCACGCCAGGATGAACGCCACCGTGAGCACGATCAGGCTCACCCAGAAGCCGGTGACCATGGCCTGGGAGAATCCGTGCAGGAACGGTGCCGCCAGGCGCGGATCGGCGGTGGTCAAAAACTGGGTGTCGCCATTGAGCGCGTCACCCACGTTGCCGGTGCCCGACTGCTGAGCCTGGAAGATTTCGAGGATCCCCTTGTTCTTCGGGTCAGCCAACACCGTTGGGTCCGCCAGCGCCGCCTTCAGACCTGCGGCCACTGTCGGGTCCGTGAACGAAGACTTGATGTACTGGGGAACCAGCGAGAAAACCACAGAAAAGATCACCGCGACGCCCAGGGTTCCACCGATCTGGCGGAAGAACGTGGACGCCGATGTTGCCACGCCGATGTCTCGCGGACCCACCGCGTTCTGGCTGGCGATGGTGAGGGTCTGCATCAGCTGACCGAGGCCGAGGCCGAGGATCAGCATGGCGACGGCGAGAACCCAGTAGTTGGTGTCCGCCTTCAGCGTGGTCAGAATCAGGAAGCCCACCGACATGAGTCCCGTACCGAGAATCGGGAAGATTCGGTACTGGCCGGTGCGAGCGATGAGCTGGCCGCTGGCGATCGAGGCGATCATCAGGCCGAGAATCATGGGCAGCAGTTGGAAGCCGCTCAGCGTTGGGCTTGAGCCCTTGACGAGCTGCAGGTACAGAGGGATGGTGGACAACGCGCCGAACATCCCGAAACCGACCATGACGCCCAGGATCGTCGCGACCGAGAACGTCGGGCTCTTGAAGAGCTTCATTGGGATGAGTGCGTCGTCTCCCATCATGCGCTCCGCGATGATGAACGCCACGATGCCGACGGCACCGATGGCATAGCAGGCGATCGCGCCGGCCGAACTCCAGCCCCAAACGCGACCTTGCTCGGCAACCAGCAGCAGCGGCACGACGGCCATCACGACGAACGCAGCACCCCACCAGTCGATCCGAACGCCAGCGTTTGCGCTGCGCTTGGGCAGATGCAGGAATCGCAGCACGATAGCCAGCGCCACAGCGCCGATCGGGAGGTTGATGAGGAAGACCCAGCGCCATCCGGTGATGAACAGGATCTGGTCAGCACCCGCGAAGAGGCCGCCGATCAGCGGGCCGATAACGCTGGAGATGCCGAAGACAGCAAGGAAGTAGCCCTGATACTTCGCGCGCTCGCGTGGAGCCAGCATGTCGCCCATAATCGCAAGCGGGAGAGCCATGAGGCCACCGGCGCCGAGACCCTGAATCGCGCGGAAGACTGCGAGCTCCGGCATCGACGTGGCAAAGCCGGAGGCGAGCGAGCCCATGAGGAAGATCGTGATCGCGATGATGAACAGCGGGCGACGACCGAAGATGTCGCTCAGCTTGCCGTAGATCGGTGTCGCGATCGTCGAGACGATCAAGTAGGCGGTGGTGACCCAAGCCTGCTGGCTTAGGCCATTCAGGTCGTCAGCAATCGTGCGGATCGACGTGCCGACGACTGTCTGGTCGAGTGCCGACAGGAACATGCCGGCCATCAGACCAAATATCACGAACAGGATCTGGCGATGTGTCATCACCCCGCCTGAATCGGCGACCGCCTGCCTATTCAAATTACTCTTGGAGTCAACCCGCGTCATGGTTCCTCTTAACGGAAAAAGGCCACCGAAGAGGACATTTCGACGATGGCGAAAAAAGCTTTGCGCCTTAAAATTACACCGTTGACTCATTCGCAGCAAGCCGGGCGGGTACTCCAGTGGGAGTAAGAATCAGCTATGGAGAGGCTGGTAGTCACTCGATTTAGTACCGGTCGCCCGAACGCGAGACATAGCGTCGAAGGATGCCCCCACCCCCCTCACGCCGCCCAGGGATCGTGCTGTCACTCATGGCGGTGGCACTTGTACTCTCGTTGGCAGCCTGTGCGGGAACGGGATTTGCGTCTTCCAAAAAGCTCATGATGGTAGCTGCTCCCCTGCTCCCCTGCTCCCCTGCTCCCCTGCTGCCCATCGTGACCGACGTCTCGCCCGCGGCCGGATCGCTCACCGGAGGCGAGACGATCACGATCTCGGGAAGCGCGCTTGAGGGCGTGAAACGGGTGCTCTTCGGTGCAAGCGATTCTCCCCTGGTCACGGTCATCAACGACTCGACAGTGCACGCGGTCGTGCCGCACTCCTACACCTACACACCAGGACCGGTGACGCTCACCGTAATGGATGCGAGCGGATTTCCGGGTCTTCTCTCCTCAGCCGCGCTCAGCTACGACTACCGGGTGGTCACCGCCACCGACCAGCAATTGCTGTACGCCTTCCAGCACTGGAACAACTACAACCTCGCCCAGTACGGCGACTTCACCGACTGGGGTGGCGACTGCATGAACTTCGTCAGCCAGACCCTGGTTGCGCGAGGCTGGGCGACCACCGACGACTGGTACAACGACGCACAGCAGGATTGGGCTCCCGCTTTCGTGGCCGTGCCCGAATTCGATAAGTGGCTCAGCGAGCATCCCGAACTGGGGGCAGTTCGTCACACCCTTGTCGACCGCGCGCAACTGAAGATCGGTGACGTCGTGATGTTCGACTGGGACAACGACGGCTCGCTCGACCACGCGCAGATCGTTTCAGGGATTGAGGTCGTCGACGGCGTGCAACACGTCTTCCTGGTCGGGCACGACATCGACACCCACTACCGCGATCTCGACCAGGCGCTCCTGACCGAGGGCGGCCCGAATGCTAGTGCGTTCTTTTGGAGCCTGCCCAGTTCGTGACCGCTCCAGGCTGACAGCCTAGACTCCTTTGGTGACTGACTTGCGCCCCCGCCGTCGTCTTTCGCCGGCTGTGCGCCGCCGCCGTGCCATCCTCATCGCATCGGCCGGTGCGGCTGCCCTCGTGATTGCAGCCGGTGTCGGTGTTGCTTTCGCTGTCACGGGGAAGGGGAATGACGTGGCGATGCCCGTTCCGTCGGCGTCATCGAGTCGTTCGGCGACCCCGACCCCATCACCCACTCCCACTCCGACTCCCACTCCGACTCTTACGCCCACGCCCACGCCCACCGGCGACGGATTCGACAAGAGCGCGCATTCGATTGACGACCCGAACAGCATCTGGGTGGTCGTAGACAAGCTGCGTCCGCTGAACCCCGCCGACTACGCACCGGACGTCGTGCAGGTGCCGGTGCCCTACGTCAACGAGCCCTACCTCAGGCCGGTGGTTTCGGATGCAGCAGTGGCAATGTTCGCCGCATTCGCTGCCGAGACTGGCCTGCAGATGCAGTCGCAGAGTGCGTACCGCAGCTACGACACCCAGGTCAGGGTCTATCAGGGCTGGGTCGACAGCCTGGGCCAGGCCGGCGCAGACAACACCAGCGCGCGCCCTGGTTTTAGCGAGCATCAGACCGGACTGGCCGTCGACATCAACGCCCTCCCCGACCGGGGCTGTGCGCTCGAACCCTGCTGGGGCGACACGCCGCACGCCCAATGGTTGCTTGCCAACTCCTGGAAATATGGCTTCATCGTGCGCTATCAGGTCGGCGAAACTCCGATCACCGGGTACGAGTCTGAGCCCTACCACATGCGCTACGTGGGCGTGGATCTCGCTACAGAGATGCACAAGACCGGAGTCAAGACTCTAGAAGAGTTCTTCGGTCTCCCGGCCGCACCCGACTACGCGCACTAATTCTCGCCAGCCGGATTAGAGCTACTCCGCCAGGGCAGCATCCACTATTTTCCTGGCCTCGGCTTGTACGAGCAGGAGGTGCTCGGGTCCCGCGAACGACTCGGCATAGATTTTGTAGACGTCTTCGGTGCCACTCGGACGGGCCGCGAACCACGCGACCTCGGTGACGACCTTGACGCCGCCGATCGCTGCACCATTGCCCGTGGCCTCCGACAGTTTCGCGATGATTGGGTCGCCACCGAGGGTGGTGGCGATAATTGAGTCACCCTTCAGCTTGCCAAGGCGCGCCTTCTGATCCTTTGTCGCGGCGGCGTCGATGCGCTCGTAAGCCGGGTCGCCGAAGCGGACAACGAGCTCGGCATACAACTGCGATGGCGTCTTACCGGTAACGGCCAGAATCTCGCTGGCGAGAAGTGCGAGCAGGATGCCGTCCTTGTCAGTAGTCCACGACTCACCGTTGCTGCGCAGAAAGCTTGCCCCGGCACTCTCCTCACCACCGAATCCGACTGATCCGTCAATGAGCCCGGGGACGAACCACTTGAAGCCGACCGGGACCTCCCAGAGCCGTCGCCCCAGCGAGGTAGTAACCCGATCGATCATGGAAGACGAGACGAGGGTCTTGCCGACTGCGGCATCTACTCGCCAGTCGGGACGATGCGCGTACAGGTAATCGATCGCGACCGCGAGGTAGTGATTCGGGTTCATCAGGCCCGCGTCTGGCGTGACGATGCCGTGCCGGTCTGCATCGGCATCGTTCCCGGTGAGGATGTCGTAATCGTGGCGGCGTGCGACGACACTCGCCATCGCATACGGCGACGAAGGATCCATGCGGATCTTGCCGTCCCAGTCGAGCGTCATGAATGCCCACGCCGGGTCAACCAGCGGGTTCACCACCGTGATATCGAGACCATAGTGATCAGCGATCAATGCCCAGTAGTGCACGCTCGCGCCACCGAGCGGATCGGCCCCGATGTGGAGGCCAGCCCTCTTGATGGCCGCGATGTCGATAATGTTCCCGAGGTCCTCGACATAGTTCTTCCGAAAGTCGTAGGTGCCCACCGCGCCCGGTTCCGCGCGCTTGACCGCGCGATTGTCGTCGGCGATGATCTCGTTCGCGCGGTTCGCGATCCAGGTCGTCGCGTCGGAGTCCGCGGGACCGCCGTGCGGCGGGTTGTACTTGAAACCACCATCGCGCGGTGGGTTGTGGCTCGGGGTAATGATGATGCCGTCGGCCTGGTCCCTGGCCTCACTGCGGTTGTAGGTGATGATCGCGTGGCTCAGTGCCGGTGTCGGAACGAAGTCGTCGAACTCGTCGACCAGCGCGTTGACGCCGTTCGCGGCAAGCACTTCGAGCGCCGTGGTTTCTGCAGGGCGAGAGAGTGCGTGGGTGTCTTTGCCAATGAACAGAGGACCCGTGATCCCCTGCCCGAGGCGGTACTCGACGATGGCTTGCGTGATCGCGGCGATGTGCGTCTCGTTGAACGCAGTGTCGAATGCCGAGCCACGATGGCCGCTCGTGCCGAACACTACGCGCTGCTCGGGGATTGTGACATCCGGAATCAAGGCATAGTACGCAGCCACCAGGTCGTGGACATTGATGAGATCCGATGCCGCTGCCGGCAGCCCTGCGCGGTTGTTCATGAAGCAAGTCTGGCACTCCACCCGCGGGCGGGAGGCGGGGCTCGATACACTTTCACGCATGCCCGCCTCGACAGACACCTACTCCTACCTGGGGCCGGCGGGAACCTTCACCGAAGCCGCGCTCAAGCAGGTGCCCGCGGCCCGAGGAAAGAACTGGCGTGCGGTCAACAATGTCGGCGAGGCGCTCGACGACGTGCTCAACGGCACGAGCGTGGCCGCCATGATCGCGATCGAGAACTCCATCGAAGGTGGGGTGAGCGTCGCACAGGACGCACTCGCGACCATTCCGGGCCTTCGGATCATCGGTGAGTACCTCGTGCCGGTGAACTTCGTGCTTGTTGCTCGTCCGGGAACGCAACTCGCAGACGTGCGCGTGATCAACGCGCATCCGGTCGCCTACGGCCAAACGCACCTGTGGCTCGAGGCCAACCTGCCGAACCACGGGCACATCCCGGCGACGTCGAACGTTGCCGCCGCGGCATCCCTTCTCACGTCTGAGCTGGCGGATGCTGCGGTTGCGCCCCCGGGAATCACCGAGCACCATGAGCTCGACGTGCTGGCCACGGGCATCGGTGACAACGCGAACGCAGTCACCCGCTTCGTACTCGTCTCGCGCACTGCGCAACTGCCAGCGCCCACCGGCTCGGACAAGACGTCGATCATCGCCGAACTTCCCGACAACACGGCCGGCCGCCTTCTCGAGATGCTCGAGCAGTTCGCAACCCGCGGAGTCAATATGGGTCTGCTCGAGTCACGGCCAATCGGTGATGCGCTGGGCAGGTATCGCTTCGTGATCGACCTGGATGGTCACATCCTCGATGAGCGGGTAGCGGATGCCCTGCTCGGCCTCAAACGCTTCAGCCCCAATGTCGTGTTCCTCGGTAGCTACCCGCGGGCTGACAAGCTCGCGATCACGGTCATCCCGCGATATGACAATGACGCCTTCGTTGACGCGCGCAACTGGTTACGTGGCCTGATTGCGGGCGAAGAGTAGGGCGCACGAGCACCTACAGTCCGGGCACCTTCACCGTGAGGGATGCATGGTCCACCCAGGCTTTCACGGACTTGGTCTCGCCGAACTCGTCGCCGTCGAGCTGGAAGTCCTGGGGGCTCTCCACAGTCATCCGCAGCGACTTGCCCGTGAGGTAGGTGACATCTTTCACATCGCGCGAGAGGTCAATGATGCGGCGGCCAAGCGCAGACTTGCGCAGCACACCGTTCTCCCACGCGACCTTGCGCCACACCTTCGCCCACCCGAGGGGACCTCGCGGTCGAAGCGCCGCGATGTCGAGGATGCCGTCATCCGGTTTCGCATCCGGCATCAGCAGCAGTCCGCCGGGGAGCATCCCGCAGTTACCCAAGATGACCGTGTGCGCGCTCATCGACTTCTCGGACCCGGAGTCGAGACGATAAGAAAGGTGCATCGGTTTGAGCTCGGGTACGGACCGAGCGATGCCATCGATGTACGCCAGCCAGCCGACCGCCTTCTTCAGCTTCGTGTTGGTGTTCTTGATCATCTTGGCGTCAAGGCCCAGGCCCGCCATCACCAGGAATGCGTGCTCCTCGGCGCTCCCATCCGCCCGTGTGATCTCGACGACCCCGACGTCAATCACGCGATCGGCACCGGTGAAGGCAATCGAGATTGCCGAGTCGAGGTTGGTGAGCGGAATATCGAGGTTGCGCGCGAGCAGGTTTCCTGTGCCCCGTGGAAGCAACGCGAGGCTCACACCTGTGCCACGAAGACCCTCCGCCACTGCCCGCACGGTGCCGTCACCACCTGCCGCAATCACCACCTGCGCGCCCCTGCGGACCGCGGACGCTGCGACTCCCTGGCCAGCATCCTCTGCACTGGTTTCAAACCACGCGGTCGATCTCCAGCCGGCAGCCTTCTCGGCGGCTGCGACCGATTCTTTCAGCTTCAGAAAGTCGACCTTGAGCGGGTTGTAGACGACGGCAGCGAGGCCCTTCACGCCTCGCTCCGGGTTGCTCACTCGACCAAAGCTACGGCATCCCCTCGCTAGGCTGTACGAGTGATCGACCCCCAGCTGTTGCGCGATAACCCGGAATCGGTGAAGCGTTCGCAGGCGGCTCGCGGTTCGTCCATCGAGCTTGTGGATGATGCGATCGCAGCCGATTCCCGCCGCCGAAACACCATCGGTGAGTTCGAGAGCCTCCGTGCGCAACAGAATGCGTTCGGCAGGACCGTCGCCGCGGCACCCAAAGAGGTGAAGCAGACGCTCGTCGCCGAGGCGCAGCAACTCGCGTCGGCCGTCAAGGCCGCGCAGCAGGTGTCTCAGGACGCCGAGGCCGAGTTCCTGAAGCTCGCCGGCGCGATCGGCAACGTCATCATCGACGGCGTGCCTGCGGGTGGGGAAGATGACTGGAAGCTTGTTCGCGAAGTGGGCACACCGGTCGTGTTCGACTTCGAGCCGCGGGACCATGCGGACCTCGGCGAACTCCTCGGAGCGATCGATCTAGCGCGAGGCGTGAAGGTGTCGGGCAGTCGGTTCTACTTCCTCAGGGGGGTCGGCGCGCGACTCGAGATTGCCCTCATGAATATGGCACTCGACAAAGCGCTCTCCGAAGGCTTCATCCCACTCATTACCCCGACTCTCGTTCGCCCCGAGATCATGGCCGGCACCGGCTTTCTCGGGGAGCATTCAGACGAGATCTATTACCTGCCCGCCGACGAGCTGTACCTCACCGGCACGAGCGAGGTGGCGCTTGCCGGGTACCACTCCGATGAGATTCTCGACCTCTCGACAGGGCCGCTGCGCTACGCAGGCTGGTCGACCTGCTACCGCAGGGAAGCGGGCTCCGCTGGGCGGGACAACCGCGGCATCCTGAGGGTGCACCAGTTCAATAAACTTGAGATGTTCAGCTATGTGCTGCCCGAGGATGCTGAAGCCGAGCACGCGAAGCTGCTCGCCTACCAGGAGTCGATGTTGCAGGCGTGCGAGTTGACCTATCGCGTGATCGATATTGCCGGCGGCGACCTTGGCTCCAGCGCAGCACGAAAGTTCGACGTTGAGGCGTGGGTCCCGACGCAGGGCACGTACCGCGAGCTCACCAGCACGAGCAACTGCACCACGTACCAGGCCCGTCGCCTCGACATCCGTTATCGAACCGAATCGGGCAAGACGTCACCGGTCGCGACCCTCAACGGGACGCTCGCTACAACACGCTGGCTTGTCGCGATTCTTGAGACTCACCAGCGGTCCGACGGGTCGGTCGTGGTTCCGAGCGCCCTGCGCAGCTACCTGGGCGGCCTCGAGATTTTCGAGCCTGTGGCATGACCGACGCCTCCAACCGAAGGTGGCTCATCGCGCTTGACATCGACGGCACCGTGCTGCGCGAAGACGGCGTGATGAACGAGCCGGTCATTCATGCGGTGCATCGTGTTCGGGATGCTGGCCACGAGGTTACTCTCGCGACGGGTCGCTCCGTGGCGATGACCCTGCCGGTCATCGAGCGCCTGGGAATCACCCCGGAGTACGTGGTCTGCTCCAATGGTGCGATCACGCTCAAGCGGGATCCGCTCGCCGATACCGGGTACTCCCGGGACTACGTAGAGAGCTTCGACCCGAGCCAGGTTCTCAACACAATTCGCGGCAGCCTGGAATCGGCTCACTACGCGGTCGAGGATGAGACGGGCATGTACCGCTTCACCGGGAATTTTCCTGACGGCACGCTCGGTGCAATCAGCGAGAAGGTGAGCTTTGAGGAGCTGCTGACCACCCATGCGACGCGGGTCGTCGTGATCTCACCCGAGCACAAGATCGAGGACTTCCTCTCGGTCGTGGCAAAGATGGGTCTGCACAAGGTCAGTTACAACGTTGGCTGGACGGCGTGGCTCGATATCGCGCCCGACGGAGTGAACAAGGCGACGGCGCTGGAGCGGGTTCGCGAGCTGCTCGGCATCTCGCTGCGCCAGGTGATGGCGGTCGGCGACGGACGCAACGATACCGAGATGCTGGAGTGGGCATCCGCACGGGGCAGAGGTGTGGCGATGGGCCAGGCGCCGGACGAAGTGAAGGCGTTTGCCAACGAGACCACCGGGCGAGATATCGACGATGGTGTCGCGACACTGCTCGCGGCCTTCTAGACGACTTTCAGTGTTGCGACCGGCGCATCCGTTACAATCGGAGCTTGGTCAAGCCGGGAGGGCTGTCCGAGCGGCCGATGGAGCCAGTCTTGAAAACTGGTGGGCAGAAATGTCTCGTGGGTTCGAATCCCACGCCCTCCGCGTATGAAAGCGCCACACGCTCGCTGAGTAATCAGAATCCCGAGCATTGAGATGACTGAGCATTGAGATGACTGAGCAATGAGAAAACTGAGCAACGACAGGGATGTGTCATGAGCGATCTGGAACCGAATCCGGAACTGCGTCCGCGCTCTGAACTGCGCACCCGTCCCAGTGCGATGGCGGGCAAGGGGATCGCCCGTCACGGCCAGCTGCCGCGCCCGAAAGGGTGGCCACTGGTCCTGGGGATCATCGGCGCCGCGTTAACAGTGATCTTGGTGAGCGTCGGATCCATCGGGGCGATCGCGATCAATACGGTGTACTCGAAGAAGACGGTCGTCCAGCTTGTCGGTCAAACCGAAGGCCCGCCACCCCAGATCGGTGCGATCCAGGGTGGGTTCAACATTCTCATCGTCGGCAGTGATACCCGCGCTGGACAGGGCGGCGTCGGTGGGACCCTCGCAGATGACCAAGCCTCGCTGAATGATGTGACCATGCTGATCCATGTGTCGCATGACCAGACAAATGCTGTCGCGCTGAGCATCCCGCGCGACATGGTCGTGGGTATCCCTGAATGCGTGGGTTCTGATGGGTATAAGAAGGATTACTCGACCGAAGCCCTCAACACGGCACTCTCTTACGGCGGGTTGTCGTGCATTGCGCAGACCGTCACACTCCTGACTGGCCTTCCGATCCAGTTCGCCGGGATGATCACTTTTCAGGGCGTTATAGCGATGACCAGTGCCATCGGGGGCGTGGATGTCTGCATCACCGCCCCGATGGTGGATCCGGCCACGGGCATCAACCTTCCGGCAGCGGGGACGTACAACATCTCTGGGGACACCGCGCTCGCGTTTCTGAGGTCGCGCCATGGCGTTGGTGATGGCAGCGACCTCACCCGGATCAGTTCGCAACAGTCGTACCTGTCGTCCCTCGTCCGCAAGTTGAAGAGTTCGGACACGCTCAACGACTATAAGAAGCTTTACGACCTCGCCAACGGGGCCCTCAGCACTATGACCCTGTCGAACAATCTCGCTGATTTGCCAACCATGGTCTCGATCGCGTTGGTGCTCAAGAACATCCCGCTTCAGAGAGTCACCTTCGTGCAGTATCCCGGGACGACCGGCAATACTGAGGGGGTCTATGCGGGGAAAGTCAAGCCGGACACATACCGAGGCGACAAGATGATCGCGTACATCGCGGCAGATCAGCCCTTCGTGCTTGACGCGGCCGGGGATGGGCGGGGCACGCAGGCGAACCCTAACGCGCCGGTTCCGACTGCTGACCCGACTGCCCCGCCTGTAAGTAACGCTGGCCTTCCGGTGCTCGCCGGGGTCAGGGGCCAGACCGCCGCGGACTACACCTGCTCCATTACACAGACATCAGACGGTGAGGGCTAGCCGTTCGGCCGCCGTCTTGTCGTGCGACTAGGATTGTCACGAGCTCCTGGAGATGTCGCATAGTTCGGCCTAGTGCACCACCCTGCTAAGGTGGAGAGGGGTTTACACTCCTCCGTGGGTTCAAATCCCACCGTCTCCGCCCAGTCCTGTCTCAGGACATAGGAAACCGTTGAACCCCTGGGTTCAGCGGTTTTCTTGTTTCTGGGGTTGGTAGTCCTTGGTGGGGTCGAGGATCAGGGTTCTGAGGATCTCGCCGGTGGTGGCGTTGATGATGTGTATGTCTAGGTCTTGGATGAGCATGATCACGGGGGTTCGGGCGTGGGTTCGCCCGATGCCGATGTGGTGCAGTTTTCCGTTGTGGCGGAGGGTGAGTTTGCCGTTGCGGTCGACGGTGTCGCGGCGGATCCGGTTGTGTTTTCCGGCGGTGGATCCGGTCGGGGTGGCTTTGGGTCGCGCGGCGTAGGCAGCGGCCGGGGTGGTGCTTTTCAGTGATCGGTGGGGGCGTCGGTTGTTGTAGTTGTCACGGAAGTCGTCGAGTTGCTGCTGCAGTCCGGCGGTGGTTGCTGGCGGCGGGTTTGCTGCTAATGCTTTCTTCATCGTTTGTTGGAATCGTTCGACTTTGCCCTGTGTTTGGAGATGATTCGGGTGGCCGTTCTTTTGGGCGATGCCGGCTTCACGGAGGGCGTTCTCGAAGAGGTTCCGGCCGTGGCGGAACCGGGCGGTGTAGACGAGTCCGTTATCGGTCAGGGTCGACGCGGGCGGGCCATAGATCGCTGTGTTTGTGCGGAATGTGTCGAGGACGGCGGCGACGGTCACGGGATGGTGTGTGGTGCAGCTCAGTGCGTAGCGGGCGTGGTCGTCGAGCCAGGTGAGGATCTCGATGTCGGTGCCGTCGGCGAGTGGCCAGTGGGTGAAGTCGGATTGCCAGGTCTCGTTGGGCAGGTCGGCTTCGAAGCGGATGTAGGAGGTCTTGGGGCGCTTCTTCGGCTCGGGGTGGACGAGTCCGTGACGCTTCAGGGTTCGCCAGATTGTTGCGCTCGACACGGTCAGCTGGTGGTGCTGTTGCAGGTGCCAGGCGATCGTTTCCGCGCCTGCGTCAGCACCTTTCGTGGTCAGATCGTGCCGCAGTTGCACGATTACAGCGACGATCGCGTCGTCGATACGGTTCGGGGAAGAATGTGGCCTGCGGGAATGGGGCTCGAATGCAGCGTCGCCCTCGACGTGGTAACGGTGAACGAGTTTACTCACCCACCCCTTCGAGACTCCGTAGCTGGCAGCGACATCAGTTTGCGTGCGGCCCTCGAGAATGACAGCGGTAATGACAAGACGAGCAATCGACATCCGCCATCGTCGCGTGTACGGCGAAGTTTCCTATGTCGTGAGACATCGGTTTCCTATGTCATAAACTCAGACACCACCGTCTCCGCCAAGTCATCGCCACCTAGAAGGCAGTGCGCCGCTCTACACTTGAGGCATGACTCCGAAGCTGGCGGAATACATTGAGGCGGGCAAGGCCCTCGACGCGGACGAGCGTCTTGAGGCGGCTCATCAGCTTCTACTCAGTGTGGACCGGGAAGCCGGTGCAGATCAGGTAGAAATCGACAAAGCGTGGGACGAGGTCATCGACCGGCGTGTGAAGGAAATCGTCAGTGGCGAGGCCCCGCTCGTTGATGGGCGCGAGGCGCACTCTCAAGTACGCGCTGAGATCGCCGCGCTTCGCAAGTGACCTTAGCTTGGCGCGAGCACGCCGAAGCACTTGATGAATACCGTGTCGCCGCGACGTGGTACGAGAAGAACCGACCCGGTTGGGGCGATGTCTTCATGGATGCTGTCGAGGCGGCGATCGAGAGCGTTCTTGTTCCCTCGATCAGCTGGGGCTTCTACCGGGACCGCCGCCGAACGCCGCAGGTTTACTCACGGAGCGTCCCCGGTTTCCCGTTCGACATCGTCTATCTTCGGATCGATGATGAAGTTTACGTCGTCGCTTATGCTCACGAGCGGCGTCGCCC
>JAYSPT010000091.1:0-5559 GCA_043721995.1 Salinibacterium sp. | reverse complement strand
CTTCGCGACCTACTACGGCGGCCAACACAACGCCCAGACCATCCGCACCGCCATCCAACACTGGGCAAACGCCCACCTATAGCAACCCGCAGATGGTTCCGCTTGCGGGCAAGGCGACAGCGCGAACGAGCGCTACTATCTCACTCTTCCAGGGGTCGGAAAAGGCGCCGGCGCTTTTGAATGGCAAGTGACCCCGGCCCGGCGAGAAAAATTGCAGCAGTTTGCAAGACGGGAGCAAGTACCTGCGCCCAAGGCGCATCGATTGTTTCTCTCAGTGTTGCGCTTGCCGCGATCAGGGCGCCGACGACGACCACAAGCAACGCGTATGCTCGCCACACCCAGTTTCGAGAACGACCCGTCTGCATTTGTGAAGACTATTTGGTTGGCGTCACGAACGCACCTAAACCACGGCGACAAGCTCGCCACACGTTCCAGGTCCTGGGCCGGTGGGGCACCTATATGAACACCCGGCCGATGAATTCGGTCGTTGATAAGTCAACCAAATCGACAGACAGCAGTCCCTATATGTTCACCAACTGGCACGCCCAGTCGCGCTCAGGTGTGTGTCAGTTCATCGGGAGCAGGTCCAGTTTTTACCGAATGCCTCGCGAACTTTCGCTTTGCCCACGGTGGAGCCCCATGACTGGCTTACTTCACATCCGGGATCTCCAACGCCAGCGACGATCCCGTAGATCCCTACGTTGTAAAACATGTAAGTCTTTTGGGCGGCGGGGGCATAAGTCGTCGAGGACCCGCTAGCAACCCCACCCTCAGGCACTGTGAGATGGGTTCCATCGGGGAACACCAGATCAACTCCCGCTAAATTGCATGATGTCAAGCCCCGGGTTTGGTAGAGGCTCGGTTAGACCCGTTCCATCTGCGTGATGGCGGGTAGTTGTGCATAAAAATTGTTCTCTGCTTCGACGGGTGGGATGTGTCCGAGTTCGCCGTGGAGGCGACGATGGTTGAACCAGTCGATGTACTCGGCTACTGCGATCTCCAAATCGTTGATGCCCTTCCATGGGCCCAGATTGCGGACGAGTTCGGCTTTGAAGAGCGAGTTGAGCGCTTCGGCCATCGCGTTGTCGTAGCTATCGCCCTTCGAGCCGACCGACGCCACTGCTTCCGCCTCGGCGAGCCGCTCCGTGTACCGGACGGCTCGGTATTGAACGCCGCGGTCGGAGTGGTGGACCAGTTGCGACACGTCCCGGCTGGCGCGCTGCCGGGTCCAGAGCCCCATCTCCAGGGCATCGAGGGCCAAATTGGTGTGCAGACTCGTCGACAGCTGCCAGCCCACAATGCGGCGGGAGAACACGTCAGTGACGAAAGCGGCGTAAACCCAGCCCGAGAACGTTCTGATATAGGTGATGTCCGCCACCCAAAGACAGTCCGGTGCCGCAGAAGTGAAGCGCCTATCGACTAGGTCTTCCGGCCTTTCAGCGAGAGGGCCCGGGACGGTGGTGCGTGGTCCCTTGGAGCGACGCACCCCGCGCAAGCCCTCGCGGCGCATGAGCCGCTCGACCGTGCATCTGGCCACCTGATGGCCATCGCGCTTCAGCTGAGCATGCACCTTCCTCGCTCCGTAAACACGGTAGTTCGAGGCGTGCACTTGGTGGATCTTCGCAGCAGTTTCTTCATCGGTCACTGATCGTTTCGACGGCGGCCGCACCTTCGCTGCATAGTACGTCTGCGGGGCGATCGGCAGTTCCCTGCAGATCGGCTCGACCCCGAACTCGTTCTTGTTCTCGTCGATGAAGGTGATCATTTCGTCAAGGGGCGGTCGAGCTCCGCCGCGAAAAAAGCCGACGCACTCTTCAAGATCGCGTTCGCCCGCCGTAACTCGCGGTTCTCCCGCTCCAACTCGACCAACCGGGACGCATCATCGGTGGTCGTGCCGGGCCGAAGGCCGGCACGACCACCGGCTCGTTGCACCCACCCGCGCAATGTATCTACCGGGATGCCGAGCTGGCCACCGACCTTCACACATGCGCCACGCTGACGCGCTCCACCGGTCCGAGCGTCCAAGACCAGGCGGACCGCGCGTTCGCGAAGCTCCTCCGGATATTTCCTCTGTACTGCCATGATTCTCAACCTTTCAGGTGATCAAGAACCTCCATTAAACCCGGGGCGAGACACAGTTTTGTCGCGGAGATCGTCGCGCATGCGGGCTGCAAACAATGCGATCCGATTGCTGTTGATGGTCCACCGAAATTAGTCGCTGAGTCATCGGCCAGCACGTAGATGGGGACTAGTTGTGCTCTGCCGGCCCCTCGTGGAGCAGCGCCTGGAACATATAGTCGGTCGCCCGATGAGGGGTCGTCACCGGGGAAAGAAGCACCACACGACCGCTATCAGCCGCATACGTTCGCTGAAATTCGTACGCGTCATCTTCGACGTCAAAGACTCCGATGAACCCAGGTTCGTCCTCGAGATATACGATCCACACCCGCATCTTTGAAGAGTACCCGCCTAATTTCTATTGGTCGTCGGCTGTGAGGGAGCGTTTGTAGAGTGCGTTCTCATGTGACAAGATGCTCGCTTCCTCAGCGGCTCAACGAATGTCGCCCGAATGTGTCGCGTTTACGGTTCGGCTTGCGGGCTTCAGCGGCCCAATTCCTCTTACACTCGATCGAGCGCGTGGTGTGGCTCTTGCGGGAGGGTGACAGTGATTTTGTCGCCCGGTCGGATAACTCCGGATTGCAGAACAATTCCCATAATTCCGGCTTTGCGAATTACTCGCCCTTCGTCATCGTGTCCCACCATCGTCTTCAAAAGTCCAGGTTCGAATGCGTTGATCTGAGCACACGGATTACGCAGTCCGGTGACTTCGATCAGAGCGTCAGGGCCGATCTGGAGTCGGGCACCTCGGGGTAAGGCTAAGAGGTCAATGCCGGCGGTGGTCACGTTCTCGCCCATGTCCCCCGGTCGAAGAGTGAACCCGACGGCTGCGACCTCGGCAAATAGTTCAGAGTGAATGAGGTGCACTTGACGGAGGTTCGGTTGGGTGGGATCTGCGACCACTCGCGACCGGTGTTGAACAGTCACCCCCAGGTGGGCGTCTCCCGCGACACCAAGCCCCTCCAGCAGCGTGATTGCCTCACACGATGGCTTCGTAAATCTATGTGCGGAGTCGCGGCTCACAGACAACACGACGGCAGACAGGATTTGCACCATGAACGCAATCATTCCAGTTGCTTTCAAGTGGCCAATGAGGGTTCGCCTCGCGGGCGCAGCATGATTGTCGACTAAGTGTCGCGGTCTACCCAGTGGCGCGACGATATGGCGAAGCATTTTCCATCGCTCCACGGTCATCTTCACAGCGCTCACGGCGACGAGTTGGCCGTCACTCGTTCGCGCGTTCAGTTGACTGCGCTTCGCCGGGCTCCAGGGTTTCTGCGTCTTCGGGCGACAGCCGCGAGCGATTGTGAGCTCCTCGCCCAGGTGTCGTGACGTGTCGCTGCCAGAAGCTCAGACTCGAAGAAGCGCCAGGCTGCTCCGATTCGGTGAGCCGGGAGCGTCCCGGCCCGTGCCTGCGCGTAGATGGTGGTTCTGGAGACGTTGAGGAGCGCGGCGGCTTGCTGGACGGAGAGAGCTGTAATTGAGGTCATGCAGTCTCTATGCGGACAGATGAAAATCGGCTGGAGAGCCCGAAAGCGCGGGGATTCTAGGGGCGCAGAATGTAGGCTGATTTCTGAAATGCAGAAATCACTTGATGCCGAAGATCGTTCATTGCAGAGACACATTGAAGCGGTCGCCAACGCGACTATCAAGCGCGAAAGGGCTGAAGCGAAGCAGGTGAAGGCTGTTCACGCCGCTAGGCACGCCGGTGTGACTTGGGTGGCGATCGCTGGCGTCGCTTCGAAGGGCTCTGCCGCTGCAGCTGCAAGCTTTTTTGGCGACTCGATGGCCGACCGGGAGATGAAGAGGATCGCCGCCCGGGAAAGAGCGGCGAGACGAAGTTCGGTCACACAGACATAGGCAAGATGGAATCGACAGGGGAGACCGGGGGCACTGCTGTGCCTATTCCGTCGCCTCGCCGGCTTCCACCGCCAGGATCCCCTTCATGATGCGACCGAAGGTGGCCGCAGTCTTCTCACCATGCCCTGGTGAAAGGTGCGTGTATCGGTCCAGCGTCACAGTGATGGTCGAATGACCGAGTCGACGTTGAAGTTCGACCATGGAGACACCGTTCTCGATCGCGAGTGAGGCATGGGTGTGTCGAAGGTCGTGTGGCGTCGGGCTCTGGAATATCGGTTGCAGGCCAAGGCGAGCGCAATAGACGGGGTCCTGGGCCCGCGCGAGACTCGGGTTCCACGTGCTCGTCAAGAAGCGCCCATGCCATAGTTTGTCCGCGCCGCGCCGCCCAATGAAGATCCGCTCGTTCGAACGACCACGGGGACCTAATGCTTCGACCGTCTCTTCATCGATCGCAATTGTGCGGCGGCCCTTTGCAGTCTTAGGGGGCCCGAGGACCCACTTCTTCTCTGCGGTCAGTTTCCAGGCGCGTCGCACGTTCCATGTCACCGGCTTCGCCTCGAAGTTGAAATCGCCCCACTCGGCCGAACTTGCCTCTGCCCAACGGGCGCCTGTCGCAACAAGGAAAATTACGACCGGTCGATAGAACTCGGGGGTGCACTGCACAAGAACAGACACCTCGCGTTCCGAAAGGAAAACCGCTTCGCGCGGAACGCCCCGGGTGAGCTTCACGCCATGCGCATTGTTCTTCATGGCGAAACCGTGATCAACCGCGGCCGCCAGTATCGACGACAGCAGCCCGTGGTAGTTCGACACGGTCTTCGCGGCGAGCAGGCGTTTCCCGCTGGCGATCGTTTGCTGTTCCTGCCACGCGACCCACTTCGAGACCTCAATTCGGTCTATCGCGCTCAAAGGGAGGTCGCCGAGGAACGGCAGAAAGCTGCGCTTGGAAATTGCCTGATAGTCCGCGATGGTTCCGGAACCAATTGCGCCGAGCATTCCGTTCGCCGGGTTCAAGTAACGTTCGGTCCATTCGCGAAGCTTCATTTCGCCGCCCGCGCCAGCACGAGATCGCAGATCGCGCTCTTCGCGAGCGGCTTGCCCGCCCTTGCGATCTACCGCCTCACCGAAGCTCGCGGCAGCTTCCGGGGTGCGGAATGTCTCCTCGCTCATTTGACCATCGATCCGGAATTGCACCCTCCACAGGATCGTTCCGGAGGGTAACTTGCGGGAGGTGACGGAGGCCATGGGAGGTCCAATGATGGGACCGCGAACGACAGAGCCGAACGTCGGTGATCGTCACTCTACGGGCTGCTGTAGGCGTAAATGTAGGAACGCGTGAAAAAAGCCCCGATTTGGGGCCGAAAAGACCGGAAATTCGGAGCTTTTTCGGAGCGAGCGACGGGAATCGAACCCGCACTACCAGCTTGGGAAGCTGGAGTTCTGCCATTGAACTACGCTCGCGCGGCGAAGTACCCGCACAGAGCAACACTAGCAAGGCCGACCCGTGCTGGTTGTTAGCGGTCAAGGGGCCTGCGCGATCTCAGGCGCGCCACCACCCATCGAACATAGTCACGGGCGCCT
>JAYSPT010000090.1:0-2253 GCA_043721995.1 Salinibacterium sp. | reverse complement strand
AGCGCGACAGATCTGGGGCCACACGACCCAACCGTCGAACATGCCGATGTTGTGTCACAAGGGAACCGTGCGCGGGCGGTTGAGGGTGGTGCTCTCGAGGGGCCAACCGTAGAGTGCTGGCATGACGTTGAACCGGGCCACTTCCGTGCCACCTATGGTTTCAAAGGTCGCAGCGCAACAGGGTGAGCAGTGGAAAGTTGGTGCGTACCTTCCGCTCAAAGATGCGGCATTCGCGAGGGTGATGAACCCCGTACGATCTGACGCCGCACCGCCAGCATCGTGGGCATCGATCGCAGGCGAAGGCTTCGTTGTTGACGCGACAACTGAGTGGTACGACGTGGCCGACGATCGATCCGACGGTCGACCGGACGAAGGATCTCTCGATCCTGAAACGGCGCGGAATCTGGCAAGGATCCTTCGCGCTCAGACGACGACCCCCGCCGAATGCTTCTTCCTCGTTTGGGAGGGATACGCGGGATTTCGCGACGATCTTCTTCCCACGGTGATGATTGAGCTCACCCCGGGCCGACCGATGTTGGTTCTCTCCGGTGACCTCGATGATGGCACTGAATCCGTCCAAGAAACGCCAGGGTCTCGCACCCCGCAGTGGTGGGTCCCGGCCGACGGGGCTTGGCTGGTCGGAAACGACATCTATGGCATGAGCGTCTATGTCGCTGGTACCGAGGAGGCGATCGCTGAGATCCTCGCTGACGAGACCATCGAGGCCTATCGAGCAACACCCTCAACGGGAATCATCGCGGAAGAGTTCGGGCCAGACGCCTAACTCAATCGACGCTGCCCCAATCCACTCACCCGCCGAGCAAGCCGACCTCGTGTCAGAGGGGAACGGCTTGCGGGGCATTGGCGACGAAGCTCTCAGGCAATTCGCGCTCACGGTCGGAGGAGTCGCTGCCGCGTGTAAGTGACGATCTGAAGCGACGCCGTCACCTGGTACCGCTCCAACGTGACGTTGTCACATGCCTTACGGTGCGAGCATTCGCTGGAGGAAGTCGGCCTGCATGCGAGCGGCCGTAGTCGCTTCGTCACGGGAGAACGATTCGAGGTGCTGCACCGACCAACGGTCGAGCGCCTGCAACAGGGCAAACACTGATTCGGCCAGTAAGTCGAGGGGCACGTCGTTGCGGATTGCGCCGCTGCTTTGCGCCGCCACCAAAGTCTCTTCTACCCAGCGCCGCACTGCTGCATAGACGCGGTCAATACCGACGCCATTTGATGAAGGAGACTGGTAGAAAAGTTTCCCAAAGGCGAGGAGCCACGGCTGCTCTTCCGATACCAAGAGGATGCGGCCGAAAAGGGCCTCGATTTCTGACCAGAAGTCTTGCGAGAGAGTTTGCTGTGATGGCACAACAATGGCCTCACCCATTCGTGCCGCTGCACGGTCAATGAGCACGCTGAAGAGGGCCGCCTTGTCGTCGAAGTAGTAGTAAAAGGAGCTTTTACTCATGCCGCACTGCTCGATGATGTGGTTGAGCGAGGCGGCCTCGAAGCCGTGCGCGGCAAATTCGAACGCTGCCATTTTTAGAATCAGCAAACGCTTCTCTTCTGGAAGATCAGTGAAGCTGCGGCGAGACATACACCCAGCGTATTAGACCGACCAGTCCACAATCGGGTAAAGTGAAGCTGTGGACCGAACGGTCCACAGCTTCTGGAGGCGCGAATGCTAGCGAACCATGACCTGAATGCCCAACTTGAGCGGGCAGCCGCGGATCCGCTGCGCACGCTGGTCGTTGGAGCGGGGGTATCTGGTGCGAGTATGGCCGCGCTTATGCGCCGGCGCGGGCGATATCCCGTGTTGATCGAACGTGCACAGCTCGGCGCTCCTGGGGGTTACATGCTGGGCCTGCTTCCGCTCGGCGGAAACATACTGCGCACTCTCGACCGCTATCACGACTACCTGGCGGCCAGCCTCGGCATGTGCAACTACACGCTCGGCGACGACAAGGGCCGCACGCTTCGGTCCTTCTCCATCGGCGAGCTCTTCACCGGCACCGGAGACTATCGCGGCATCGATCGCGGCGCACTCGTCGAACTGTTATTGGGAGACGGAGCGGTGAGCTGGGGCACGACCGTGACGAACATTGTGCAGAGACCCGACGCGGTAACCGTGACCTTCTCCGATGGCACGATCGCCGATTTCGATGTGGTGGTCGCAGCAGATGGACTGCATTCCAGCACCCGCAGTCTCGTCCAGCCGACCAGCGACCTGAGCACCTACGACACGAAGTGGGCTGG
>JAYSPT010000089.1:0-3322 GCA_043721995.1 Salinibacterium sp. | reverse complement strand
AAATACGCCATGGGTTCCCTCGCAGCCCACCGCGCAGCGGCCGAGAAGCTGGTTGTCCGTCTTCGCGTGCGCGGGCAGTTCGGCCCAGCGGTGATCCAGCGCAATGCGGGTCTCGGGGTGGATAGGTCGAGTCACCAACTCAAAGTGTCTGAGACGCCCAGCAATCTTCATCTGCCATTTCCTCTACTGATTCATAGTGTCCACCGAGCTGGGTGAATTAGAGAGGTTGCCCACCAACGCTGTGAGTTAAGGGTAGTGAGATCGCGCCATCATTCCTGCAATCCCGCTTACACTTCACGACCGCTGTGATCTGACGCGTGGTTCATCGGTGGCCAGCCTGACCAGAGGTGATCGCGCCTTGTCTCGGATGATGCTCGGAGTGCTGAGGGCGAGATTGGCAAGGTGAACCAGGCCGGCTAACACTCTGATCGCCAATGATCCCTGGCCCGTGTGCAGTGGCAGTGCAGTGGTGGTGTGCAGTGTTGGTGACGCCTGTGCCCACATTTCACACACGCTCGGAGAGCATCGTGGTCAGCTCATGGCATCGATGTCGTGCCTAGTCACCAGTGTTTTCGAAGGCTTTTGGCAACTTCCGCGTAACTCCGGGTATCCGGCTTTCGACAACGGATCAGTAGGTCGGGTGTTCAAATCCCTCCCGGCGCACCAATCATTCTCAGCTAAATGAGGTTTACGATCCTTGGTCAGCCGGGGTTTTTGGTTGCCGGCGACCGAAGTTCTTCGTGTGCGGCGCGATCAAGACTTACTGCTGCCCACATTTCACCCCGACTTGAGGACACTGCCCGGTCTCTGGATCTGGTCGGCAGGCTGAAGCCTGGGGCCCTGGTGCGCGCCGATCCGGGCTTCTACGGGTGCGGGCTGTGACGACAGGCTGTGGCGACGGGCGCGGATCTGCTCTTGCGGGTGAAGACGACCCTGCGGCCACGGCATCTGGAGACACTGGCCGACGGGTCCTGGCTGGCACAGATCATCCTCACCTCGGGCACCGACAGGCGCACGACGACTCCGTTGATGGTGCGGGTCATCCACTACACAATCGAAGACGGGGAGGAGAATCCAGAGTCATCTCGGCCGTTCACAACAATCCTGGACCCGGCCGAGGTGACCGCTTAAAATCTCGCTGCGGCCTACTCCGAGCGGTGGGAGATCGAGTCCACCTTCGATGAGCTGAATACGCATCAGCGCGGGCCGAGGACCGTGTTGCGTTCCCAATCTGACGACCTGGTCCAGCAGCAAATCTGGGGGTACCTCTGCTGTCACCACGCGATCCGCACCCTCATGGTCGACGCGGCGGCCCACGCAGCCATGACCCCGATCGGGTTTCGTTCGTGGCAACCCTGGGAATCGCCAACCGCTCCGTGGCGCATCGCGCTTTCCCCCTCCGCACGCTGACCACACCAAAACCATCTTGCTCCATGCGGTACTCGCCCTCGCCAAACGGCTCAACCCCGCGCGGCGACAACCGTCAAGTCCTCGCGTTATCAAACGCAATATCTCGAAGTGGCCAGCCAAACGCGTGCATCACGCGCACTGGCAGCAACCCCTCCACTCCCCAGAAGTCACCCCCGAAAAACTTAGCCAAACGGTATTGAAGCTAAGCCAATTGACCAGAAAGCAGTTCCACTAAAACCCGAGCGAAAGTTGTATTGTTTGAGAGCGCGTGCTATATTGTCGAAGTTCGACGCGTCATATCCAACGAATCCGGCGGTATGATCCGGACGTTTTAAATCGAACGATCCCGCCTCAAGCATCGCTACCCTACTCGCATGCTTGCTCGCCACCTTTCCCCCAGGAGGATTTGCTGTGCGCAAAAACACAATTATCACAAGCATTATTATCGCGAGCGGTGTAGCGCTTGGCGTCGGGGCAGTGCCCGCGATGGCCGACACCACCGACCCCACGGTCACCCAGACACTCACCGCCGATGGAACCCTCACAGGCACGGGGAAGGGGACCGCCCCCGTCCTGGCAACAGTCACCGGGGGCGCTCTCACCGCGCAAGTCTCTGGGGCCGCCCTCTCCGGGGTAACCCTCGACGGTCTAAGCGCAAAGCATGCGAAGGGAGTGACCGGTCATACCTGGACCCTCATTGACGCCCGTGGAACGGGCGCGGCCTGGGCGGTCACTGTCTCGGCGAGTGATTTCACCAGCCAGGCCGACCCGGCAACGGTTGGTTCGGTTGCTCGCACGATCGAGGTCGGCAATTTGGTGGTCAAGTCGAACACCATCACCGTCGGCGGCGGGGATTCCACCGTACCGAGCAGCCAGACGTTGACCCTGTCAGCAACCGGTCAGACCCTTGTGCAAGGCGCGGACTCAACCGCCGGTGGGACCGCAGGTAACAAAGGATCGTACACGCTGAGACCATCTTTCGATCTCACGGTCCCAGTGAACGCCTACCGCTCGAACACTGACTCGGCAAACGCCTCGGTGCCATTTCCTTTTATCTCAACTGTCACGATCACTATCGCCTAACGGATGACAGTCTCGGTCGGCCCGCAATCGCTCTCTTCCCACGGATGTTGCGGGCCGAATTTCCGGCGGAGCATCGGCCTATTCCCTGTCGCTGAGTGCGATTGTGATGTGAGGACTAGCCTGTGAATCCTTTCTTACCGTGGCGCCGATCCCGAGCGCGCCGCGCCACTCTGGCCACCGTATTGGCGGTGCTCATTTTCACCCCGGTGCTGGCGTCAGTTTTTGCTGAGCCCGCTGTTGCCGTTGATAACGGCACCCTCGGAATCCGACCGTCGAACGAATCAGACTTCTTTCATCTGTCGCTTCTCCCGGGGGAAGCCCTCACCGCAACGGCCATCGTGAGCAATCACACTCACGCGGATGTGACTCTGCTGAACTACGCCGTCGATGGCACGAACACTGCGCAAGGGGCATTCGCGCTTCGTTCCCGGAGCGAACCCCATACCGGCGTCGGTGGCTGGGTTTCGCTCGACGCCGACCATATTTCAGTGCCGGCAAACACGGAACTGCGGGTTCCCTTTCGCGTCAGTGTTCCGATCGGCACCCAGCCCGGCGAGTATGTGGGGGGACTTATCATTCAGAGTGCGCCAGTTCAGGGCGCGGTCTCAAGCTCGGGTGGCAACACTTCGGTTCGGATGGACGTCGTGATGCGGCAGGGCGTGCGCATTTACCTCACCGTAGCCGGCACGGTGGTCACCTCCCTCGAACAGGGCGTCATGAGTTGGAAGGAGACCGGGGGTGTGTTGTCCGTGTCTCTGCCACTGCACAACTCGGGCAACACGATCCTGCACCCCAGAGCGTCCCTCACCATGGTTAGTGTCATCGGGGC
>JAYSPT010000088.1:0-5792 GCA_043721995.1 Salinibacterium sp. | reverse complement strand
TTCGATGGTGAGGCCTCGGAGATCAGCCCGTTGTGTGGTGACACCGTGACCGTACGGGTTACGGGCGAGCGCGTCAGCTGGCAGGGCAACGGCTGCCTGGTGTCGATGGCCGCTGCATCCGCTCTCGGTGAATGCTCGGTGACTGAGTTTCGGATGATCGCCAACGACTACCTCGCCAGCGTGCTGCCCGGCGGCGCACCGGTGGAGTTCCATGAACTCGCGGCCTTCGCGGGCATCGGGCGCTTCCCCCTGCGCGGCCGCTGTGCGACCCTCGCGTGGAGGGCCGCGCAGGCAGCGTTGCAGGTTTAGAAAAGGCCTAGTTATCCGGCTCCACGCTTGGCTTCGTGACCTCTTCACCGGTCGCCGCATCGATTGCGGTTGCGCCGGGTGGGAGGTTCGAGAAGTCCGGCGAGATCACTTCGGGCATCATGCCCGAGTCCGGCAGGCCAAAGTTCGCCACGCGACCGTCGCCGGGCGAGAGGATCAGCATGTCTGACTTGCGGCTCAGCGTCTTCCCCTGGAAGAACTCCGGCTGTACGATCGCCCAGATTCCCATCAGGATGATGCCGACGAGAATCGATCCCACGCCGACCACTGCTGTCGCACCGATGCCGAAGATCGTCACGTTGTTGCCATTGGCGTCCACAAGCCAGCCGGGTGCCGCGAAGGTCGTGACGCCGTAGATGAGCACCCCGATGAGAATAATGGCACCGAGGAGCGGGAACACACCCCGCATGATGAAGTTGCGGAACGAGCTCGTCAGCGTCTTGCGATAGAACCAAACGCAGGCGAGCCCGGTGAGACCGTAATAGAACGCGATGAGCAGACCGATCGAGCCCACCAAAGCGCCCAGCAACGTCTTACTGATGAGGGTGAAGAGCAGGAAGAAGACAGCAGAGACGATGCCCATGCCGATCGTCGACCAGGTCGGGGTGAGGAACTTCGGGTGGATACGCGCAAACTTGGCCGGCACCGCCTTGTAGACCGCCATCGAGAGGGTGGTGCGGGCAGTCGGCAGAATCGTCGTCTGGGTGGATGCCGAGGCCGACGTCAGGATCGATGCGGCCAGCAACAGGAGCAGGATATGTCCGATAATGCTGTCACCGAACAGTGCAGGGCCGATGGCAGTAAATACGTCGGCCGCGTTCGCGGCGGCACCAAGTCCGATTCCCTCCGTGCCGACACCAGCGAAGGCGATTGCAGCGACGGCAACGAGCGAGTAGGTGACGAGCAGCAGGACGGTGCTCAGGATCGCCGCGCGCCCTGGGGTCTTGGCGGGATCCCTGGTCTCCTCATTGATGGAAACAGCAGTATCCCAGCCCCAGTAAATGAAGATTGCGGTAAGCATCGCCGGCGCAATCACGCTGCCGAAGTCGAGTGTGAACGGGTTGAACCAGTCCAGACTCGGCACGATCGAGTAGCTCTCGCCGTTACCGGAGTAGACGCGCACGAGCGCGAATATGGCGAACATGATGAGTACGAGCACTTCGATGCTGAGCAGTGCATATTGCAGGCGAGCGGATACCTCGATGCCGCGGTAGCAGATCCAGGTCATCAAGGCGATCCACAGCAGACCGGCGACGGTGGACCACATCGGGTCGCTCGCGAGGTCGGCGACACCGGGCAGGCCGAAACCGCCAATGAACGTGAATGAGTATGCCCCGGCGATCTGGGCAAGGTTTGCCATGACGATAATGTCGGCCGCGATGATTCCCCACCCGCCCATCCAGCCGGTGATGGGGCCGAACGCCCGGCTCGCCCAAGTGAAGGTTGTGCCGCAGTCCGGTTCTGCTTTGTTCAGTTCCTGATAGGCGACTGCGATGAGATACATCGGGATGAATGCCAGAAGGATGATGCCGGGAGCTTTCACCCCCGCGAGTAGTGCGCCACCGCTCGCGACGATGAAACCGAGGCTTGCAGCCAGAGAATACGCCGGAGCGGTTGACGCGACGCCGACGACGACGCTCGAGACGAGGCCGAGGGACCCACCTTTGAGCCCTTTCCCGTTGACTGCCCCGCCGGTAGCTGGAGTGACCGTAGTGCTCAAAAGAGTCCGCCTTCATTGATCGTGAGGGGTCGAGTGTTGGTTGAATCTATCGCGCCGGACAGCCGACAACAATGGGCAATCTTAGTTTTTTCAACGAAAACGGTTGAAATGTGCCTTGGACACGACGAATTCCGCTGTGGTCTAGCCCAAGTCCCTATCGAGCCCGTCCCACAGGTCTGCGCACTCCACCTTTTCGGCACCGTTCGCTTGGAGGTAGGCGCGCGCCCCGCGATCCCCTGCGAGGGATGCTGCCAGGCTTTCCCAATGGTCCCGGCCAATGAGCACGGGGTGCCCCGGGCGGGCATTGAAGACCGCTTGTCGGAGGGTTGCTGGTGCTGCATCCCGCGCAACCCGACTGACGACAGAGGCGGGCAGGTCGGGGAGGTCAACGAGGGTGATGAGTGCGGCGTCCCCGGTCACGGCTCCGAGGCCCGCGCGCAGGGATGCGGACAAGCCGAGTTCCCAAAGGTCGGCGACAACGACGTCGATGCGTGGGTCACTCGGTACAAGCGGTCGCGCGAGCTGTGCCATCGCACCCAGTACCACGACCACCCGGTCGCATCCGGACTCAAGCAGCACGCCGGTCGACCGCGACAGCCAGGTCTCAGCAATCCCATCAGCTGCATCACAGCTGCGCAGCAGCGCCTTCGGTCCACCGGCTCTAGTGCCGGCGCCAGCCGCGAGCACGATGCCGCTGATCCTGGCTGGGAAAGTCGTCATGGGTACTGTTATACACACCACCGCGGACGCCCCATTTGGCCGAGCGGTACCGCACTCCCAGATGCTTGGCGTGCCCGACCTACCGAGACCGTTGGGTCACCGTGGAAAAGAATCGCGATCTCAGTAGCTCGTGCGATGATCCTGCGCCCGCCACGCATCGAAAGGCGCGACCGCGTTGCTCGGGCGCACCGACTCGATCGGGATCGGCCACGTCGAGCGGTCCCGCGCGAACATGTCGTAGAACTCGCGGTCATCAAAGCCACCTGCGGCGGCGTCGTTCCGGTCTGCAGCAAAAACTACGCGGTCGACGCGGGACCACAGCGCGGCTGACAGACACAGCGGGCATGGTTCGCACGAGGTGTAGAGCGTCGCTCCGGCGAGTGAGAAGTCGCCGACAGAGAGGCACGCAGACCGAATCGCCACCACCTCCGCATGCGCTGTCGGGTCGAGGGTGGCGGTGACGCGGTTCTGTCCTTCGGCGATCAGGCCTCCGTCGCGCACGATCAGGGCGCCGAAGGGCCCACCTCCGGAAGCCACATTCTCGGTCGCGAGTTCGATGGTGCGCTGCAGCCAGAAATTGTCTGGATGTTTCGGCGCGGTCATGCCCGTGACCGGAGGACGATGGCGTGCTGCTCTGCGGGGAGGGCGAGCCACATTCCAACGACCCGTGAAAACATCCCGTCGTAGCGTTCTCTCATAGTGACCTTCTCCTTCGTCGATACCATTGAAACAGAACTTGCGCGAGGGCGATCAATGGCATGGCCTGCGCTTGAGGCTGGGCAACGCAGAGCACCGGGACGACGATGACCTCAGACTGCCGGGACTGCCGGAGCTACGGGGATCGCATGCGTGGCATTGTTATGAGATGTTCGAGATCGCAGACCGCCTCATCCAGTCGCTGGATGCCGGACACCGCCTTGCGGTCGCGACAGCGATCTCGATCGAGGGCAGCGCGCCGCGGGCAGTCGGCACCTCGATGGCGTACGACGGCGAGGCCGTGATCGGCAGCATCGCCGGCGGATGCGTAGAGGGCGCCGTTGTCGAGATGTGCGAGCTCGTGTTGGCCGACGGCATCCCGCGCACCGTCGAATACGGCTACAGCGATGAAACCGCATTCTCGGTTGGCCTCACCTGCGGGGGCCGGTTGCGCATCCACGTGCAGTTGCTCGAGGGGGAAATCGAGGCTGCACTTCGCGATCGGGTCGCCCTTCAGGTCTGCCGAGACTTCATCGAAACACCACCGGTGCGCCGCCGCATGATCATCTTCGGCGCAATGGAGTTCTCCGCAGCGCTTTCCACCGCGGCGCAAGCGCTCGGTTACGGTGTGACCGTATGCGATCCGCGTGCGCTGTTCGCGACGGCGGCCCGATTCCCGGGCGCCGAGCTGGTAGTCAGCTGGCCCACTGAATACCTCGCTGGCGCGACATTTGATCGGAATACCGTGATCTGCGTTCTCAGCCATGATGCGCGCTTCGATGCCGAACTCATCGATCAGGCGCTCGCGTTGCCCGTGGCCTACGTAGGAGCGATGGGCTCGCGCGCCGCCCATGACCGCCGGGTCGCATCCCTTCGCGAGCGAGGGGTTTCGGATGCCGCGATCGCGCGCCTGCGCTCTCCGATTGGCCTCGACCTCGGGGCTAGCACGCCTGAAGAGACCGCGGTCGCGATCCTGGCTGAGATCATCGCGGATCGCGCGCGAGCGAGCGGCCTGCCGCTGAGCGAAACCAGCGGGTCGATCCATGGACTGGTCCACATCTCGTAAGAAGAGTCATCAATGACGCATCCCGAATCGGTGCCAGACCAACTGACCACCGCTGGGCAGTCGGTTGGCTCGGCCACGACGCCCGGATCAGCCCCGCGTACCCTCGCCGGTCGCAGCTAGTCGCCACAGCCGGTCTCGCGACATCGGGAGCTTGTATGAGCGGATTCCCATCGCATCCCGAATCGCATTTGCGAGCGCAGGCGCAACCGGGTTGTAGGGTGCCTCGCTCATCGACTTCGCACCGAGCGGGCCCAGCGGATCCCGCGTATGTGCGAAGTAAACCTCCGTGACCGGCAGATCCGCGAACTGGGGAATGTGGTAATTCCGCAGCGCCGTCGTGAGCACGCGACCCTCACCATCGAGCACCACTTCCTCGTAGAGCGCGGTACCGATTGCCTGCGCGGTGGCGCCCTCGACCTGTCCACGCAACTGTTCGGGGTTGAGCACTGTGCCCGCATCCGCCGCCTGGATCGATTGCAGGATGCGCACCTCACCCGTCCCGGGATCGACGGCAACCGTGAAAGCGTGCACATTGAACGCGACCGAACGTGGGCTGCCATCGTTGCTGCCGTTGCCGACGAGCCCCGGCACGAGCCCCTGCGCGGCGATCTGCAACTTCAACGACTCGGCGGCCGCAAGGAGAGCTGCACCCGCCACGACGACCCCTGCTGAGCCGAACGCTCCGGTGTCATAACCGACAGCATCGGTGTCGGACTGCGTGATGCGGATGCGGTCAATTGTGGTCTCGAGCGTCGTGGCGACGAGTTGTGCGTGAACCGTTGTCGTGCCGCTGCCGAACTCGGCGGTGCCGACCGCGATCTCGAACAGCGGCGACTCAGCGCCAAGATCCGGCAGCACAGTCACACTTGCCTCCGCGTAGTGTCCGCGTGGGGGAATTGTTGCGATCATCGACAGCGCCATGCCCGTGCCCAACGCGAATCCGGGCGGTGCGACCAGCGTGCGATCGATCGCCTGCTCGACCAGGTCGAGGCACTGGTCGAGGCCGTAGCTGGCCATGGAGAGGTCGCTCTCTTCGTCTGGATCGGTGATGATCATGCGATCGCCCGGCACAATCACGTTGCGGCGGCGCAGCTCGAACGGGTCGATTGCCAGTTCGCGGGCGAGGTCATCCATCGCGGACTCGATCGCGTAGATCACCTGCCCGAGACCGTAGCCACGGAAGGCGCCGGAGGGGAGGTTGTTGGTGTAAACCGATTGGGCATTCACCTGCTTGTTGTCACAGCGGTAGACGGTGACCGACTC
>JAYSPT010000087.1:0-1878 GCA_043721995.1 Salinibacterium sp. | reverse complement strand
GGTCAAGTGGCACCTATTCGGTGGCTCCGACGGGCGTCGATCCCGTGACCTCAAGATTTTCAGCGCTTGACCGGGAAGGTCGAAATTTCTCAAGCAGTCCAGAACGAAACCTAATGCGATTCACTTTGGATTGCGCGGATTTGCGGGAGGCGACCTCGAGCTGGAGCAGAGCATCACGTTGAAATCGAGCAGGGGGACCGTTTCCCATCGCGGACAGCCCCATTCGCGGGGCACTCAGGCGGCTGGTCCCTCGATTTTCGCACCCGACTTGGACCCGTCACGCTAGAGCCGCTCTAACGGGTCGATACATTCGGGGCTGAACTGCTGCGGAGACGATGGACCGCAATCCCTCAAGCGTGCCGCTTACCACGCCGTGCGCGCGCGCTTGGATCAGGATGTTGCCGATCGCGGTGGCTTCAACCGGCCCCGCGATGACAGGTAGTCCGCTGAGGTCGGCGGTCCTCTGGCAGAGCAGCTTGTTCTGGGAGCCCCCACCCACAATATGTATAGCGGTGCAGACCACACCAGAAAGCTCGGCGGCTTCGCGGGAGACGACTGCGAACGCCGTCGCAAGGCTTTCGATGATGCTCCTGACAAACTCGGCGGCGGTCCTAGGGACCGGCTCGCCGTGTTCCTCGCACCAATCGGCAATACGGCTGGGCACGTCGCCCGGTGCAAGAAACCGGGCGTCACGGACGTCGAAGACACCGACCCGGCCTCGAATCCCACTCGCGGCGCCGAGGAGCTCGGCCAACTCGGCGGAGGATCCTTCCGCCTTCCACTTTCGAAGTGATTCGCTGAGGAGCCAGAGGCCCACCATGTTCTGCTGGAATCGATTGCGAACATCGACCCCACCTTCATTTGTGAATCCTGCAATCTGACTAGCGGCATTCACGATGGGGGATTGGGTTTCAACTCCGACCAGCGCCCAAGTGCCGCAGGAGATGTAGACAAAATCATCGGAAGTCGATGGAACTGCGACGACGGCCGACGCCGTGTCGTGAGACCCGATCGTGGTCACGACGGGACCGTATTTGCTTCCCAGCGTCGGCAGGACGGGGCCAAGAGCGGTTCCGACCGGCACCAACTCGGGGAATAGGCGCTCGGCAAACCCCATTGTCTTGATCAGCGGCAGATCCCATTCGCCGCGAAACGGGTCGAGAAGGCCAGTCGTTGACGCAATCGTCCTCTCGCCGACTTGACTCCCGGACAGCCAAAAGTTAAAAAGATCCGGGGTCATCAGAAACGAATCTGCCAGCTCTAACCACCCGTTGTCGGCCTCAGCCTGGAGTTGAAAGATCGTGTTGATAGGAAGGTTCTGGATTCCATTGCGGCGATACAGTGCCTCCTCCGTGACCTTTGCGTGCACGCGGTTCACCGCGCGTATGGTTCTGTCGTCTCGGTAGTGATAAGGGATTCCGAGAAGCCTGCCCCCGCGCAGAAGCCCGTAGTCCACGCCCCAACTGTCGACTCCTACGCTGATTGCTTCCGGCTCCATAGTCGTCGCCGCAGCCAGGCCTTTCTGCACTGAACTGAACAATTCAAGGGTGTTCCAATGCAAGCCATCGGCAGTTGCTACGGGAGTATTGGGAAAGCGAGCGACATGTTCTAAACGCAGACCCTTACCATCGACGTACCCGAGGATGACGCGGCCACTAGTCGCGCCCAGGTCCACGGCGATGACAGCGGTCATCGCAGGAACGCGGCGGCGACGCCGGCGTCGACTGGGATATGCAGGCCGGTGGTGTGCGATAGGTCGGGGCCAGTTAGCACCGAGACGGCGTTCGCCACATTCTCGGGAAGTACCTCGCGCTTGAGGATGGTGCGCTGGGCATAGAACTTGCCAAGGTCGACCTCCTCGATGCCATATGTCTTTGC
>JAYSPT010000086.1:0-2681 GCA_043721995.1 Salinibacterium sp. | reverse complement strand
AGCCCGGGCAGCAGAAGCGTCAGGGGGTGACGAGCTCGACCAGATATGTGCCGTACCCACTTTTCAGCAGCGGCTCTGCGAGTTCCCGCAACTGCTCATCGTCGATCCAGCCGGCCCGCCAGGCGACTTCCTCGACGCATCCGATCTTGACACCCTGACGTTCCTCGATGACCCTGACATATTCGGATGCCTTCATCATCGACTCGAACGTGCCGGTGTCGAGCCACGCCGTTCCGCGGTCGAGCACGGTGACCACAAGCTCCCCGGAGAGTAGGTACCGCTCGTTCACGGCCGTGATCTCGAGCTCGCCGCGGGGGCTCGGTGCGAGACTCCGGGCGATGGACACCACACGATTGTCGTAGAAGTACAGGCCCGGTACCGCGTACGAACTCTTCGGCTGCGCCGGCTTCTCCTCGATCGACACAGCCCGAAATTCGGCATCGAACTCGACGACCCCATACTCCCCCGGCCGCGCGACCTGATAGGCGAAGATCTGCGCGCCCACCAGTTCCACACTGCGCTGGAGGGACTGCCCGAGCCCCGACCCGTGGAAGATGTTGTCGCCGAGCACCAGCGCGACCGAGTCCTCCCCTATGAAGTCTGCTCCGATAATGAAGGCTTCGGCGAGGCCCCCCGGGCGCTCCTGCGTTGCGTAGGTGAAGCTCATGCCCAGGCTGCCACCGTCGCCGAGCAGCCTTTCGAACTGTGCCCGGTCGTCCGGGGTCGTGATGAGCAGAATCTCCCGGATGCCCGCCAGCATGAGCGTGGAGAGCGGATAGTAGATCATGGGCTTGTCGTAGATGGGCATGAGTTGCTTGGAGATGCCCTTGGTGATCGGGTATAGCCGCGTACCGCTGCCGCCCGCGAGAATAATGCCCTTCACCTCAGCGCCCCAACCCGCAAGTTTTCGTAGAGCGCAAGGCAGTCATCCCAGCCGGGGAGCGTGCCTGCTGCGGCAGCGGCAGCGAGGGTCAGCGCGGCTGAATCCCGCGGCGAAACCAGCGGAACGAGCGCGCCGAAATCGAGGCCGATCGCCGGGTCGCGTGGATCAACGCCCAGCTCCCGCGGCCCGTTGTACACCTCCGAGACGAGGTAATTCACCACCGTGTCGTCCGACAGGGCGATGAAGGCGTGCCCGAGGCCCTCGGCGACGTACAGCGATCGTCGGTCGGTGGCATCCAGAAGCACCGAGTCCCACTGCCCGAAGGTCGGGGATCCAACACGGATATCGACAACGAAATCGAGAATGGATCCGTGCGACACCGTCACGTACTTGGCCTGGCCAGGCGGCACGAGCGCATAGTGGATGCCGCGTACCACGCCCTTGCGCGAGACTGACGTGTTTGCCTGCCGCAGTGCCAGCTCGTGTCCAACGGCATCTCGCACCGCTTCGTACCGGTACGTTTCGAGGAAGACCCCCCGCTCGTCGGCGTGCTGTACGGGGGTGAAGACGTAGGCGTGCGGAATCGACAACTCACGGACATCCACTCGTGAAGCATAACGAATGGGCTCAGCGCCCCTGCGAACTATCATGGGGTAGCCATGTCGACTCCCCCTTTGCCCAGTGTCGCCGTGCTCATGGCCACCTACAACGGCAGGCAATGGCTGCCAGAGCAACTGCAGAGCATCCTTGATCAGGAGGGTGTGCAGGTGACCGTCACGGTGCTGGATGACGGGTCAACCGATGGCACTCTCGACTGGCTGCACGAGACGGCGGTCGCCGAGCCGCGCCTCACGGTGCTCGCCTCGGATTCGCCGTCAGGAAGTGCTGCAGCCAACTTTTTCCGACTCATCGAGCGAGCTCCGACCGAGCTCGCTGACTACGTCGCCCTGTCCGATCAGGATGACGTTTGGATTCCCGGAAAGCTTGCGCGACACATCGGGCTGATTGTCCGTGGGGGGTTCGACGGCGTCTCCTCAAGCGTTCTGTCATTCACGCCCGAGGGCACGAAAACGCTGATCAGGAAGAACTATCGGCAACGCCAGTTCGACTACCTGCTGGAGAGCCCTGGGCCGGGATGCTCGTTTCTCATGACCCCGGCAACTGTCGACCTCGTGCGCAATGTGGTGCGCACGGACTCCAGCGTGAGCGGGATCGATTTTCACGACTCGCTGATTTACGCGCTAGCCCGGGTACACGGGCTCACCTGGTACATCGACGGCACGCCGACCGTCAACTATCGCCAGCACGGCAACAACGTGATGGGTGCCAACGTCGGGCGTGGATCCGCGCTCGCACGGCTCTCCCTGATCCGCACCCACTGGCATCGCAACCAGGCGGTCCTCATGGGCAGGGTCGCGCTGGGTGTCGCCTCCCCCGCAGTGAAGCCAGCGCTTGAGCGTGTAGTTGGGCTCATGTCGACACGCGGCATTCGCGCCAGGTTCGCGCTCGTTGCCCTTTCCGGGCAATTTCGTCGTCGCCCTCGCGATCGGTTCGTCATCGGTGTACTAATTCTTCTGGGAGTGTGGTGATCGTGAAGATTCTCGTGACCGGTGGGGCCGGATTCATCGGCTCGAACTTCGTGCGCCGCACGATCGAGGGTGCGTATCCTTCCCTGGTGGGAGCCGAGGTGGTCGTCTACGACGCACTCACCTATTCGGGCAATCTGGAGAACCTGCTGCCCGTCTCGGAATCCGAGCGGTTCAGCTTCGTGCACGGCGATATCCGTGATGCTGCGAAG
>JAYSPT010000085.1:0-5407 GCA_043721995.1 Salinibacterium sp. | reverse complement strand
CCATGCGCAAAACTCGTGTTCTCTCCTTCCTTTGTGTTCACTTTCCATACATTGATGCAGACCTCTTTCTTTCCCTCTTTTTCCCTCTTTTTTTGTTTTTTCTTTTAGGAATGAGTGTGAGGGCAGTTTCCTTGGGCGGAACGGCCATTGGGGAAGCCGCGATCCTGTCGTGGCTCATCCAACCCCTCCTGCCGGGCCCCCTGGGCTACGCTCTCGAGGCCCTCTCGTGGATGATCTCCATCAGCATGACAGCCGGCAAGATCACAAGCTACCTTTGGGTGGTTTGTTCTCAGTGGCTGCCAGCCTCAATGTTCATTAGCGAGAGCGCCCCCTCGCTCTTCGCCCCGGCGATCCCGTGGGTGGGGTGGGCTTTCGGCTCTTCAGGCAAGAGCGTCTTCGGAAGGATTTTGGCGGTCAGCGCCGCGCCTTTCGCCATCCGCGGTTTTCGGGATAGCTTCCCGGGGATGTGGACTCCCGGTTACTGGGCGCTGACCAAGCTGGCCGACGTGGCGGAGTACCTGGGGAGCTGGCAGCTCGAAGTGCTTTGGGCGACGGTGAGGGCGTTGTTCCGCGGTTACGTCCCTCTCCAGGTGCGTACCGCTTTGGTCGCGGCGTCGGATGTCTTGTCCTCGTCGTGGACTTTGGCCATTGTGGGCCTTGCGATCGCGTACTTTCAGATCCCCGGTCTGATTCAGTATCTGTCGCAGGCAGCAAACGGCGACAAGCGCCCCCGCATGAACCTCCTCACGCACCTTCTGATGCTCATCTGGGCGATCGGCTACTGGTTCTTCCTGCAAGCCTTTCCCCTCGGCGTTTGGATTTGGGCGCTGATCAAGTTCATAATTTCGCCGGTATCGATCTCCACGACGCGTTCGGCGGTGGGTTTCGTCGCCGAGAAATGCCGCTGGGGCGTCCAGCACCTTTCCGACCAGGAGCGAGCTTTCGTCGAGGTGCTCAACTCCATGTGTACGCACGTCGTCGGCAACCTCCAGAACACGGCGGACGCGCGTTCCAAGATGGCCAGCAACGAGGGCGTCGCGCTTCTCACTATGAGAGCACAAAGCAGTCGCGTCGCTCTTCTGGCTCGTTGCGGGCGCTTTTCAAACGAGCTTCGGGTGAAGGTGAGGAGCAGCAAGCAGTCGCTTACGGCGCCGGGAATCTTTTTCGTGTTCCGAAAGGCCGACCTCGCAGTTGAGGACGCGTCAGCGGTGCCTTTTCGGCTCACGACCTCGCTGTCCGCAAGCAAGCAGCTCACGAGCACGTGCGAGGCGGAGTTTCCGCTACTGTGTTTCCCTTTGGCGGACTTCTCGGACACGGAATGGCCGGCCGACACCCCGATCGCTCCGTACGCAGACGACCAGCTCAGCGGGGAAGTTCCGCCTGCGGCTGTTCTCCGGCCTGCAACTCCGAAGGCGGTCGCTCCGCCGAAGTCGCAGTCGCGGGCAACTTCCCCCTTTGTGGCACCCGCTCCGGAGCCGGCTCAGAGCAGCCAAGCCGCCCCGACACCGGCTCCGGCTCAGACCAGTCGCACGCTGCAGCAGCCCGCGGCCTTGGTTCGGTCTCGCTCCAGCTCGCGACGAGCGAATCAACAAGCGAAGTGGAAGGCGGCGGGAGCGGCAGCGGCAACGGCGCCAACGACCCAGGCGAACACCGGGAAAGCACCAAGCAGCAGGGGGGGTTCCGGGCCCGGCGACAAAGCGGCCGCGATGCTCGGCGGATCTCGTGTGGCGTCGCCCGCCGCCAACTCGTGTTGGCTCCAATGCGTGACCATCGTCATCTTCGCAGCGCTTCGCCGTATCAGCTGCCCTTCGGACAGGACCGAACCGGCAAAGAAGATGCACGCGGTGGATTACGCGCGTACGAATGGCCCCGCCGACCTCCTGAAGTTGGTCCCGGATCAACGCAACAAGCGCGGCGACGCCGGCGAGATGTTGCGCACTCTGGCGGACCTGTTCCTCGTCGTGCCGAATGCTCCGCTGTCGAATTTCATCGGTTGGGGCGCCACGCCACCAGACGACATCGTGCCTTTCGCCGCTTTGCTTTTCGCCAAGGAAGGCGGGGGCCACTGGACGGCCTGCACGCGTTTCCAAGGCAAGTGGATCAAACATGCCGGAACCGAAACGAAGCTGGGCCCCGCACTTCCGAAGGCGACGTTTTACGTATGGTTGGCGCAGCGTCGAGGAGGTGGTGCTGGTCGCCCGCGTCTCTGTCACGGCTGCCGAAAGCCGGGCCGTAACCACGACGACGACCTCATCCGGGCGTGCGAGAAGTGCAATCGGCACTTCTACGGAGCCTGCATCGTTGCTGCCCCAGAGGACCGCGCGCGCATGCGAGAGTTGTTGGAGGACTGGACGTGCCAGGCGTGTTTGATGCGATTAACGGACGAGGTGCAGAAGACAGCGGTTGCCGCTACAACAGCGCAACGCAACGCCGAGGCCCGGACAGAAGGAAAGGAGAAGGAGCGCAGGCGCTACTCCAAACGTCGAGAAGCGACGACGGAGGTCGCGACGACCCCAGCTCCTGCCCCGCCCGCACAGCACCTGTCGACGCAGGCCACGACGCAGTCGCTTTTTCAGAGCGGTCATGGCCACGCCCCGGCCATGACCGACCTGACGGGGGCGATGTTGACGCGGTTACAGTTCTCGCACCCGAGAGCGAACGACGAGCTGGTGGAGGCGGCCCTGTCCAAGGAGGTCCGAGCCCGCCATCGCAACATGCTGGCGAAGCTGCAACGAGCATGCACGGAGGAGCACCACGAGACACGCCTTGTGGACTTCCTGATTGCGCACTTCGCAACGCAGGCACGAATCTGCGAATGGCTTCCGCAAACGCACCTGCACGAAGCAGCGACCTGCATGGGAGCTTTGGCCAACCTGCCTCTGTACACCACCTCGGCCCTTGGCGTGCAGATGAACACGTTCCCCGAGTGGAGGGCCATGATGAAGACTCTGGATCTTCGCTCGAAGCAAGCGCAGCCCCACGGACAATCGGCAGCCACTCAGTCCACCGTCGCCCTGGCGGTGAGCAACCTGATGGAGGCCGGGTGCTCTCAGACGGCTCTGGCGTTGCTGCTGCAGTGGCTCACTTGCGCGCGACCGGGTTGCATCCTGCAACTCAAGGCGGGCGACGTGGTGCTGGAGCCTTCTGGCAACCTCCGGGTCACGTTCTCCCGTGGCAAGGGTGTTCGGTTCCGTGGGCCGTATACGGTCCCGTCCCTGTGCCCGCCCCTCTGGCTCCCTTTGCTTACCCAAGCTTTGGCGTCCACAAACCCGGGGGATTTCCTTTTCCCGCGCTCATCGGCTCCGGATATACATTCCCGCATGCTCGCTGGCCTGCGCTCGGCGGACCCATCGCTCAACCTTCGGTCGATGCGTCGTGGAGCGTTGCAGACGCTGGCGGACAAAGGAGTGTCGGAGGACCTGGTCATGGTTTTTGCGGGTCATCGCGACATCGGGATGACGCGGCGCTACCTCGATTGGGGCCGTCGGTCCGGGGCGGCGAACGCGACCGGCAGCGCCGCGGCGCACCACCTCACTTCACAGCTCTAGGCGCACGTGCGCCGAGCTGGGAGGAGGTGTGGCGCGGGTGTGGGGTGTTGGGAGGGGGGAAAGGAGGAGGAGGAGTAGGAGCAAACGCGGCACAGTTACCCGCGTCATCATCATCATCATCATCATCAAACGCGGCACAGTTACCCGCGTCGCCATCAGTCGCGGTGCTGGGCACCACGCCATCATCGCTTGCCCGAGCAGATACTGAGGCATGGCCCCTTCACGTCAAGGACGTTCCCACGCTCAGCCTAGATGCGCTCTCAGCCTTGGATACTACCGACAAGTCTCGGATCCGCTGGAAGCACGCCCGAGGCTGGTTGGACGATCCGACGTTCTACGCGGCTGTCCCAAGGTGTTCGGCGAGGGGCACTCCATCCGCTTCTCTGAAGAGGGAATTCGTCCAGCAGCTAGTGTCTCACGGCATCGTCGAGAAGACCGCGAGTGCGGACGTGCGCGGCTGGACCAAGATGTTCGGCGTCGAAGAACCCGCGAAGCTCCGCATTCGTCCGATAAAGCACACCTTCATCGTCAATGACGCGCTCGACAAGGAGACCCTGATGCCTTGCCATTACCCGACGAAAGCGGAAATCACTCAGCTGGTCCACAAAGGCAGCTACTTCATCGCGTTCGACTTCGCCGCGTGGTTCGACCAGTTCGAATACGCGCCGGAGATCCGCGACCTGTTCTGTTTCCGCCAACAGGGTGAGTACTTCCGCCTACGCAAGCTGGCGATGGGACAACGCCAGGCTCCTGAAGTCGCGAGCGCCGCCACCGACGTTCTTCGTGATTTCCCGGATGCGAAAGCACACTCCGAGGCACTGATCGACAATGTCATTTTTGTCGGGACTCGCCGCGCGGTGCTTCACGACGCCCACGAGTTCGTCAAGCGGGTCAAAGCCATCGGCGCCAAGCTCAACGACGACAATATCAAGGTTGCAGATCTCCTCTCGCGCACCGGCGATTGGTGTGGTATCTCCCTTGACTGCGTCAACAAGACGGTCTGCCTCAACACTAAAACCGTCACGAAGACCGCCTTCTCATGGTCGCAGCGGTCGAAGTGGACGTGGCGCGGTTTCGCGGCACATGTGGGTCTGCTATTCTGGAGTTGGGGCATCCTCGACATCCCGATGGACGAATACTTCCCTCTTCTCCGTTTCATCTCACACGTCGGCAAGCTGATGACAGACCGCCCGGAAGATTGGGACGAACCAGCCATGGTTTGGCCTTCCGCATGGCCCGTCCTCCAAGCATGGACCGACTTGGTTCTCTCGAACCGTCCGCGTGTCGTCCCCCGACAAGCCGCCGCAGATTGGCTCATATGCACCGACGCAAGTCGTTGGGGCTGGGGCTACGTCGCGCTGCATTCGGTGACTGGCGAAGTACGTGTGCACGGCGAGCGGTGGACTCCCCAGATGATCGCCCAGAACGGTGCGAAGCTCGGCCGCTCGGTTTTCACTGAGCCGCAGGCCATCGTACACGCGCTCGGCCATCTGCTGCGGTGCACCGACATCGGCCCCACGCACGTGCGGATCGGTACGGACAATGCGGCGGCCAAGGCGTCTTTCAACCGTGGTTTCAACAGCCACTCCTACGACATTAACGCGTGCCTCTCTCGAGTACGCCGAATGTTCGTGGGTACGCCATACACTTTCGAGTTCATCTACATCCCGGGCTCACAGAATCCTGCAGACGCGCCTTCGCGCGGGCACACAGTGAAGGAAAGCTCGGCGGAACTCGCCTCGTGCCTCAAGCAGATGTTGGGGTCTGGAACTCTCGCTAAACAGCAGAGGGTTTCGTTCTCTAACGAAGAGCAATTACGCCCATTAGTCACGAACTAGGTCCCGCGGGTGAATCGCACC
>JAYSPT010000084.1:0-19566 GCA_043721995.1 Salinibacterium sp. | reverse complement strand
TTGGCATCGAATAGCAAACCGCGACGAACTGCGCCATTTCGTGCTATCGCAACAACTTCCGGCACGCCCGTTCTATTCCCGGGAATACGCCCCATCGCGTGTAATCCTTGACTCGAATCGTGAGCACTGGAGGGTGTTTCGTCAATGGACGACCTGAGAGTAATCGGAGTTGAGAACGGTGCGCTTCTCGTCGCGGCCGATGACGGAACCCGCTTCCGCATTGCCATTGACGAGGTGTTGCAGTCGAAGCTACGCCAAAGCGTGCCCGACCCGGGAGCGGGTCGCAAACTCGCACCGCGGGAGATCCAGGCGCACATCCGCGCGGGCATGTCGGCGCAGGACGTCTCATCTGTCACGGGCGTACCGCTTGAGTACATCCAGCGTTTCGAAGGGCCGGTGCTGGCTGAACGCGAGTTCGTGGTCGAATCGGCCCTGGCCGTTCCAGTGCACATTCCTGGCGACTCAGACCCGATGCGCCAAGGCAGAACATTCGGAACCGCCATCCGAGAACGACTGCTCGATCTCGGTGGGGCGAATGAGCGCTGGGCCAGCTGGAAGGATCCCGACACGGGCTGGGTCGTGAAACTGTCGTTCACCGCTCACGCTGTGGAGCACGACGCGCGCTGGAGTTTCGATCCCAAGAAGCAGGCACTGGCACCACTCAACGGCGAGGCGGTCACACTTTCCCAGCACGGTGACGCTGCGGGCCCGCTCATCCCACGCTTACGTGCCGTGGCACCGCACGAACCGCAGGCCTCACCCTCACGATTCGACAGCGGTGCCTTCGAGATCGATGATTCGCTTCCACCCCAACCCGAACCGATTCGAATCATCCACGCGAGCACAGTCCTTTCCGGTTCAGAGGCCGAGTCCGCGGTTCAGGGCAATCAGACTGCTGATCTGCTTGAGGCACTCCGGCGGCGGCGGGGCGAGCGCGAAACGGCAAGCTTCGACGGTGATGACGACGAATTCGGTGACTCCCGCGCGGCGCACCCGTCCACAGGCGGTATCCGGATCGTGGATGTCTCGATAGACATATTCCCGGCCGGTGATGAACCACTCGAAGCCGGCTTATCACCCCGCAGCACCGCTCCGCAGCCGATCGGACGAGGGGCGAAGCGGGGCCGGGTGGCAATGCCAAGCTGGGACGAAATCGTCTTCGGCGCGCGCCCGGATGACGATCTCGCGTAGATTCGGTTGGCTTCGAGCCCCGCTGGATTTAGCAGAGCCGTCTCAGTGCCGCGCGAAGGCGCCGTACCGCAGGAGCGGAACCCGCACTTCTGCAGGTGACCACGAGCCGTGCTGGCCGATCATCGATCTGCCTGATGATCCGGATCGCGTGTCGTAGTAAGCCAGCGACTTGCGAGCCGCGATGAGCAGGTCACCGATGCGTGGCTCGATCTCTGGACGCACCGTCCCGAACCAGTTGGCCGCGACCGCCTCCGCTCGCGTTGCAACCCAGGATCGCTCGGCCTCCGAACTGCGCCACGTGTCAATTAGACGCTCTCGCCCTGCCGGGGAGAGGTCCTCCTCGAAATGCAATTGCAGACAACGCGGCTCTCCCGCAACGAAACGCACACCGTCCACGAGTTCGGGAGTTTCGTCGAAGAGCACATGTGCACGCGCGGGCACGTCGAGCATTCCGTGGTCGGCGGTGACAAGCATTCCCTCGGAACCACGCAGCGAGCGTTGAGCTTCGGCAATCGCGGCATCCGTGGTTTCGAGCGCCCGAGTCCACTCCCCCGATTGCCAGCCGTGGGCGTGTCCGGCTTGGTCGAGCTCCGGCACGTAGACGTAGGCGAGGCCGCCGCCAGCCGAGCGCAGTGACTCGACCGCTTTGAGCATCCGGTCGGAGATCGACGCGGCCGAAATGTACTGGCCGCCGCGGAGCACTGCCCGGCTGAAACCCGAATCCTTGTAGCGGGCCGGTCCGACCGTGAAGGGTGGAATGCCCCGTGCCAACGCACGTTCGAAGATCGTCGGCTGGTCCTGCCAGGTGAGCGGGTCGAGTTTGTCGTCGTATCCCGAGAGCTCGTTGACGATTCGGCCGCGTTCGGGATCGAGCACCGTGTATCCGACCAGTCCATGCTGACCGGGTGTCAGACCCGTTGTGAGGCTACCAATTGCCGCGGCAGTTGTGGTGGGAAAACCGGACTCGATCACTGAACCAGGCCCGATGGCCGCGGTGAGAGTGCGCGCATGACCGGACCGCGCGGCCAACGCATCGGCCCCGAGTCCGTCTACCAGAACGACAAGTGCGCTGGTTAGAAGCCCGGCCGGAGCCGCCAGAGCGAGCCGGTTCGTCTCACCGGAAAGCGCAGCGAGGCAACTTTCCATCACATCGGCAAGGCTCACCCCGCCGGTTTTCGGCGCCGGTAGCATGGCGGTAATCCTATGGCTACTCCCGCACACCCCACCCCTGATGCACCCAGCGACGCACCGACCGGCGAGCGCATCGAAGATGTCGACGTCTCGTCTGAGATGCAGGACTCGTTCCTGGAATATGCATACTCGGTCATTTACTCACGCGCGCTTCCCGACGCTCGCGACGGCCTGAAACCCGTGCAGCGTCGCATCCTCTACCAGATGACCGAGATGGGGCTGCGGCCTGACCGTGGGCACGTGAAGTCCTCCAGGGTGGTCGGCGATGTGATGGGCAAGCTGCACCCGCACGGCGACGCATCGATCTACGACGCGATGGTTCGGCTCACCCAGGACTTCGTGCTTCGCGTGCCGCTCATTGATGGTCACGGCAACTTCGGTTCACTCGACGACGGGCCTGCTGCCCCCCGCTACACCGAGGCGCGGCTCGAGGCCGCGGCGATGGCGATGACTGAGAATCTCGACGAGGACGTCGTGAACTTCGTAGCCAACTACGACAACTCGCTAACCCAGCCCGAGGTCTTGCCGGCCGCGTTCCCCAACCTGCTCGTGAACGGAGCGAGCGGGATCGCTGTGGGTATGGCCACCAACATGGCTCCGCATAACCTGATCGAAGTGGTCGCAGCCGCGCGCTACCTGCTCGACAACCCTTCCGCCTCGCTCGAGGACCTGATGGCATACGTCCCCGGTCCGGACCTTCCAACCGGCGGCACGATCGTCGGCCTGGACGGCATCAAGGATGCGTATGCGAGCGGCCGTGGGGCGTTCAAGACCCGGGCGCGGGTCTCCGTTGAGGCTATTACCGCGCGCAAAACCGGGCTAATCGTGACCGAACTCCCCTATCTGATCGGCACCGAACGGGTGATCGAGAAGATCAAGGACGGCGTCAATGCCAAGCGCATCGAGGGCATTTCGGACGTGACTGATCTCACAGACCGCACCCACGGTATGCGCCTTGTGATTGGCATCAAGACGGGTTTCAGTCCGGATGCTGTGCTCGAACAGCTCTATCGGCTCACCCCGCTGGAAGATAACTTCTCGATCAACAATGTTGCGCTCGTTCGCGGTGCACCTCGCACTCTGGGGCTCAAGGACCTGCTGCAGGTCTACCTCGATCATCGACTGGAGGTAGTTCGTCGGCGCAGTGAGTTCCGACTTGCACGGCGCAAAGAGCGACTCCACCTTGTGGAGGGGCTCCTCATTGCGATCCTCGACATCGATGAAGTCATCCAGGTGATCCGGCAGAGCGATGACGGCGAACAAGCTCGTGAACGACTCATTGAGGTCTTCGACCTGAGCGAGTTGCAGGCCGAGTACATCCTCGAATTGCGCTTGCGTCGACTCACTCGATTCAGCCGAATCGAGCTCGAAGCGGAAGCCGACAAACTCCGCGCCGAGATCGAGCTACTTGAGGCGATCCTCGCCGACCCCACTCGCATCCGCCAACTGGTGTCGGACGAGCTCGAGCAGGTCTCCGAGAAGTTTGGGACGCCGCGCCGCACGCTCCTCACCGAGGCTCGAGCATCCATTGCCACGCCCAGCGCAGCAGCGCGAAAGGCCGGGACAGCCGTGCTGGAGATTGTCGACGCTCCGTGCGAGGTGCTGCTCTCCACGACTGGTCGTGTCATCCGAGTTGACCTGGGGGACGAGAGTATGGGCTTGGTAAACCAGCCTCCCCGGCGTCGATCGAAACACGACGCGATCCGTTCTCGGATCCTCACCACGAGCCGAAGCGAAATCGGCGCCGTCACAGCCAGCGGGCGCCTGGTGCGCTTCACGGCCGTCGACTTGCCGAGTGTGCCGGCGAATTCGATTCAGCTTGCGGCTGGAGCGCGCATCCACGAGTATCTGGCGATTGCGCCGACCGAGCGTGTACTCGGGTTCGTCTCACACGACTCCGAGCGGGCGATAGCAATCGGGACCCGTCAGGGCATCGTGAAGCGCGTCACCCCGGGTGGCTGGCCCGCCAAGCCCGCGTTCGATTTGATCTCCCTGAAGCCGGGGGATGAAGTGGTTGGGCTCTCTCAAAGTTCAGAGGCACGTGAGCTCGTCTTCGTCACATCCGATGCGCAGCTGCTGCACTTCGGTGCGGCAACGGTGCGACCACAGGGCGCCTCTGCTGCCGGAATGGCCGGCATCAACCTCGGCGCCAGCGCAACGGTGGTCTTCTTCGGTGCCATCGACCCAGAGGTCGAGAACGTCGTTGTCACGATCTCCACCTCAACAGCTGCGATTGCGGGCGCAGATGCGGGCCGCGCGAAGATGTCGGCGTTCACAGAATTTCCGGCCAAGGGTCGTGCGACCGGCGGGGTGCGTGCACATTCGTTCCTCAAGGGCGAGGACGTGCTCGCCCTTGCCTGGGTCGGACCAGCACCGGCGAATGCAGTGGGAAGCGACGGGTCGGTGCGCGAGTTACCACCAGCGGGGTCCAAACGCGACGGTTCGGGAACAGCACTGGGTGCGCTGGTCGGTTCGGTTGGAGAAACGCCTTAAAAGCTCGCGTGAGCCAGAGCTACACGTGCGGTACGAACTCTTCCCATGCGATGCGGCGCTCTGAGCGCGGGTCCTCTTCGATTCTGTCGACGTCGTCAATGATCAGCGTGCGACGCGTGCCGGAGGTGTAGCACGGCCAGTCGTCAGTCAGGGCCGAATCGCGAGCGAAACTGATCCAGTGCGACCGCATCCGCTCGCCGGCGCGCCTGAAAGAGCGGCTGCCGCCGAGTATGCCCATCACACGACCGAATGGCGCATCCATCAGATCGAAGAGTGCCCACATCTCAAGTCCGTGGGTCGCATCGTACCCGGCAAGGCGCACGAGTCGCGGAGCCGCGTCGAACCGGTAGAAGTAGACCGGTGCGAACCTTGCATGACGCTCCGCGACCTTCACGCTCGGATACCAGAACGCGTAGTCGCCCCCAAAGTCTGCCGCGGGTCGCCGGGCGGGGAGGCCCGGATACTGCGCCTTGAGAGCCTTCCTCGCCTTCTTGCGGGTCTTGGCGAAAATCGCCCTGATGCGAGGCGGGGTAGTCGCGAGGATGTCAAGGCGGCCGCGAAAGAGCGACCCCTCGCGGTCATTCGTGCCGATGATCAGGGGAACGGGATGCGCGCGACCGGCCTTGAACGCATCGAGTGGACGTTCGGGGAGGAAGTCGCCGTCGATAACGGGGCACAGCGCGATTGTGCCTGGATGTTTGTCGGGCGACGCGAGCGATAGCCGGGTCGTCGCGCTGACGAGTTGATCGATGCTGGCCGAGGCCAACAGTTCGCCAGCGTCCTCGCGTGTCGTGCTGTCGGTGCTCGAATTGTCGACTGTCTCACTGAGCAGCTCAACATACTCGGCTGCCCACTGGGCGGTAACGTTCTCGGGGTAAATCGCATTCGGCGGGGAACTTTCTGCGATCGCTCGGCAAAAGAGCCCCCGCGCACTCGGCACCGTCATCAGCGTTGTCACTGCGTTCGCACCGGCAGACTCCCCAAACAGCGTCACGTTATCCGGGTTACCGCCGAACGCGGCGATGTTAGCCCGCACCCACTGGAGGGCAGCGACCTGGTCGCGCAGGCCGAGATTGCTCTCGAAGATTCGCTCGGAGGTCGAAAAACTCGTGAAGTTGAGATAGCCCAGGGCACCCAAACGATAGTTGAAATTGATGAAGATCACCCCTTCGCGTGCTAGTGCTTCCCCTTGACGCCTGATCTCGCGAGAAGAGCCGACACTGTATGCGCCACCGTGGATCCACACCATCACCGGGAGCGCAGGCGCATCTGGGGCACCCCGCGGGGCGATCACATTGATGGTCAGGCAATCCTCAGAGAGCTGCACACTCGGGTGCGGACCGGCGAACTGGCCCTTGCGATCCTGTGGTGCGACCGGGCCAAACCTGGTCGCGTCCAACACGCCGCGCCATGGCACGACCGCCCTGGGCGCACGGAACCTCAATTCGCCAATCGGCGGTGCGGCATAGGGGATCCCACGCCACATCTTCAGGCCGCGGCGAAGCGCCCCCTCAATCTCGCCATCGGCCAAAACCACGCGCAGGTCCGTCGAAACAGTGCCGGTCTCAGTCCTGAAGAACTCCGCATTCGGTGTGCGGAGTCCGCGTGAGCGCGGATGAACGGCAGAGCGCACTTCAGCGATCCGTGTGGGTGCGGTAGTAGGTCTCGATGGCCGTGAGCTTGTCCGGTGACGTGTAGATCAGAACATCCGCGTTGGCGCCGCAGGTGAAGCCCGCATCCGGCATCCCAAACTTTGAATGCACGAAGGCCTCGGAGATCACGGGCTCATCCCCCGCTCTGTTGACATAGAAGAACGTCCCGGCGGCGTCTGCCGCGTAGGCACGATTGGTCAGCCAGTAACTAGGGCGCCCGTTGGCCTGGATTTCGATCAGCCGAAAGTGCCTCGCTGACGTGAGTGAGAGGCGACGTGCATCCGAAAAAGTCGAGTAGCCGACGGTGTCGCCAAGCGGCAGATTCGCATCGAGACATTCGGTCTCGACATTTCGATGCCCAAAATACCGCTCAGGATGCCCGAGGTTGTCGAGCGCCCCCGTGGCAACCGCGATCACCAGCAGCGACGCTAACGCGATCGGCAGCAGCCATTGCACCGCCGGCATGGGCACGGCCATGAGTGCGATCACGAACGGAGCCACCAGCACCGGCCACAGGTAGAGGTGGTGCGTGATCATGAGCACGAAAGTAGCCGCGAGGCCGCTGAGGGGAACGAGCCCCAGGAAGACGGCGACCAGGAGGCGGGAAACCGGCCGATCGGGGCGGCGTCGACGAAGGCACACGACTGCCGCGGCGACGCCACCCGCACAGCATCCGATACTGAGCAACACCCCGGCGGCAACGATGACGATGGTGGCCGGGTCAGTGAGGATTCCGCTGAAGTAGTTCGGCAGGTCGGCAAGGCGTGCGGCAAAAACCCGCGCGTTGATGTAACTGAGCGGCGAGGTGCCCTGCAGGGGCGCCAGCACCACTACCCGAACGAGGAGTGCGAGCACAACAATGCCCATGCCGTATGCCGCGGGCACCAATGCGCGTCGCCAGCCGCTCCGGAGCGCCCACACCACAAGAACAGCAACCGCAGCCGGCAGCACGAAAACCAACGAGAGGGGGTTGGCTGCTGCGGCCAGCACAATAGCCACGCCGAGAACTATCCGCGTGCTCAGATGCCGCGTCAGCACGAGCATCGGCGCGCCGAAGATCATCAGGTAGGTACCGAAATAGTAGGTCGGAGCCAGGTGATACGAAACCAGCCAACTGGTTCCGATCAGGGGAAACGCGAGCAACGGAGTGACTGCGATGCAGGCTCGCGCAAGCACGTCACGTAAACGACTCTCGCGGTACAACATGCGAAGCACGCCGAAGATGGCCAGGAAGATCAGGGTGTTGTTGATTGCCGCGACCAGCAGGTAGTACCAGTACAGGTTTCCACCGCCAAGGACGAAGGCGAAGGTACTGATGGGAAGCTCTGGAAAGATGTATACCTGTGGCGAGAAGCTCCAGTCGAGGCGTCGACCAGCAAATACATCCTGGAGCAATTGGAAGATCACACCGTTATCGCTGTTGCGTAGTTCCCAGTCGACCGGCCAGTTGCTGGCCGTTGTCGGGTCACCCGCACGAACGAGAAACACAAACGCGGTCAGGAGCGCGACGAGTGCTGCCACGCCGACCACGGCTCCGACCGCCGACCAGGTCCGGCCGCCGAGGCGGACGTGGGTCGGCGGGATGTCAGACGTCGATTCGATCGCGGTCAATGCCGCTTCCAGCGATGATGAACTCCTTGCGCGGCGCAACGTCGTTGCCCATCAGAAGTTCGAATACCTCGGTCGCACGCTCGGCATCGGGCACATTGACCCTGCGGAGTGTTCGGTACCGACGATCCATGGTGGTGTTCGCAAGCTGGTCGGCATCCATCTCACCGAGGCCCTTGTACCGCTGGATCGGGTCCTGATACTTCCGGCCGTTGCGCTTGAGGCCTGCGAGCACACCGTCCAGCTCCTTCTCGGAGTAAGTGTAGACGGTCTCATTCGGTTTGGATCCTGCGTTCATCACGATCACGCGGTGCAGTGGCGGCACGGCGGCATAGACCCGACCATCCCGAATCATGTCGGGCATGTAGCGGAAGAACAGGGTGAGCAGGAGCGTGCGGATGTGCGCACCATCGACATCGGCGTCACTCATGATGATCACTTTGCCATAGCGAGCCTGTTCGAGATCGAAGCTTCGGCCCGATCCGGCACCGATCACCTGGATGATCGAGGCGCACTCGGTGTTGGAAAGCATGTCAGAAACGGATGCTTTCTGCACATTGAGTATCTTGCCGCGGATGGGCAGCAGCGCCTGGTATTCGCTGTCGCGCGCGAGCTTCGCGGTACCGAGCGCCGAATCGCCCTCGACGATGAACAGTTCGCTCTGCGCCACATCGTTCGAGCGACAGTCCACAAGCTTCGCTGGCAGCGATGAGGACTCGAGAGCGTTTTTGCGTCTCTGGGTCTCCCTGTGCGCACGCGCGGAAATGCGCGACTTCATCTCAGCAACAACTTTGTCCAGGACCAGGGTGGACTGCGCTTTGTCATCGCGCTTGGGAGAGCCGAAGCGCTCCGCCATCGTTTTGGCGATCACTGCTGCCACAATCGCGCGAACGGCGGGTGTGCCGAGCACCTCTTTGGTCTGGCCCTCGAACTGCGGCTCGGGCAGTCTCACCGTCAGCACGGCCGTCATCCCCGCGAGCCAGTCGTCCTTCTCAAGCTTCTCAGCGCTGTTAGCGGACGTGTTCACCTTCAGCCGCCGGGCATTCTGCTCAACCTGGGCACGCAGGAACTTGAGCATGCCCTGCTCAAACCCGGCCTGGTGCGTGCCGCCCTTGGGAGTCGCGATGATGTTTACGAAGCTCTTGAACACCGTGTCGTATCCGGTGCCCCAGCGCAACGCGATATCCACCTCGCAGGTTCGGGTGAGTTCGGTTGCCCGCATATGGCCGTCGTCCGCAAGCACTGGAACGGTCTCGGTGAACGTTCCAGACCCCACCATGCGCCAGGTGTCGGTGAGCCCGGGGTCGGGCGCGAGGTGATCGACGAACTCGGAGATGCCGCCATCGAAGTGGAAGAGTTCGCGACGCTGTTGCTCAGTCCTGTCATCCGTCAGGTCAAGGCGAAGCTGTGGAACCAGAAAGGCGGTCTGTCGAAGGCGATCGAGCAGTTCATCTGTTTGAAAACTCGCGCCCTTGGTGAAGATTTGCCGATCTGCCCAGTAGCGGATGCGCGTTCCGGTGATATTGCGACCGACCTTGCCCACCACCCGCAGTTCACTGTTGGAGACGAACGGCGTGAATGGCGAGTCAGGGTCTGGTCCGCCTGTGTCGGAAAACAGGCCGGGTTCACCGCGGTGGAACGACATTGCCCAAGTCTTGCCGTCGCGGTCAACCTCAACATCGAGCCGCTCAGACAGCGCATTGACGACGGACGCACCGACGCCGTGCAAGCCGCCCGATGCCGCATAAGATCCCGACCCGAACTTGCCACCGGCGTGAAGTTTCGTAAAGACCACTTCGACACCCGTGAGGCCGGTCTTCGGCTCGATGTCCACCGGGATCCCACGCGCGCTATCGCGAACTTCGACGCTGTTATCTGGGTGAAGAACGACACTGATCGACGACCCATGGCCGCCCAGTGCTTCGTCGACTGAGTTGTCGATGATTTCCCACAGGCAGTGCATCAGGCCGCGTGAATCGGTAGACCCGATATACATGCCCGGGCGCTTTCGCACCGCGTCGAGTCCCTCGAGCACCGAGAGGTGGCGAGCCGAGTAGTCCGCGCTGGACATGGATACTCCAAGGGTGCGTTGGGCAGGGCGGATTTTTGAATCTCACTGAGTGTAGCTTCGGCCTTGCCACAACATCATTTCGACACCCTCCGCGGGAATGTCCCGCACCCGATTCCGCCCACTACGCGTTCAGCGAAATACCCGGCAATTGACACATTGCTGTAACGGGTGCGTGGTTGTATTGGAGTACGCACGTTACACAAGCAAGTTTTCGAATGGAGCAGCACATGTCTCAGATCGCCACCGAGAATAGCGCCTTGCACAACAACGGCGACCTCAGCGAGCTGGACTATTCCCTCTCAGCCCGCGACCGCTGCGATAGCTGTGGTGCCCAGGCGTATGTTCGGGTCACCCTCGCCAGCGGCGACCTGCTCTTCTGTGCCCACCATGGCGCGAAATTCAAAGAGAAGCTTTTCCCGACTGCCTTGAACTGGCACGACGAGTCGGCCCGCCTGCTCGAGACTTCGGCAGCCGAATAGGCCTTGCTCTCCCTCCGACGCGAGGCGCGCATCGACCGTGATGCATTCGAGCGGAACGTGGCGAGCTTTGTCGCAAAGCACGGGGACTGTGTGTGGGATGCCCGCGCCGACGCGTACGGGCATGGTCTGATAGCTCTGGCCCCGCTCGCACTTGCGGTGGGTGCGGCCGCAATCCGGGTTTCGCCATCGCAGGAAGAATCTGTTGCGCACCTCAAACGCTCAAGGATCATGACTGTCGACTCCGTACGCCCGCTTCTCGGAGCCGAGGCCTACGGCCTCGCTGCAGAGACCACCGCGGTCATGACTCTCGTCGGCGAGGTGATCGCGGTGAAGCCAACCGAGGCGGGCGCAGGGGTTTCCTACGGATACAGCTACCACACGACGAACCCGACGACTCTCGCGCTTGTTGCACTCGGCTACGCCGATGGGGTTCCCCGGCTCGCTTCCAATACCGCAACGGTGAGTGTGGGCTCGGGCCAGCATCCGGTGGTAGGTCGCATCGCGATGGACCAGTTCGTGGTCGATTGTGGAGATGACGTGCCAGAACTTGGCGCCGATGCCGTGCTCTTCGGCGATTCGGCGCACGGGTATCCCACCGCCGGGCAATGGGCCGAGGTCACGTCGCGCAGCGCGCTCCAGTTGACGGCCGGTGTCGGCTGGCGCGTGAAACGATCAGTCTCATGAGCGGCGCCCGCATTGAGATAGACCTCGCTGCATTCCACGCAAATGTGCGCCGCCTCTCCGACCTGGTGAAACCCGCTCGCACGATGCTGGCAGTGAAGGCGAACGCGTACGGCCACGGCATGATTCCACTCGCGCGGGTCGCGCTCGCCTCCGGCGCCGACTCGCTTGCCGTTCTGGAAGTGCCGGCAGCACTCGAACTGCGCCGGGCCGGAATCACCGCGCAGCTCTTCGCCTGGCTCCACGGCCAGAACACGGACTTCGGCGCGGCGATTGAGTTCGAGATCGACTTGGGTATTTCTTCCCTCCCCCACCTGGAGGCGGTCATCTCGGCCTTCAAGGGGAAGCCCGCGCGCGTGCACCTGAAGATCGACACCGGTCTGCACCGCAACGGTGCACGGCGTGAGGATTGGCCCGCGCTGGTTTCCGCAGCGGTCGCCGCACAAAAGGCGGGCGTGCTCCATATCGTCGGGGTATGGTCCCACCTCGCCGACGCATCCCCTGAAGACGACGCGGTGGCCCTCACTCGTTTTCATGAAGCGGTGACGGTGGCGGCCCGGCTCGGGTGCCGCCCCGGGATTCTGCACATCGCGGCAAGCTCCGCGGCGATCCGCGAGCCCGAGGCTCGTCTTGACCTCGTGCGAATCGGAATCGCGGCCTACGGTATCTCCCCGTACGATGACGAGACGGCGGCCCAACTGGGGCTGCGCCAAGTGATGAGGATGATCGCGCCGGTCGTAAAGCTCGATGCGGGACACGCGCGCATCGCCGTGGGCAGCGCCGACGGCATCCAGATCCCCGCTATCGGACAGGCCGAGGTTGCAATCGCAGGCAAGCGCTACCCGATCCTGTCGCTCGAGATCGATTCGATGCTGATCGATGTCACTCGCTCTCGCGTGGCTGTGGGAGACGAAGCCGTCATATTCGGCCCGGGCGACTCAGGCGAAGCGACCGGCGAACAGTGGGCGGTTTGGGGTGGCACCGTCGGTGACGAGGTCGTTGCGCGAGCGAGCCAACGCATGCCCCGGGTCTACCTGCCGTTCGCTACCGAAACCTCGTTCGGCTAAGTGTGTTCGTCGGCCGCCAGGCCAACTACAAGCGCAACCGCACTCGAATTGCCTCGCGTGACTTCGCCGCGTAGCCATCTACCTCGGCGCACGCTCCGCGGTCGTCGCCGAACTCTTCACCGGAGAACGCCGCGCCAGCACGCAAGAGCGCGTCGGCCCATACCGGGTTCATCGGAAGGAGCGGTCCGTGCAGGTTCGTGCCGATACTGGGTCCAACTACCACCCCATCGGTGCCGCCAACCCCACTGGTCAAGGTCAGGAAGGGAGACGCCCCATCGAGAAGTGACGTCACGACCCCGTGGTTCTGAAACCCCGCAACGTCGCCCAGCGCTGAAGCACCGACTACTTCCCCGACCACCCGGTGCGCGCTGGGAACAACGCTGGACGGGAATATGCCGACTCCCGGGAGCACGCTACCGTCCGCAAGGGTGATTGATCGCCCAAGCAGATGCCATCCTCCGGCTACAGCGAGAAACGCTACGCCGGCGGCTGACCATTTGCGCAGGATCGGCGCGATTCTTGTGAGGTCATCGCGCACCAGTTCCTGACCGGAGACCGGTCCGCTTCCGATGTGCACGAGGTGCGCCGTTTCGGGCAGCACGCCGCCGATGTCATGGTGTACCACCTGCAACTGCATCCCCCGCCACTGCGCACGCTTGGCCAAGGCCATGACGTTGCCAACGTCGCCATTGATGTCCAGTTCGCGCGGGTAAAGGTGCACGAGGGTGATCACGGCGTCGCCTCGAGTTTGAGAAAGCCGAGGTGTTTGCGCACCAGCATCATCTGCTCGTAGTTCACGATCATCGTCTTGATACCCCTGGTGGGCCGGGGAAGAGCGAGGAAAGCCTCAAGGGCGGGTTTGAGATCGGGCTCGACCCGATTAACCGCAATGTCCGAGTAACGCAAGCGGGTCGCGAGCTGCCAAGCCTTCGACCCTGTGAGCACGTCGACGTGTTCGAGTCGCGACAGGTCTGTACCGTAAATCCACGATGGGTCGGGCGTACCCTCGTCGACGGCGAAGAAGACCTGTTCAAGATGCAGGTCCAGGTAGTCCAGATTGACCTGCAGGCTCGGCGGGTTCTTCATGGTGAGCAGTTCAATGCTCTCAGCGTCTCCCGCCGAAGTCGTCACCTGCAGGATCTCCCCCCGACCGTAGACCGCCTCCATGCCGGCCAGCCCCTTAGTCACTGATGCGAGGTCCAGGTCGTCGCCCAACAAAGCCAGCGCCATCGCGACCGCCCCCGCGGCATCCGCCGCGTAGTGCAGCCCGCGCCCCGGGAGAGCGACCGTGGCCAACTTCCCATCGATCGATAGGGTGGCGGATCGATCTCCCAGCGCCTCGACGACTACGGCTGCATTCGGCTGCTCAGCGCTCACTGCCAGTGCCGGGTTGTCGCCGCGCGCAAGCCACGCCGGACCGTCGTTGAGGAGGGCAGGCGCGACTACGAAGGCCGACTGGGTCGCGCCGTTACCCGAAAGCCGCAACGCCATTTCGACCAAATTGTGGTCGTCCCCGTTGAACACCAGGTGTCGATCTGCGACGCGGGCGAACTCTTCGAGCATGCCCACGACACGGGCCGGATCGTAGAAGCGATTGAGCTGGTCGACCTGCACGTTGATGAGCAGAACGCTGTGCGGCGCGAGTTCGTTGGCGAGCTGGGGACCGTAGGCCTCATCGACCTCGAGCACAGCAACGTCCTCGGTCAACCGGCCGTCGAGGGGAATCGTGGCAAGTATCGCGGACGCGATGCCCTGCGGAAGGTTCGCACCGGTCTGATTCGAGAAGACCGACAGGCCGTGTGCACGAAGGATCGCGGTGAGCATGTGCGTCGTCGTCGACTTGCCATTCGAGCCCGAGACGAATACGACTCCGAGCCGGAGATGCTCGACGGCCCGTGTGAGAAGGCGTGGCGAAAGGGCCAGCGCTACACGCCCGGGAACGGCAGATCCGCCGCCTCGCAAACGCAATACTGCGCGAGCGAGGCGACCGGCGAGGATCGCCAGCGCGGTCAGGGTGAGTTCCTACTCGAGGTAATCGCGCAGCGACTGCGACCGTGACGGGTGACGGAGCTTGGCCATTGTCTTCGACTCGATCTGGCGGATGCGCTCCCGCGTCACACCGAACGTGTCACCGATCTGGTCGAGTGTTTTCGGCATCCCATCGCCGAGGCCGAAGCGCATGCGGATAACCCCCGCTTCGCGCTCACTGAGAGAATCGAGCAGGCTTTCCAGCTGCTTCTGCAGCATGGTGAATCCGACCGCGTCGGCGGGAACGACGGCCTCAGTGTCCTCGATGAGGTCACCGAACTCGCTGTCACCGTCTTCGCCGAGCGGGGTGTGCAGCGAGATCGGCTCGCGACCATACTTTTGTACCTCGATGACTTTTTCCGGCGTCATGTCGAGCTCGCGGCTCAGTTCCTCGGGGGTCGGTTCGCGACCCAGATCTTGCAACATCTGGCGCTGCACGCGCGCCAGCTTGTTGATGACCTCGACCATGTGCACAGGGATGCGGATTGTGCGGGCCTGGTCGGCCATTGCGCGCGTGATCGCCTGGCGAATCCACCACGTTGCATACGTGGAGAACTTGAAGCCCTTCGTGTAGTCGAACTTCTCGACCGCGCGGATGAGGCCCAGGTTGCCCTCCTGGATCAGGTCGAGGAACTGCATTCCACGGCCTGTGTATCGCTTTGCGAGAGAAACCACCAGCCTCAGGTTCGCTCCCAGCAGATGGCTCTTGGCACGCTGCCCGTCCTTGGCAACCCACTGCAATTCACGACCGAGCGAGGACTTCAGTTCGGCTGCTGACATGTGCGATAGCTTGTCCTCCGCAAAAAGGCCAGCCTCGATCCGCATTGCCAGCTCAACCTCTTCCGCGGCGTTGAGCAGCGCGACCTTACCTATCTGCTTGAGGTAGTCCTTGACGGGGTCTGCGGTTGCACCCGTGATTGCGCTTGAGTAGACCGGCACTTCGTCGTCGTCATCGACGAGCGAGAGCACGAGGGCTCCGGTCGGAAGCTCCTGATCTTTTCCGGTCGACTTCTCATCGTCGTCGTCGTCGTCGTCTTCTTTTGCGTCGTCTGCGTCAGCCTCGACCTCAACAACCGCGACGACCGCAGCGATCTCGGCTTCGTCGATCTCAAGTGGCTCATCTGCATCGAGAGTCTCATCATCGTTATCAACCGTTGCGCCACTTTTGGTTGCAGGCGTCTTTGCTGCCGTCGTCTTTGACTGGGCGGGAGTGCGCTTTGCGGTGGCGGGCGCCTTGGCGCCGACGACCCTGGTGGCGCTGGTCTTGGGGGCTGTTGTCATGGGGGCTGCGGTCGTGCCCGCAGCGACGGACTTTTCGGCGCTAGCTTTCGGTGCCGCAGCCGTCTTGGTTGCGGGGGGGGATTTCGGCGCAGCCTTTGTGGGCGCGACTTTGGATTCGGCCGCGACTGCTGTTGCTGTGTTAGTTCGGGATGCCATTCGAAGACCTTTCGGACGCTGTGGCTTGTCGGTTTTGGGGGCAGAGCCCGGGCTTCGTTGGGCAGGCTCAGGTTTTTCGGGCAGAGCTAAGACCCTTGTCAAGTCCTGTTTCGACACACCACATCATGGGCGACGAATCCGATGGACAAGACCGGGTCTCTGCTGTAATTATTGCACGGTTCACCCGAATCACTCGACGGGGGCCGAACCGCGTTCACGACCGCGGTGTCGCCAAGCCCGCACCAGTACAACCCACAGCGGGGCAACCTCTATTCCCTCGTCCTCGTGCAGTCGCGATCGGGTACGGCGGCGGGCGTTGAGGAGCATCACCACCCCGAATCCCACCACCAGGTATTGAACCAGGAATGCGATCCGGAATGCGGAGAACGAGTACAACTCGGCGGGCACTCCCGATCCACCGTTCACCGAATCGAGCACGTCGAGAACGACGCCGATCAGGAACATAATCGCGAACGTTGCGAGGAATCCACCGACGTTGACAAAGCCGCTCGCGGATCCCATCGCGCGCATCGGGTTGAAGGTGCGCGCGAAGTCGAGTCCAATAAGGGACGCCGGACCACCCACTGCGACCACCACGAGCAGCGTGATGACGAGCCACAGCGGCGGTTGACCAGGCCAGGACAGGACAACTGCCCAAACGATTGACATTGCCACGACTATCCCGAGCACGATGTTGCTGCGCCGGAATGGAAATCGCACCGTGAGGATCCCCAGCACCGGCCCGGTGACCACGCTACTGATCACGGTGATGCTCAAGAGTGCCGCCGCCTCGCCCCGTCCATAGCCCAGTCCGATCGACAGGAACGGGATACCCCAGAGCAGCACAAGCGTGCTGACCGAGGATTGGCTCACGAAGTGCGCCCAAAACCCGAGTTGCGTACCGGGGTGGGCAAGGCTTTCGCGGAGGCGGAAGATGGACTCCCTCCATCCAACCTGTGGGGGTTTGAGGCCGGTGCCGTTCGAATTCTTGACAAACACGACCACAATCACAAGGACCAAAACAGACAACGCCGCAGCGGAGAGGAATGCCGGCGCCCACCCCAACGAGCGAAGGGCGAAAGAAAATGGGAACGCAGAGAGCAATTGGCCGAATGCGCCGACCGCCGCCAGGAACTGTGACGTTAGCGGCAGTATCCGACCCGAGAACCACGACGCCAGCAGGCGCAGCGCTGCGATAAATGTCATCGCATCCCCCGCCCCCACGAGGATGCGCGCCAGCAGGGCCACGCCGAAAGTTGGGGCGACTGCCATGGTGACCTGCCCCGCAACCATCAGGGCTGCCCCAGTACCGATGAGGAACTTCGGACCGACCCGATCAATCAGTACCCCGACCGGAATCTGAAGTCCGGCGTAGACCGCTATTTGCGCAACGGCGAGAGTGGACAGCGCGGTTGCCTGAATCCCGAATCTATCGGTGGCGTCGACGGACGCTACGCCGAGTGACGTGCGCTGCAGCATCGCTATGACGTAGGCGGTGACGGCCACACCGAACATGAACCAGGAGCGCAGTGAATTCATCGCTCCAATGGTACCGAGCAGGTACTGCCACGTGGCAGGCACACAGCGTTGAGCGGCTGCGAGCCCGCGCCCGCGAGGGGCTCCCGTTATCGAGGCAGTTGTTCTTCGTCGCCGTTGCGTCTGATTGCCAGGAAGTTTTGCAATTCGGCGGCAATCTCATCCGCTGTCGGCAATTCACCAGCAATGTCGGTGAGCGGCGAGCGCAGCGGATTGTCCTGCATGTAGGAGTCGTGACGCTCCTCAAGCGTTCCCACGAGCTTGGCTAACTCGTGGTTGCTCTCTAGTTGGCTATCGATCTTGGCGATGAACCGGTGGCCCTCCTCCCGGAGGGGGTCGGTCGGGAAGATCAGGCCGGTCGCCGCGCTGATGCTTTCAAGCGCCCCGAGCGCAGCCAGCGGAAACTCGGTGTCAGCAAGATAGTGCGGCACGAGAAGCACGAAACCTGCGATGGGATGGCCGAGCTGCTGCAATCGGAACTCGATAAGGTGCAGGGCGGTCGCGGGCGCTTGGGTGTGTGGGCGCCATACCGACATCGACTCGATCAGCTCGGCTCGATTTCCGCTGACCGTGACGCTGATCGGGCGGGTGTGCGGCACCGGCATGGGTATGGCGTGCGCCCAGGTCGTACTTTTCACCTTGAACTTATCGACGAGTTCGAGCACTGCCGACGCGAACCGTTCCCATTGAAAATCGGGCTCGTACCCGGTGAGCAGAAGAAACGGCTGCTGGATATCGTCTTTCACCAAGTAGAGCTTCAGCTTCGCGGCCTGGTAGTCACTCACGTGATCCTGGTCGAATGTCAGTATGGGCCGACGAGCCCGGTAGTCAAGAAGTTCATCGTTGTTGAACGTCGCTACGACGCGATTGTCCAGGGATTCGAGGAGGTACTCGCTGAGCTGCGAAACTGCCCCCCCAGCATCCGCAAAACCGGTGAGGCCAGCAATCAGGGGCAGCCCATCGGGGATCTCCGATGCCTCGTCGGAGAGTTCGTATAAGCCGTCCGGGTTTTGCATTCATTAATCCTAATCCCGGCCTTTACACCGGACCCGGGAAACGGGCCTGGCTCCGTCATGCCTACAGCGAACACGCTTGACTGGGGAGTCCGGATGCCCTCGATACGATTGTTGGATGACCGTGCCCACGCTTTCGATGTCTACCCAATTGCCCCTGAAAATCGAAGCAGACGTGCTCGTACTCGGAGTGCGAAAGACCGACGACGGACCCCTGCTGGTGACATCAGTGTCGACCAGCGAACTGGATTCGCTGCAAGCATCGCTCGTGGCGATCGGCGCGACGGGGGCGCAGGACGAACTTCGACGCTTGCCGTCCAGCGTTGGTTCGGCGGCGAGCATCGCGCTTATCGGACTCGGTGGTGGCGAGCCTACGCCGGAGAACCTCCGCTACGCCGCGGGCTCAGCCGCACGCCAGTTGCGCGGAATGAAGTCCATTGTGTTTGCGCTGCCCGCCGAATCTGATGATGCTGTTTTTGCGATTCTGGAGGGTGCGGCGATCGGCGCCTACAGCTACACGCGGTACCGCTCGAGCGTGGAGGCGTCAATGCTGCCGGCCACAGAAGTTGTTGTCGCAACGGCCAACAAGAACGCTTCACTCATAGCGCGGGCCTCCGTCATCGCCTCTGCGACGAGCAATGCCCGCGATCTCGTGAACATGCCCCCGTCGCATCTCTATCCCGAATCGTTCGCCGATGCAGCACGCGCGCTTGCTGCCGGGAGTGCAGTGACACTAACGGTGCTAGACGAGCAGGATCTCGCTGACGGAGCCTATGGCGGAATCCTCGCGGTGGGAAAAGGGTCAAGCCGCGGGCCTCGCCTGGTCAAGGTCGCGTACGAGCCCGTCGGCGCTCACAAGCACCTCGCGCTCGTTGGCAAAGGCATCACTTTCGACTCGGGCGGACTCTCGCTCAAGCCCCCGGCATCCATGATCGGAATGAAATATGACATGACCGGTGCCGCGACCGCCCTGGCTGTCGTTCTCGCAGCGGCGCAGCTTGGTCTGCCAGTGCGCATCACTGCGTGGCTGTGTCTCGCCGAGAATATGCCATCAGGTTCCGCGATGCGCCCCAACGACGTCATCACGATCCGCGGAGGCAAAACCGTCGAAGTGCTCAA
>JAYSPT010000083.1:0-14929 GCA_043721995.1 Salinibacterium sp. | reverse complement strand
GCGCATGGCGCTCCAGTTGCATGGCGCGTTGGTAGAGCGCTCGCGCTTGCGCAGAGCTACCGCTTCGCCTCAGCAGGTCAGCCCGGACGGCGATGGACTGACGCCCGACCACACCGACCAGGTGCGGCTCGAGCGCAGCCAGCTCCTCCAAGGCGCGCGCGGGGCCCGTCGGACCGTAGCTGTGGGCCACGATTCGTGCCACCGAGACGGCCGGTGAAGGCCATACTTCCTCAAGTCGGTCATAGAGTCGCCCGATCTTTGGCCAGTCCGTTTCCTTCCAACTTGCTGCGTCGGCATGAAGCCCGGCGATCCCTGCTTGCAGGGCGAAGCGCCCACCCCCGGGCAACGCGATAACCGCGAGTCCGAGCCCTTCCTGGATGCGGGCCTGATCCCAGCGGCGCCGGTCAGCGTCCTCGAGTGTGACCAGTTCCCCTGCCTCGCCGAGGCGTGTCGCGGAACGGGCATCGATCAGGAGAAGAAGCGAGAGCAAACCCGCCGTCTCGCGGTCGTGTGGCCTCAGCCGCCGTAGTGCACGAGCCAGTTCAACAGCGGTGGTGGTTGGTTCGAAGGGCGTTGTCGTTGGGATCGAATATCCGGTCGTGTAAAGGAGATAAATCGTGCTGAGGACATCGCCCAGTCGGTTGTCGAGTTCCCGATCGTTAGGCGCAGAAAACCGGATACCTTCCCGCTGGATCTGTCGCTTGGCTCGTGTTAGTCGTGCACTCATCGCGGTGTGCTCGACGAGCAGCACCTCGGCGATCGCTTCGGTCGAGATCCCGCAAACAAAACGCAGCGCCAATGCCAGCCTCGCCTCCGGTGCCAGGTTGGGGGTACAGACGAGGAACAGGAGCCCGAGGCGTTCGTCGTCGGCGGGGGCCGATCCCACCTCCACAGCAGCTGGATCCTCCAATAGCAGCGGAAGCCGGTTTCGCAAGTTCGCGTCTCGGCGCAGCGCATCGATCGCGATTCGCCGCGCTACCGTGGTCACCCACGCCCCGGGGCTTATCAGCAAAGCTCGGTCTCGGGCGGCAAACGCTCGAGCAAAAGCTTCCTGAACAGCGTCCTCGGCCAGCTCAAGGCTGCCCGTGTAGCGGATCAGTGTTGCAAGGGTCTTGGGCCACTCTGCGCGAAATATCGCGGCCATCTCGCTGGAGACAGCATCGGCCTGCGTCATGACATTCGAACTGGGCTCACATCGAGCCGGTGTCCACTACCGGAAACAACTCGATGTGTCCAGTTGTGGGCACCAGCGCGGCCAGCATGCGAGCCTGCGCCGCGTCCTTCACCCCGATCTTGTAATAGCCGGTGACCACTTCACGCAGCTCACCGAAGGGACCATCAGTAAACACGGCGGGTTGCCCGCCCGACGCAGGATCGATCCGGACAGCGCGAGACTCTGGCTGCAGCGCGTCTCCACCTAAGAGCTGAGCTCCCGCTGCCTCAACAGCGTCTGCGAAGACTCGATGCTGCTTCATCATCGCGGTCCACTGCTCCTCCGTCACCTGCGACGGATCCCACTCAGACTCAACGATGAACACCACATATTCCTCAGCCACGATCGGCATCCTTCCTCATCCGCCCACTGACGCAGTTCAACTGCTGTCTAAACCCGACGAACAGTACTCCTACATTTCGACATTCGCGGAAGATTATCCAAACCGCCGAATGTGTGCACACAGGACTCGTCTCCACCTGCCGTTCGTTACCACCACCGAGACAAAAAGTATGGATGAGATTTCACGACGAAGCCTGCGCTGTAAATTCGGTGACGCCCGTGTCGGGGGGTCTGCTGCGCGGTTGGGTGACATCTGAGTGGGCTGAGCATTGGCATGACGCCCAGCTCCAACTCAAGGTCACGACGCTTTCTGGCTACCGGCATTCCCGCGACAAGCATGTCCTCCCGCTGTGGAAATCTGTACGCCTGGTCGAGGTCGGTCACGCCGACGTACAGGCCTGGGTCACCACGCCCTCGCGGCACCTTGCGCCATCCTGAGTTTCAGTGTGTGTTGTCCATGGGTAGACCATGGTCGCTGTTGAGTGTCCGGTTGGCGTTTTGGAAGGCAATGAACGAGGGGCTGCCGACCTCAGTTGCTGCGCGGGCGGCGGGGGTGTCGCGGGCGACCGCATATCGATGGCTCGGCGAGGATTGGCAAATGCTGCCATCGCCTCTTCAGAATTTTGCTGTCACTCGAGCCGGGTCTCTATCGTTACGTGAGCGAGAAGAGATCGGCTTCCAACTCGCTCGCGGCCAAGGGGTGCGACAGATCGCGGCGGTGATTGGCCGAGCGTCGTCGACGATCAGTCGAGAGGTAGCGAGGAACCGCGTCGATGACCGATGCGTACCCTCGTTCGCGCAGGAGCAGACGTGGGCGCGGGCTCGCCGGCAACGAGCCCGGAACTGGAGCGACGGCTGTGGCTGTGGATGGGGATGTGGGCAAAGCGTGGTCACGGAAGCCATTCACGGGAACCGATCGGGCCGCAGAATGACGAAAACCGCCGGATTTCCGGGGGTTTTGAGGGTGGCTCCGACCGGCGTCGATCCGGTGACCTTTCGATTTTCAGTCGAACGCTCTACCAACTGAGCTACAGAGCCGTGCAAGCGCGACCGCTCGCAGTGAGAAGTCGTGCTTTGCGACCCTGACCGGACTTGAACCGGCGACCTCCGCCGTGACAGGGCGGCGCGCTAACCAACTGCGCTACAGGGCCTAGCTATTTGCTTCTGTGTGTTTGGTGACCCCAACGGGATTCGAACCCGTGTTAACGCCGTGAAAGGGCGCCGTCCTAGGCCACTAAACGATGGGGCCTCGAAGTCACAGAACCTCTTAGCTACCGAGCCACAAGCATAAGGGGACGCCGATGAATTGCCAAACGGTGGGACATCCGCGACAACCGGCTGAATGTGCCGGTGATCCCGTCAAATCGCGGGTAGCTTCAAGTCGTTGTTGAACCTTTTGCGAAAGACCGTGACAGATCGCTGGGCGTTTGGGTCACGAGTTGCTACTGTGAGCACTGTTAACAGTGTTACCAACGTGACGAGGCACGACGGTTATACGAGTTGGGGAGCCATGATCAGCATCACCACCGACCGGGGGAAATCCGCGATCACCGCACTGCGCCAACGCGCTCGGCGGCTAATCGCGATGGCCGGGGTCATCGGATTGCTGGCGGCGGCTGCAATCGTCGGGTCTTCGGCGGCAGCGTGGGCGGTCGACTATCCGTCGTGGGCGGATGTTGCTGCCGCCCGCAACAACCAAGCCGCAACGCAAGCTGCCGTCACCCAGATCCAGAGCCTGCTCGCGGGCCTCCAGGCCGAGGCCGACCGAGCCGCGGTTGACGCCAAAGCCAAGGGTGAATTGTGGGCGGCCGCTGACCAGAAGTTCCAGGAAGCCGCGTTCAGGGCGCAGAACCTGCAGGACCAGGCGGATGCTGCGAACAACACTGCCAAGGTGTCTGAGCAGCGCGCCGGCCAGATGGCAGCGCAACTCATGCGCAGTGGTGGTGGCGATATCACGGCCACTCTCTTTGCGAACACCGGCACGGCCGGTGCCGATAACTTGCTCTACGGGCTCGGCATGTCAGGCAAGATCTCCGAGCAGGCCAACGCAATTTACGACCGCGCCTTGCAGGACAAGAACACTGCCCAGTCGCTGAGCGACCAAGCGAGCGTCGCGAAGAATCAATTGGAAGCGCTCAAGGCCATCGCCGAGAAGGCGTTCAATGACGCGCAGGCAGCGGCCACTGCGGCCCAGACTGCCTACCAATCGCAGCAGGATCACGCCACACTCCTCGCCGCTCAGCTCGTCGTGCTGACCCAGGACCGCGCCGCAACCGAGGCAGACTACCTCGCTGGCGTGAAGGCTCGAATCGGTGTGGATGCCTCGCTGGATGCCGGCGAGATCAGCCTGAGCGGATGGGCCAGGCCCGCCGCGGGCAGCATCACGGACGGGTTCGGGTACCGGGTGTCTCCGACACCCGGGGCATCCACGTACCATCAGGGCACCGACATCGGTGCCAGCTGTGGGGCAAATATTTACGCGGCATCATCGGGCACCGTCGAGTACGCGGGCTGGAATGGCAGCTACGGCAACTTCATCCTTCTCAATCACGGCAACGGGATTGAGACCGCTTATGGCCACATCGTCAATGGTGGGCTCCTGGTCTCGGTCGGTCAGGATGTGGTCGTGGGGCAAAACATCGCCCACGTCGGCACGACCGGCACCTCGACCGGATGCCATCTGCACTTCGAAGTGCGCGTTAACGGTGTCGCCAGGGACTCCGTGCCCTTCATGGCTGCACAGGGGATCACCATTGGCTGATATCCAGTTCGTTCGCCCCCAATCAAGTGAGAGCTCGGAGCGGTAGTGCCGTCGCAGGTGCCCCCGTGGGGGGCGTTTCGCACCGTCGTCGGCTCGGTAGCCATCGGCGGTTTGTTGGCGGCCGCTGCGATCGTGACCCCGGCCGTGGCAGACAACTATCCGTCGTGGGATGAAGTCGCCGCCGCCCAGCAGAGCGAGCAAACCAAGCAGGCGGAAGTGGACAAGATCCAAGCAGTACTCACCCAACTGCAGGCAACCTCCGAAGAGCTGGGGCGGGTCGCGCAGATTGCTGGCGAGAAGTACAACGCAGCGAGGGTCGCGCTCGAGGCGGCGTCCGCGCGGGCGGCGACGCTCAAGGTTCAGGTCACCGACGCGGAGGCGCGCGCTGCGGCATCCTCTCGCCGAGCGGGCCAGCTCGTCGCACAGCTTGCCCGCACCGGTGGGGGCAGTCTGACGCTGGGACTGCTGTTCGCTGGCAACAACTCCGACAACCTGCTGGACAGCCTCGGCACCATGAGCAAATTGAGCCAGCAGGCCACGCTGATCTATCAGCAGGCAACAAGCGACAGGAACGTCGCGAAGTCCCTCGCCGATCAGGCCCGCATCGCCGAGGATGCCCGGCAGAAGCTCGCGAATGATGCCCAAACGGCGGCAGCCACTGCGCAGTCTGCTGCGGATGCCGCGCTCGCTCAGGTCACGGCCCAAAAGGCCGCGGCAGACCAGATGTATTCACAGCTCGCCGCGCTGAAGGGCACCGCCGCAGACCTCGAGGCGGGCTACGCAGCGGGTCTCATCGCGCAGCAGGAGATCGCAGCGCAGCCACCGCCACCGCCCACGCCGCCGAACCCGCCGAACCCGCTGCCTCCCGCACCGAATGCGTCGGCCGTCGAGGGCGCGATCGCGTTCGCGTACGCGCAACTCGGCAAGATGTACGAGTTCGCCGGATCCGGCCCGGACACCTGGGACTGCTCGGGCCTTACCCAGGCGGCCTACGCCTCAGTCGGCGTGTACATCGGCGCACATCTCGTGTCCAGCCAGTACTACACGATGGCAGCGCAGGGGCGCCTCGTGCCGCTCGACCAGATGGTCGCGGGCGACCTCATCTTCTACGCCAGCAGCGGAGACCCCAGCGAGGGTTTCTATCACGTCGCGATGTACGTCGGCGGTGGCGCGATGATCGAGGCCCCGCGGGAGGGGGTTCCGGTGCGGGTCACGAGCGTGCGGTACTACGACATCGTGCCGTATGCGGGTCGGCCAACTCCGTAAGGCTTAGTGGCCTTCGGCCTTCAGCTTCTCGACGCCTGCGACCACAATGGCCTCGGCCTCGGCCGCGCCCTGCCAGCCCTCGACCGTGACCCACTTGCCCGGTTCGAGATCTTTGTAGTGCTCGAAGAAGTGCTGGATCTCGGCCCGCATGAAATCGGGAATGTCACCGAGGTCCTGGATGTGGCTCCAGCGCGGGTCCTTCGCCTGCACGCAGATGACCTTGGCATCGCTCCCCCCGTCATCCGTCATGTTGAAGACGGCCACCGGTCGAACCGAGATGTGCACGCCCGGGAAGGTTGGCGCGTCTAGCAGGATCAGCGCATCGACCGGGTCACTGTCGAGCCCGAGGGTGTTCTCGAAGTAGCCGTAGTCGGTGGGATATCCGAAGCTCGTGAACAGGTAGCGGTCGAGGAAGACCGCTCCGGTCTCGTGGTCGACCTCGTACTTGTTGCGGCTGCCCTTCGGGATCTCGACGATCACGTCGTATGCGGCCATTGTGTCGCTCCTGATCTGTGAAATGCGCACTGTGCGCACGGCTGCAATAACGTTAGCGGATGCCGCCCACTCGCCCGAGGCTCACGCCAGCGATCGCGGACGTACGTCGGGCGGTGCGGGCGTCGCTGGCCAGCCTTATCCCCGAGGCGGGCGACAACCCCCTCGTGCTTGTCGCGCTCTCCGGTGGCCCAGACTCCCTTGCGCTCTCCGCGGCCACCGCGTTTGAGGCGCCGAGAGCGGGCTTTCGTGCAGGCGCAGTCGTCATCGACCACGGCTTGCAGCAGGGCTCTGCGGATGTCGCATCCGCGGCCGCCACGCAGGCGACACATCTCGGGCTGCTCCCCGTTATCGTGCGCTCGGTCGACGTCGGCCGAGCCGGCGGCCCGGAGGGCGCCGCCCGCACCGCCCGCTATGCGGCCCTGTCCGAGACCGCAGACGAGACGGGCGCCGTGGCGGTTCTGCTCGGCCACACGCTCGACGACCAGGCCGAGACGGTGCTACTCGGGCTCGCGAGGGGCAGCGGCGCGACGAGTTTGCAAGGTATGGCGCCTCGAACGGGGCACTACCTCCGGCCGCTGCTGGGCATCCGTCGGGCTTCGACGGCGCAATTCTGCACTGAGGCAGGACTTGAGCCTTGGCACGACCCACAGAACGGCGACCATGCGTTCGCGCGAGTGCGGGTGCGCGAGTCGCTTCTGCCCGAGTTTGAGAAGGAGCTTGGACCCGGAATTGCCGAGGCCCTCGCGCGCACGGCGGAGCAGCTGCGTGAAGACTCAGAGGCGCTCGACCATTTCGCGCGTGAACTTGCCGAAGATCTTGCAGAGCACTCCGAGGCAGGAATCGCGCTGCCCGCAAGGGCACTCGCCGCGAACCCACCCGCATTGCGGCAGCGCCTCATCCGGCTGGTGGTTGCAAGCGAGTTCGACGTGTCACTGAGCCGCGTGCAGACGCTCGAAGTAGCGCGCCTGGTGACGGACTGGCACGGCCAGTCGCCCCTCCACCTGCCCGGCATTAGGGTGGAACGGCGCGGAGACCTGCTGGAGTTCAGTGCGACATCCGGCCCCGCGGAATCCGAGGCTGCGGCCACCGAAGTGAAGGAATAGCCGACCCGATGGAACTCTCCGACGTCTCTGACGACATCACCGAGGTGCTCCTCACCGAGCAGCAGATCCTCGACAAGATCGCCGAACTTGCGCGTCGGGTCGAGCACGACTACGCCGGAGAGCGGGTGCTTCTCGTGGGCGTGCTGAAGGGCGCAGTGATGGCCATGGCGGATGTCGCCCGCGAGCTGAAACTGGATGTCGCCCTCGACTTCATGGCGGTCTCGTCCTACGGCACGAGTACCGAGTCGAGTGGCGTCGTGCGCATCCTGAAAGACCTCGACACCGACCTTGCCGGCCGTCACGTCATCATCGTTGAGGACATCATCGACTCGGGTCTCACCCTCGCGTGGTTACGGTCGAATCTTGAGAGCCGGGGTCCGGCGTCGCTGGAGATACTCGCGCTGCTGCGTAAACCCGGTGCCGCGAGGGTGCAGGTCGACGTGAAGTACATCGGTTTCGACATCCCGAACGCATTCGTGGTGGGCTACGGGCTGGACTATGCGGAGAAGTATCGCAACTTGCGGGGTGTTGCGGTGCTCGCGCCGCACGTGTACGAATAGTTCTCCGCGCTGGGCGAACATCCAGACGACGTGCAGCGGGGTACCGGTAACCTTTCAATACGTTCTTCGTAAGGAAGGTGCCGGGCGCAAGCGCCGGAGAATTATGGATTTGTTGAAGCGTATTGTGCGGGGCCCCATCATCTGGGTTGTGGTCGTTCTTGGAGCCGTCTGGATTGCAACGCTCCTACTCACCGGCAGCGGTTTCAAGCAGGTTACGACCCAGGAGGGTCTGTCGCTGCTCAAGGGGAGCACGGTCGCGTCTGCCAAGATCGTCGATGGCGAGCAGCGGGTCGACCTCACACTCTCAGCGGCAGACGGCAGTAGCGGCAAGCTCGTGCAGTTCTACTACGTTGCCCCTCGCGGCCAGGAAATCGTGGATGCGGTCAACGCCGCCAATCTGACGAACTACGACGACGTTCCTCCGCAAACCAACTTCTTCGCCAGTCTCGCTGGCATCATCATTCCGTTCCTGATCATTGGCGTGATCTTCTACTTCTTGCTCAGCCGCATGCAGGGTGGCGGCAGTCGGGTCATGCAGTTCGGCAAGTCGAAGGCCAAGCTCGTGGGCAAGGAAGCACCCAAGGTCACCTTCGCGGACGTCGCGGGAGCCGATGAGGCGATCGAAGAACTCGAAGAGATCAAGGACTTCCTGAAGGAGCCCGCGAAGTTCCTCGCTGTAGGTGCACGCATTCCGAAGGGCGTGCTGCTGTACGGCCCTCCCGGCACCGGCAAGACCCTGCTTGCGCGCGCGACGGCCGGCGAGGCCGGGGTACCGTTTTACACAATCTCCGGTTCGGACTTCGTCGAGATGTTCGTGGGTGTAGGCGCGAGCCGCGTGCGCGACCTCTTCGACCAAGCCAAGCAGAATTCTCCCGCCATCATCTTCATCGACGAGATTGACGCCGTCGGTCGTCACCGCGGAGCCGGCATCGGCGGCGGTAACGACGAGCGTGAGCAGACCCTCAACCAACTTCTGGTCGAGATGGATGGCTTCGACGTCAAGACCAACGTGATCCTCATCGCGGCGACGAACCGCCCCGACGTGCTCGACCCCGCACTCCTGCGTCCCGGCCGGTTCGATCGCCAGATTGGCGTCGACTCGCCCGACCTTCAGGGCCGCAAGCAGATCCTGACCGTGCACGCCAAGGGCAAGCCGCTGGCCGATGGCGTCGACCTCGAAGTCCTTGCGCGCAAGACGCCGGGCTTCACCGGCGCCGACCTCGCTAACGTGCTCAACGAAGCGGCCCTGCTCACTGCGCGCTCCAACGCGCAGCTGATCGATAACCGTGCCCTGGACGAGGCGGTCGACCGCGTCATGGCCGGTCCGCAGCGCCGCACGCGCCTCATGAACGACAAAGAAAAGCTCATCACCGCCTATCACGAGGGTGGGCACGCAGTCGCTGCCGCGTCGATGCGCAACACCGATCCCGTAACCAAGATCACCATCCTGCCGCGTGGCCGCGCCCTCGGTTACACGATGGTGCTGCCGCTCGAAGACAAATACTCCATCACGCGAAATGAGCTTCTCGATCAGCTCACCTACGCGATGGGCGGGCGAGTCGCCGAGGAGATTGTTTTCCACGACCCGACGACCGGGGCATCAAACGACATCGAGAAGGCAACCGCCATCGCACGCAAGATGGTCACCGAGTACGGCATGAGCACGAAGGTCGGCTCGGTCAAGCTGGGTCTCACGGCTGGTGAGCCGTTCCTGGGTCGAGACATGGGTGCCAGCCGCGACTACTCGGACACGATCGCCGAGACGATCGACGCGGAGGTGCGAGCGCTCATCGAGCAGGCGCATGACGAGGCGTGGCAGGTGCTGAACACGAACCGCGAGACGCTCGACCTACTCGCGACCGAGTTGCTTACCAAGGAGACGCTCGACCACCTGCAACTCGCGGAGATCTTCAAGAACATCGAGAAGCTGCCCGAGCGCCCGCAGTGGCTCTCGAGCGACGCGCGCCCGCTGTCCAATCGCCCGCCCGTCGCGATGCCCTCGCGCATTCCGGTTGATGCCGGTCTTGCCGACGGCGCGATTGAGTCTGATGTCACGGTCAAGCCGCGACGGACCCCCCGTCCACGCAAGACCCCTGGCATCGCAACCGCGTAGGGACAGGTGGCCGTCGACACCGAGCGCATCGAGCGGGCTGTTGCCGAAATTCTCGCCGCAATCGGTGAGGATGCTGCGCGGCCCGGTCTGCTCGAAACCCCGAGGCGTGTCGCACAGGCGTACAGCGAGTACTTCTCCGGGATGAATGAGGACCCTCTTCAGCATCTCGCCGAGACGATCGCGCGTGAGGCAACTGGTGAACTCGTATTGGTGCGGGACATTGAGTTCCGCTCCACTTGCGAGCATCATCTGGTGCCGTTCATCGGAGTAGCCCACCTCGCGTACCAGCCCGGGCACCGAATTGTTGGCCTCGGTAAACTACCGCTCGTGGTGCACACCCTCGCCTCTCGGCCGCAGCTTCAGGAGCGCCTCACCGAGCAAGTGGCCGATGCGCTCGGGACGGGCCTGGAACCGATGGGCGTGCTCGTGGTGATTGACGCCGTGCACAGCTGCGTAACATCCCGCGGGCCTCATCAGGCTCGCAGTTCGACGGTCACGATGGCCAGCCGCGGCAGCCTGAGCGACCCGGTACAGCGCGCGGCTGTGCTGTCGCTGATCGGAACAGCGCTTGGCAGCGCGGCACAGAATGACGAGAACTCGCAGTGAGCGCCTATGTGTCACCCCAGGTGATCGCCATCCTGAACGTGACGCCCGACTCCTTCAGTGACGGCGGCAAGGTTCGGACAACCGCGGAGGCGGTCGATCGCGGGATCGAGTTGCACGAACAGGGCGCCGATATCGTCGACGTCGGCGGGGAGTCGACCCGGCCCGGCGCCGAGCGGGTGCCCGAGGTCGAGGAGCGCAAGCGCGTTATCCCGGTGGTGAAGAAGCTCGCTGCTGCAGGCGTGATCGTGAGCGTCGACACGATGAATTCGAACACTGCACTGGCTGCTGCTGATGCCGGGGCATCCTTCATCAACGACGTCTCCGGCGGGCTCTCCGATCCGGCGATGTACGCCGCAATCGCGCGCACCGGGTTGCTCTACATTGCGATGCACTGGCGTGGGCCCAGCGCAGATATGCACCGGCTCGCCCAGTACCGTGATGTTGTGACGGATGTTCGGGCAGAGCTCAAGGGAAGGCTCGCGGAGATGATCGTCTCGGGCATCGACCTGGAGCGCGTCATTCTGGATCCGGGGCTCGGATTCGCCAAGGAGGCCCACCACAATTGGCAGCTGCTCGCGGGCCTCGGCCGACTCGGCAGCCTCGGTCGTCCACTGCTTATTGGTGCCTCGCGCAAGCGATTCCTGGCTGAGTTTTCACCCGTCGACGCGCCCCCAACAGATCGCGATGCTGCGACGGCTATGGTTACGGTGATGGCGGCTCGCTCGGGTGTGTGGGGTGTGCGGGTGCACGACGTGCCGTCGACACGTGTCGCCCTCAACGTGGTCACGGCCTGGAAGAACGCGGGCCAGCCGTGAACCCACTCGACCAGATCACGTTGACGGGCCTGCGCGCATCTGCTTTCCACGGCGTGCTTGACGAAGAGCGCCGTATCGGCCAGGTCTTTATCATCGATGTGGTCGCTCACCTTGACCTGGCCGCCGCTGGCGCCAGTGACGAGTTGGGCTTGACCGTCCACTACGGTGAACTCGCCGAGCAGGTCGTCGCGGCAGTGGAGAGCGACCCGGTAGACCTGATCGAGACTGTCGCCGAGCGGATTGCGTCGGTCGTGTTGCTGCATCGCCCCGTGCAACTCGTCACCGTCACCCTGCACAAGCCGAGCGCGCCAATCACCGTGCCCTTCGACGACGTCAGCGTCACGATCACACGTGGTCGCACCAAGTCGCCGCAGCGCGCGGGATTCGGTATGAACCCATGACCGCTCGTTCCACGACCACCGCGGTGCTCGCCCTCGGCACCAACCTCGGCGATCGCGAGGCAATTCTTCGTGAGGCCGTTGGTGATCTTTCCGCGCTCGCCGAGGTGGAGGTCGTTGCCGCGAGCGAGTTAGTTCAGACACCGGCGCTGAAGCCCGAGGGGATCAGCTTGGATGCCCCCGCCTACCTCAACGCGGTCGTCCTGGTGCACACCACTCTCGCGCCCGAAGCACTCCTGCACGCGGTGAACACGATCGAGGCCCAGCACGGCAGAGTTCGCGAGACACGGTGGGGCGACCGCACGCTGGACATCGACATCATCGATTACGGGGGTACGCGCATCAGCACCGCTGAGCTGACGGTGCCGCACCCTCGGGCAGCGACGCGAGCATTCGTGCTGGTGCCGTGGCTGCAGGTCGATCCGGATGCGAGTATCCCCGGACTCGGCCGCATCGACTCGCTGCTGGAGGCCACCGGAGACAGCGCCACGGTATATCCGGCGCGGCCGCTGTTGGAGCCTGTGCAGGAGCAGTCTCAGGCGGAGCGCCCATGACCCGCACCAAACCGATCACGCTCCTGCTGCTCGCCGTGCTTGGCGGCGGAGTCACGTGGGTGCTCGAAACCGCGCTGACAAGCTCGGGCAAGCCGATCCTGATCCCGCCCTACACCCTCGGCCTGGCCCTCTTCGCGATCGGGGTCATCATCGTGGTCTTGGCCGTGCCGGTGCGTCGGGTCGCACGTCGCATGCCTAACGCGCAAGTGGACCCCTTCTACGCAACGCGTATCGTCATGCTCGCCAAGGCGTCGAGCCTCAGCGGTGCACTGCTCGCCGGCGCCGGGCTCAGCGTTGTGTTTTACCTGCTCAGCCGTTCGGTGCTCCCGGGCACGTCAATCGCGATGGCCATCGTGACGGCAATCGGCGCCCTCGTTCTTCTGGCGGGAGGGATGGTTGCGGAGTACATGTGCACCATCCCGCCGGACGACGAAGAGAAGCCCGAGCCCGGCACCTCAAGCCCCAGGCACATCGAATGAGTGAACCGCACCCCATGAGCGAGCCGCAGCCGACAAAGCGGCGCGGGCGCGAGAAGCTCGAGCCGGTCACCACCGCGTGGCAGCGGGTCTCGCCACGATATGTAGTCGTCGACTTTGTCGGCACGCTGATCTTCGGCCTAGTCGTCGTCGTGGCGACCTCCGTGCCGTCCCTGCTGGCCCAGAACCTGTTCCTCCTCGCGATCCCCGCGGCGTTCGCCATCATCTTCATCGTGGCGCTCGCGCTAGTGAAACGCAGGGTGCGATCGATCGGCTTCCAGCTTCGAGAGGATGACCTCCTCTTCCGACGCGGCCTGATGTGGCAGCGTTTCGTGGCAGTCCCGTACGGTCGCATGCAACTCGTCGATATCAACCGCGGTCCGCTTGATCGCGCAGTCGGGCTCAGTGAGTTGAAGTTCGTGACTGCGGCAGCATCATCCGGCATCACCATTCCGGGCCTGCCGGCAGCGGATGCCGAGGAGTTGAGAGACCGGCTCGTTGCGCTCGCAGAGAGTCGCCGGGCTGGACTATGACCGGTGCGGGAATGAGCACGCAGGCACGGACATGACCGGCCTCACGGAGCCGGCAAGCCAGCGCCTCGCCGATGGTGAGTGGCATCGCCTGTATCCGGCGACGCCTCTGTTGCGCGGCGGGTTCGCGGTTGTCGCGATCGCCGGTTTCGTCTTACTCAATACGCGGGACGTGCTCATCCAGCTCGTGCTCGGCGGCCCGAACGATGGCACACAGGACCCGGTGACCTGGGTGATCGACAATGGCTGGACGGCCGGGATCCTCGGTATCATCGCGCTCGGGCTGCTCCTGTTCATCACCGGGTTTTATATCTCGTGGCGCATGCACACCTTCCGCATCACCGACGAACTTGTAGAGGTGCGCAGCGGCATTCTGTTCCGCACCTCACGGCGCGGGCGGCTCGATCGAATTCAGGGCGTGAACATCTCGCGGCCGCTCCTCGCCCGGATTTTTGGCGCTGCAAAGCTCGAGGTGGTCGTAGCCGGACACGACGGCAATGTCGAGCTCGCCTTCCTCGGCTCCGCCGCCGCTGATGAACTGCGGCGGGAGATTCTGCTGCTCGCCTCTGGAAGCCAGTCGACCCCTGGCGAGCAGGTCGTCAGATCAGGCGGGCTAATCGAGAAACGTGCTCGCGAGCTTCTCGCACCCGAGCTGGACCCGACGGCAGCACCCCCGGAGTCCGTCGTACAAATGCACCTCGGGCGCCTCCTCGGCTCCGTGCTCCTGAGTGGCTTCACGGTGAGCGTTGTCCTCACCGGCGTGGTGATCGCGGCGATCATCACGACCACGCACCAATTCGGCTGGCTGTTTGCGCTCGTACCCACTTTCGTCGGTATGGGCAGCTATTACGTGTCGCGGTTCACGCGATCGGTGCGCTACAGCATCGCCGCGACGCCAGACGGTGTGCGCGTCGGCTTCGGGTTTCTGTCCACGAGCAACGAGACGCTCCCGCCCGGGCGCATCCATGCGATTCAGGTGAGCCAGCCGCTGCTCTGGCGGCCCGCAGGATGGTGGCACATCACGATCAACCGGGCAGCCCGCGGCAGCGGACGCAGGGCCGAGGAGCGCTCGCAAACGACGGTGCTTCCCGTGGGCCATCGAGCTGATGTGATGAAGGTGCTGTCGCTGCTGCTGCCGGGCCTCGATGAGGATGTTGCCACCCTCCTCAACACCGGAATGGCAGGCCGGGGTGCCACCGGTGATGGCTTCACCAATTCGCCACTGCGCGCGGCTTGGCTGCGCTGGTTCGCATGGCGCCGAAACGGCTTTGCGATCACGCCCGAGCTGGTGTTGTTGCGCCGCGGCATCGTGTGGCGCCATCTAGTGGTCGTACCGCAGGCGCGCATGCAGAGTGTAGCCCTGCACCAGGGGCCGCTTCTTCGAGTCCTGCGGCTCGCATCCGTTCGCGTGCACACGGTTGTTGGCCCTATCGACCCGGAACTGCGTGCGCTCGATGCGGCAGATGCGGTGCGGTTCTTCAATGCTGTCGAGGATGCTGCGTTGAATGCTGCCGCGAAAGACACTACTCATCGCTGGCGCGAGTCGGCCGTCGGGGTCACGGCGTGAGTGGCCCTTCCGGGCGCCTCGGGGTTGGCATCATCGGTGCGGGTCGCGTCGGGCCGGTGCTCGGCTCGGCCCTCGCGGGTGCGGGGCACGCGATCGTCGGAATCTCGGCGGTGTCTGAGGTGAGCCGTGA
>JAYSPT010000082.1:0-10335 GCA_043721995.1 Salinibacterium sp. | reverse complement strand
TTCGACAACACGCCGGTCGCACAGGCCGTCGGTCTATCCAGCGTTGAGCAGCGCCTCGACGTGGTCGCCGCAGGCACGCTGGAACTGCTGATGGGCGTTACCGGTAGTCGTGTCATCCCACTGGGCAGCTCCACGGAGCATTACCGCCTTGTCACCCCCAAGCTTGTCGTCCGTCGGTCGAGTCACCTGGCGCCCGTCGAGGAAGGAGCCGGACGCACCACGACCGGCGATCACAACCGAGAGGAAACCAAATGAAACACACGAAATGGTCGGCAGCGCTCGTCGCGGTCGGCCTTGTCGCCGCACTCGGCGGCTGCGCTCAGAGCACGGGAAACTCCACTCCGAGCGGGCCGATCACCGGCCAGAAGCTCACGATCCTAATCGGTTCGAGCGGAGATGCCGAAACCGCTGCAGTGCAGTCAGCCGCGAACGCCTGGGGCACAAAATCGGGAAACACCGTGTCGGTGGTCGCAGCGAGCGACCTCACACAACAGCTCAGTCAGGGTTTTGCGGGCGGTAGCCCACCCGACTTGTTCTACATGAGTTGGGACCAGTTCGCGACCTATGCGAGCAATGGCTACCTGGATTCTTATGCGGCGGGCCTACCCAACGCATCGGGTTTCTACCCTGCGCTCAAAGACACCTTCACGTACAAGAGCAACTTCACGTGCGCTCCGAAGGACTTCTCCACGCTCGGACTCATTATCAACACCGATATGTGGAAGGCAGCGGGGCTGACAGCTGCTGACGTTCCGACCGACTGGAACAGCCTCGAAGCGGCGGCAAAGAAGCTCACGACACCCACGACCGTAGGCCTGTCATTCGGCCTCGAGTACGCACGGGCAGGAGTGTTCATGAACCAGGCCGGCGGCAAGATAGTTGACGGCACCAAGGTAACCGCTGACTCGCCCCAGAACCTTGCCGGGCTGGAGTACATCCAGAAGCTCCACACCGAAGGCGTACTGAAGTGGCCGTCCGAGATTTCTTCCGGCTGGTCGGGCGAGGCACTCGGAAAGGGTGCGGCTGCCATGGTGATCGAGGGTCCGTGGATCAAGGGCGTCAAGAAGGACTATCCCAACACGAACTACCAGGCGTACGAGTTGCCTGCTGGTCCGGGTGGAAAGTCCACTTTCACGTTCACGAACTGCTGGGGTATCCCGCAGGGGTCGAAGACATCCGCCGCGGCGGTCGACCTCGTGAAGTACCTCACCGGGGATGACCAGCAGCTCGCCTTTGCGGATGCTTTCGGCGTAATCCCGTCGACCCAAACCGGGGCTGCCGCGTACGCCAAGAAGTACCCCGAGAATGCATCTTTCGTGGCCGGTAACGACTACGCGGTGAGCCCAGTGCACTTCGCTGGCTCAGCAACGGTGATCACGGACTTCAACGCGAAGCTGGAGGGACTCATTGGCGGCGACGCCAAGTCGATACTTGCGTCTTTCCAGACAAATTTGCAGGCCGCGCTCGACACGGCTAACTCCAAATAAGAGCACGCAACTCCCGTCCCGGTCCGGGGCGCATTGAATCCGAGCAACGGATCCGATGCGTCCCCGGGCCACCTCGGCGGCGTTGGCGACAGCTGAAAGGCGACACATGAGCAAGGGCATCCGGGCCGCCGAGGCGAGGTACGGTTGGGCATTTGTCGCACCCGCAATCGTGATCCTCGGCGTCTTTCTCGTTATTCCCATCCTGCTGGCCCTCTACGTGAGCTTCAGCAACTGGAATGGGCTCGGTTCACCGCTGGCCAACTCGTCGCTGGTTGGTGGCACTAATTATGCGAAGGTACTCGTCGACCCCGGCCTTGCCCGCAATGACTTTGCGACCTCAATTCGCAACAATCTGTATTACGTACTCCTCGTGGTGCCGCTCCAGACCGCCTTGGCGCTCTTTCTTGCGGTGCAGGTCAACCGCAGAATTCTTCGCGGGCGCAGCTTCTTTCGCACCGCCTTCTACTTTCCCTCGGTCACGAGCTCCGTCGCGATCACCACGATCTTCCTGTTCTTGTTTACCGCGTCCGGTGCGGTCAACGCCGTCCTGGCCTGGTTTGGACAGAAGGGGCCGAACTGGTTTTCCGACCCGCGCGGCGTCATCCACAATCTGCTCGCCGGGGTTGGGGTGACCAGCGCGCCGGCCGCACTCCTGGCTCCTGGCCCACTCGGTCTGGCCTGGTGGGATTGGATCAGCGGACCATCGGTCGCGATGTGTGTGCTGATCGTTCTGGCGATCTTCACCACGTCGGGAACATTCATGCTGCTGTTCCTCGCCGCACTGCAGAACATCAGCGGTGAAATAGATGAGGCTGCTGATGTGGACGGTGCGGGAAGTCTGCGCAAATTCTTCTCCGTGACCCTGCCGATGATGAAGCCGACGCTCTTCACGGTCTTGACCCTGGGGCTTATCGGAACCTGGCAGGTCTTCGATCAGATCTACCTGACCGGCAAGGGCGCCCCCGGTAAGACCCTGCTTACGCCCGCGTACCTTGCCTACGACACTTCGTTCAAGGGCCTGAACTGGGGCACGGGAGCGGCAATCTCGTTCATCCTGTTCATCATCATCGTGAGCCTGACCCTCTTTCAGAGGTGGGTCCTTCGCGACCGCGACCTCGGTCGCGCGGGAGAACGGCGCGCAAAACGCGTCGAGGCGAAATTCATGCGTGACGCAGCGGCAGGAGCCAAGCGATGACAACCGTGACCACGACCACAGTTCTGGCCGATACGCTCCCGGCTAAGGCGCCCCGAAGGTATCGACGTGTGCGGCTCGGAGCTCGAGCACGAGCGGGCGCGCTGATCGGTTACCTCATCCTCATCGCGCTCGCGCTGATCTACATCTACCCCTTCCTTATCTCGGTGGCGGGCAGCTTCAAGACCGATGCGGATGCGACCCAAAACCCGCTTTCGCTCGTGCCGGCAACATGGAGCTTCGCCACCTACAAGCAATTGTTCACGACCGTTCCATTGCTTCAGTGGACGGCGAACTCGGCGTTCATCGCGATCGTGGTGACCTCTGGGCGGGTATTTTTCGACTCCCTCGCTGGATATGCCCTGTCACGGTTGCATTTCCGGGGGCGTTCGATTGTTTTTGCCGGTGTGGTTGCTGTGATGGCCGTCCCCGGGGTTGTACTGCTCATCCCCCGTTTTCTCATCCTCAAGCAATTCGGAATGTACGACAGCTTCTCGGGCATGATCCTCCCGCTTATCATCGACGCCGGCGGCATCTTCATCATGAAGCAGTTCTTTGAGTCGATCCCAGTAAGCATCGAAGAAGCGGCTCGAATCGACGGGGCCGGGATCTTTCGCACCTTCTGGTCTGTGGTGCTCCCGATGGCACGTCCAGCGCTCATCACGCTGTTCATCCTGAGCTTCCAGGGCTCATGGAATGAGTTCTCGCATTTCGTCATTTCGCGCCAATCCACGAGCCTCAATACGCTGACGACCGGAGTCGCGTCCCTGACCTCCGGCGAGCTTGGGAGCGGCAATCAATATCCGCTCAAGCTCGGTGCCGCCGTGCTCATGTCCATTCCGGTCGCGGTGCTGTTCCTGATCTTCCAGCGCCGACTCATGAACACGACGGATGGCGGCGAGAAAGGCTGAGCGCAGCAAGAACAGCCTCCCAAGCAGCGCACGGTGCAGCCCGCAGCGCTAACCTGATCGCGTGCCATTCACCGTCGTTGTAGCCCCCGACAGCTTCAAAGGGAGCTTGACCGCTCGCGAAGTCGCGGACGCGATCGCGATCGGATGGAAGTCCGTGCGACCGGATGACCTGCTCCTGCTCGAGCCGCAAGCCGACGGCGGCGAGGGTACCCTCGACGCGGTAGAGGCCGCGGTATCCGGAGCTGCGCGGCATCACCTCGACCACGTGACCGGCCCCGACGGGCGGCCCACCGCCGGCGAGTGGCTGCAGCTGCCGGACGGCACCGCGGTGGTGGAGCTGGCCCAGTGTTGCGGGTTGCCGTTGATGCTGCATCCGGATGCGATGGGTGCGACGACGCGTGGCCTTGGCGAGGTCATCCGTGCAGCTCTCGAGAACGGCGCAACCAGCCTCGTCATCGGACTCGGCGGTTCAGCCTCAACCGACGGCGGCGCTGGCGCGCTTATGGCCCTCGGGCTCGAGCTCGTGGATGAACAGGGCGACTATGTGCGCGATGGCGGTCGGGGTCTCAACTGCATCGTGAACGTCGACCACACCGGCCTGCTCGCGGCGCCCGCTGGCGGCGTCACCCTGCTGACCGACGTGGACGCTCCCCTGCTCGGCCCCACCGGAGCCGCCGCAGTTTTCGGCCCGCAGAAGGGCGCTGGTGCACCAGAAGTGCAGCGCCTGGATGCAGCACTCACCCACTTCGCACACCTCATGGGCGGCGACCGCACCAGACCCGGAGCCGGAGCAGCCGGCGGCGCCGGCTTCGGCTTCGCCGCTGCGTGGGGCGCACGTATTGCCCCGGGCGCCGACTACATCGCTGCGCTCACAAACCTCGATGCGCGCCTCGCGCAGGCCGACCTGCTGATCACGGGCGAGGGGCGTTTCGACGAGCAGTCCCGTGGCGGTAAGTTGCTCGGGAAGCTGTTGCAGCGGGCCGCAACGGCCAGGGTAACGACCGCGGTGATTGCGGGTCAGATCGCGGCGCACACGGGCGGATGGGAGACCTCTCTCGCCGAGTTGGCCGGATCGGTTGACGCTGCGATGGCCGAACCGACGCGCTGGCTGCACGAGGCCGGCGCGCAGGCCGCCCGCGAGCTCGGCACCTAAATCGCGAGGTCGGCCGGCGCGGCGGCAGCGGCAGCAACCGCGCGCCCGCGCTCCTTCACGGATGATGCGTAGACATCCACGTACTCCTGGCCACTCAGCTGGTTCAGCTCGTACATGATCTCGTCGGTGATCGCGCGCAGGATGAACCGGTCGCCCTCGAGCCCTTCGAAGCGGCTGAAGTCGAGCGGTTCACCGAAGACGATTCCGAGGCGGCGCACCTTCGGAAGCTTGCTGCCGATCGGCATGACCTTCTCACTGTCGAACATCGCGACCGGAATAACGGGAGCATGCCCTTCGAGGATCATTCGGGCGACGCCGGTGCGTCCGCGGTACATGCGACCATCGGGACTGCGGGTGCCTTCGGGGTAGATACCGAGCACTTTTCCTTCTGCGAGCACGTTCAGGCCCGTGTTGAGAGAGGCCTCAGAAGCCCTCCCGCCCGACCTGTCGATCGGAATCATCCCGGTCCCGAGCAGAAAATGCTTGATCGCCCAGTTGCCGAATCCCTTGCCCGTGAAGTAGTCGCTTTTGGCGAGAAACGCGATGCGCCGATCGATCATCAGCGGCAGGATCACCGAGTCGATCACGGAGAGGTGATTGCTCGCGAGGATCACCGGCCCGCTAGTCGGAATGTTGTCTGCACCGCGCACCCATGGTCTGAACATCGTGCGCAGCAGCGGGCCCGCAATGATGCTCTTCATGATCCAGTAGAACAAGTGCACCCCTCACGCCGGAGCCCTCAGCCTACGTCGCTGCGGGCAGGCGCGGGTAGGCAGAAATTTGCGGCAGGTGGGCTCAGGAACTTGGTGTTGGCGTCGGAGTGGGCGTCGAGTTCTGGTTGAACGTGTCACCAGCCGCCTTAATTACGAACGCCTGGAATGCCGACAGGTCATTGACAGCTCCCACGTACTGCGCGCCGTTGACGATCACCGTTGGTGTGCCATTGATTTTGGTTACGTTCGAGTTGGGGATGGGCCCGTTCAGCGCACGGGCCGTCGACGCGGCCACCCGGGTCGCGAAGGTTTGGTTTTTGATGCAGTTCGTTATCTGGCTCTGGTTCGTCACCTTGGCCTTCGTGGTCAGGTCGATCAGCTGATCGTCGGTGAGCCCTGTCGAGTTCTCAGGCGGCTGGTTCGCATAGAGCAGGGTGTGCAGCGCGTAGAACTGGTTCGGGGAGAAGTTTGCGACGCACGCTGCGGCATTCGTTGCACGTGTGGAGTACTTGGTGCCCTGGGATGACCGGTCCAGAATCGCGATGGGGTGAATCTCGACCGTTGCCGCACCGTTGTCGAGGAGGCTGGAGAGGTACGCACCGTTGGTTTTCTCGAAATCGCCACAGATGGGGCAGAGGTAGTCGACGTACACCTGGATGTTGATGACACCCTTGGTGGTGTCGACCGGGTTTGGAATGGGTACTGCACCGGCTGCGAGCGCAGGCGTCGTCAGCGCGATATCGCCCTCGCTGATCTGGATGCCATCACTCGCCATGTTCTTGGGGCCGGGACCAGCAGGATGAATGCCGCCCACGAGGATAAGCGCGATAGCGGTACCGGCGGCGATGACGGCAAGGATGATCCCACCCTGAAGGAAGACCCGGTTGCGGCGGTCTTTCTTCTTTTGTTCGTCGCGCTGCAGGCGAGCTTTCTCGCGCGCCGCGTCGCGACGGTCGTTGCGTGATGGGCCGTCGGATGTGCCGTTGCTCAACTGGTCCTCTATCTGTTTCTCGGCACGCGTTCGGATTGGCGATGCCTGTGGAATTCTAGGAGGCCAGTCTGGGAATGACATACTAGTGACGGGTGGCTTGTCGCCACTGTCCATTCACTAAGGATCGTCCGGCACGTACCTGCCGGTGAAGGAGCATTAATAGCCATGGCATCAGTAACGTTCGACAAAGCTACCCGCCTATATCCAGGTACCACCCGCGCCGCGGTCGACAAGCTCGATCTGTCGGTTGCAGACGGCGAATTCCTCGTGCTCGTGGGGCCATCTGGTTGCGGTAAATCCACCAGCCTGCGAATGCTCGCGGGCCTCGAAGAGGTCAACGAAGGCAACATCTTCATTGGCGAGCGCAACGTCACGGATGTTCCGCCGAAGGATCGCGACATCGCGATGGTTTTCCAGAACTACGCCCTCTACCCGCACATGACTGTTGCCGAGAACATGGGCTTCGCCCTGAAGATCGCTGGCATCAACAAGGATGAGCGTGCAAGCCGCGTTCTCGAGGCTGCCAAGCTGCTCGACCTCGAGCCCTACCTGGCCCGCAAGCCGAAGGCGCTCTCCGGTGGCCAGCGTCAGCGTGTTGCCATGGGTCGCGCGATCGTGCGCCAGCCCCAGGTCTTCCTGATGGATGAGCCGCTCTCCAACCTCGACGCGAAGCTGCGGGTTCAGACCCGTACCCAGATCGCATCCCTGCAACGTCGTCTCGGTGTCACCACCGTCTACGTCACCCACGACCAGACCGAAGCGCTCACCATGGGTGACCGCATCGCCGTTCTGAAAGATGGCGTTCTGCAGCAGGTAGGCACCCCCCGTGACCTGTACGAGTCCCCGAAGAACGTCTTCGTCGCCGGCTTCATCGGCTCCCCCGCCATGAACCTGTTCGACGCCGATGTTGTCGACGGTGGGCTCAAGTTCGGCACGGCTGTGGCCAAGGTTGAGCGCGACACGCTCGGTGACACAAAAGCTGCGAAGGTCACGATCGGCATTCGCCCGGAAGACGTGCAAGTGAAGTCGTCGGGTGAAGGCCTGCCGGTGGAGGTCGACCTGGTCGAAGAGCTCGGCGCGGACGGGTACCTGTACGGACACACCACGATCGACGACAAGCGCGTGGACATCGTGGCCCGCGTCGATGGCCGTTCACACCCGAGCGCTGGCGACAAGGTCTTCATCACTCCGGAGCCGCACCACATCCACGTGTTCGACACCGAGTCCGGACTCCGACTGAGCAAGAAGGTCGTCGCGGCTGTCTCGTAAGGCGGCGCATCCTCACTCGCTATGAGCGGCTCGCTGAACATCACAGCGGCCACAGTCGACCCAGCACTCCTCGATCTCCCGTGGGGACTGCCCCTGGAGCTGTGGCCGGAAGACGCCATTGCAGCGTTGCCGAAAGGCATCTCGCGTCACGTGGTGCGCTTTGTTTACCTGAGTGGCTACGTGGTGGCGATCAAGGAGACCTCAGCGGAGCTGGCCAAACGCGAGTATGAAATGCTGCGCACCCTCCAGCGGCTCGATATCCCCTGCGTCGAACCTGTTGCGGTTATTACCAATCGCACCTCCGACCGGGGCGAGCCGCTGGAGTCAGTGCTCGTCACCCGGCACCTGCGCTTTTCGCTGCCGTACCGGGCGATCTACTCGCAGAGCCTGAGACCCGAGACTGCGACCCGTCTCGTCGACGCTCTTGCGGTGCTGCTCGTCCGGTTGCACATGATCGGGTTCTTCTGGGGCGACGTTTCGCTCTCCAACACCCTCTTCCGGCGGGATGCTGGCGCCTTCGCCGCCTACCTCGTCGACGCCGAGACGGGTCAGCTCTACGACGGGCTGTCGAACGGCCAGCGCGAGAATGACCTGGAAATCGGGCGCGTGAACATCGCCGGAGAACTGCTCGACCTCCAGGCCGGCGGACGCCTCGCGGAAGAGATCGATCCCATCGCGATCAGCGATGGCATCGTCGAGCAGTACCGCACGCTCTGGAAAGAGCTGACGGCATCCGAAGAATTCCACCAGTCTGAGCGCTGGCGCATCAACAAGCGCGTCGAGCGCCTGAACAACCTGGGCTTTGATATTGAAGAACTTGCAATCAAGACGGATGAGACGGGCACGCAGGTGCGCATCCAGCCGAAGGTCGTCGATGCCGGTCACCATTCGCGCCGCCTCTTGCGCCTCACCGGCCTCGATGCTCAGGAGAATCAGGCGCGCCGGCTGCTCAACGACCTCGACTCATATCGTGCGACCTTCGACAAGAAGGGGCTCGACGAGGAAGTTGTTGCGCATGAGTGGGCGGCCAGGGTATTCGAGCCCGTGATCCGTGCCATCCCGAAGGATCTCAAGGGAAAGCTCGAGCCCGCGGAGATGTTCCACCAGCTGTTGGACCACCGCTGGTATCTGTCGCAGAACGAGGGGCGCGACGTGCCGCTGGCTGAAGCCGTCTCGAGTTACATCGATAACGTTCTCCGCCACCGTCGGGACGAGCAGACAATCATCGATCCACCGACCGGCACGTACAGTCTCCCGACCGGCACGGTCGCCCTGCCCACAGGTGTGGTCGCGCTGCCCAGGGCCGGAGAAGAGGACTGGCGCGCTAAAGTCTGAGCCCCGGTTCCCGCCGCGGGCCAATGACGGCAGAATTGGTATGCACAGACCGAAAGGTACTCAATGGCGATCGCCACTATCAACCCGTCGACGGGCAAGACCGAAAAGACCTACGATCCGCACGATGCCGCCGAGATCGAGCGGCGGATCGCGCTCGCGCAGGCGGCATTCATCACGCTCAAGGGGACCACGTTCGCCCAGCGCGCCGAATGGATGAACGCTGCAGCCCAGCTCTTCGAAGACGAGGTGGACATCGCCTCCGACGCAATCACCCGTGAGATGGGTCGCCCGCTCGCCGGGGCCCGTGCAGAGGTGCTGAAGTGCGCGAAGGGAATGCACTTCTACGCAAAGCACGCCGGGGCGTTCCTGGCCGACGAGCCACTCGATGACCCAAGCACAGTCGGTGCCTCCCGCGCGCTGGCTCGATACCAGCCGCTCGGCGTGGTGCTCGCCGTGATGCCGTGGAACTATCCGCTGTGGCAAGTCATTCGGTTCGCCGCTCCCGCGCTCATGGCCGGAAACACCGGCCTGCTCAAACACGCCTCCAACGTGCCGCTGTCGGCCCTCTACCTCGGCTCGCTCTTCACCCGCGCGGGATTCCCCGAGGGGGCCTTCTCGACGCTGCTGATCGGATCCGCTGAGGTCGCTGCAGTTATCGAAGACCGGCGGGTGCGGGCCATCACGCTCACCGGCTCAGAGCCGGCGGGGCGAGCTGTCGCATCCACTGCAGCTGCACAGGTGAAGAAGTCGGTGCTCGAACTCGGCGGCTCAGACCCGTTCATCGTGATGCCCAGTGCTGACCTTGATGCCGCAGTGAAGATGGCGGTGGATTCCCGACTCGTCAACGCTGGCCAGTCCTGCATCGCGGCCAAGCGCTTCATTATCCACCAGGCGATCTACGCCGGCTTTGAAGCACTCTTCGTGCAGGCGATGGGATCGCTGAAGATCGGGGACCCCACGCGAGAATCAACCGACATCGGTCCGCTCGCCACGCCGCAGTTGCTTAACGACCTGGAGCAGCAGGTGGAGGCCGCACGCCAGGCGGGGGCCACGGTCCTGTGCGGCGGTGAGCGGATGCTCGGGCTGGGAAATTATTACGAGCCAACCATCCTGGTGAACGTGCCGCGCTCGTCCAGCATTTATCGTGAAGAGATCTTCGGGCCGGTGGCGATGCTCTTCCCTGCTGCAAATCTCGACGAGGCCATCGAGATCGCCAATGACACACCGTTCGGACTAGGGGCCTCGGTCTGGACCCGCCATCCGGAGGAGCAGAGACGCCTGATC